>JALTZZ010000100.1:0-39938 GCA_027051165.1 archaeon | reverse complement strand
CTATAAAACCATGTAGAAATTAATGGAGGTGTATGGAAATGCCAGAAGAGGTAACACTACCAAGCGGGAAGAAGATAAAGCTTGATGACGATGGCTTTCTGATGGACTTCGATTCCTGGGACGAGGAGGTTGCAAAGTATCTTGCTGAGAAAGAGGGTATAAAGGAGCTTACCGAAGAACACTGGAAGGTTATAAACTACCTAAGAGATTACTACAAGAAGTTCCAGATATGCCCACCGATAAGACAGCTCGTTAAGGAGACGGGATTTGATTTAAAATACATATACAAGCTTTTCCCAAGCGGTCCAGCCAAGGGTGCCTGCAAAATAGCTGGCGCTCCTAAACCTACGGGCTGCGTATAATGCATTACTTTTAATTTTTTACACACATTAATTTTTATATTTTTTCTATGCCAAAAATACCTACAAGAATAACGATAGCCTTGGATAAGGAGACCTCAGAGCTTCTTGAGAAGTTGAAAAATGAGACTAAACTTTCAAATAGTGAAATAATAAGAAGAGCATTGAAGTTTTATGCTGAAAACAAGGATATAATATCGGATAAAGAAAAAATAGAGACGTATGTTGAGATGCTTCTTGAGGGTGAGCATATAATTCTCGACGTTGATCACTGGATAATGTTTTTAAAGCTTCTTGAATCTTCTGAAAAAAAAGATGAATACTACGAGCTTCATAAAAAAATTGCAAAATCGCATGCGGATCAGCTTGGGCATAGAATAAGAAGTGTTGAGGACCTCCTTAAAAGGCTTGAGGCGTGCAACTTCTTTAAGCTTGTTAAAACCTCTAACAATGAATATACGCTTGTTCTTCTCTCAGAGTTGAGTAAGAATTTTATAAAAGTTTTTATAGAGGAGCTTCTTAAGGATTTGAATTACAATGTTGAAATAAAAGAAGATTTTTCAAAGCTAAGGGTAAAGGTTTTCTAAAAAGATTTATATATGCTGTGCAGAATTTAAACCATGAAGCTGAGATGCGTAAATTGTAAGAGGGAATACAGCACCGAGGAAATTGTGTATACTTGCAAGGCTTGCGGAAGCGTTCTCGAAGTTGTTCTTGATATAGACAGCATAGAGTTGAGCAGAGAAGACTTAAGAAAAAGACCATTTAACCTTTGGAGATATAGGGAATTTATGCCAATAAAGGGAGACAGCATTGTTACTCTTAATGAAGGAGGAACACCGCTCTACAATGCGAAGAGACTTGCAGAAGAGATAGGCGTTAAGGAGCTTTACATAAAAAACGAGGGAGCAAATCCTACAGGCTCTTTTAAGGATAGAGGTATGACTGTTGGAGTTACAAAGGCTCTTGAACTAAACGCAAAAGCGGTTGGTTGTGCCTCTACGGGAAACACTTCAGCAAGCTTGGCGGCATATGCGGCAAAGGCTGGAATAAAATGCTATGTTCTGCTTCCAGCTGGCAAAATTGCCTTAGGAAAGCTTGCACAAGCCATTCTTCACGGTGCAAAGGTTATAGGAATAAAAGGGAACTTTGATGTTGCTCTTAAGCTGATAAGAGAAGCGAGTGAGCGTTTTAATATTTATCTGCTTAATTCTGTAAACCCCTTTAGACTTGAAGGGCAGAAAAGTGAGGCTTTTGAGATAGTTGATCAGCTGAACTTTGAAGTTCCTGACAGAGTAGTGGTGCCTATGGGGAACTGCGGAAACATCTCAGCCATATGGAAGGGATTTAAAGAGTTTAAAGAAGCCGGGCTTATAGATGAGCTACCAATGATGACTGGCATTCAAGCAAGCGGTGCAAGTCCCGTTGTTAAAGCTTTTAAAAAGGGTAAAAAGGAAATTGAGCCAGAAGAAAATCCGGAAACAATTGCCACGGCTATAAGAATTGGAAAGCCGGTAAATGCTCCAAAGGCTCTTAAGGCACTCTACGAGAGCAATGGGTATGCAGAGAGTGTGAGCGATGAGGAAATTATCGAAGCACAGAAGCTCCTTGCAAGAAGAGAGGGCATAGGCGTAGAACCTGCTTCTGCAACAAGCATCGCTGGACTAAAGAAGCTCGTTGAGCAGGGTGTTGTTGATAAAGATGAAAGAATAGTATGTGTCGTAACTGGACATGCACTAAAAGATCCAGAAATAGTATTTAAGGCTTACGAGAAGCCAGTTGAAATAGAACCAGATATCAAAGAACTTTCAAAATATCTCTAAAATTTTATTATTTTGTTAGCAAACATTTTTTCCATGTCCTATAGCGTTTTCTCCTCTTTCTCCGGTTCTTACTCTTATAACTTCTTCCACTGGGACTATGAATATCTTTCCATCTCCTACGTTGCCCGTTCTTGCAGATTCTATTATCTTGTTGACCACATCTTCGACCATATCATCAGAAACGACAATTTCAAGTTTTATCTTTGCAAGCATGTCTATTCTATACTCTCTTCCACGCCACTGATGAACTATTCCTCTCTGCCTTCCTCTTCCTCGAACCTCGCTGACGGTCATTCCGTAACAACCTATCTCCTCAAGAGCTTTTTTTACCTCTTCAAGCTTTTCGGGTCTTATTATTGCCTCAATTTTTTTCATTTTATCACCTCATCATAGCTTCCTCTGGATAGGCATCTGTTCTATGGTATGATAAGTCAAGTCCTCTGAGTTCTTCCTCTCTGCTTGCTCTCAGTCCAACCGTCTTGTCTATTGCGAGATACAGAAGCGTTGAAGCTATTACTGCATATATAACAGCTATGAGGGTTCCTAAGAACTGGGACAGAAAGCTTACACCGCCAGCACCGCCCAAAGCAGATGAACCAAATATTCCAACGGCTATTCCGCCCCAAGCACCACATAAGCCGTGCAGAGGCCATACTCCGAGAACATCATCTATTTTTAGAGTATCTATTTCAAACTTAAAACCCCATACAAATAGAGCTCCTGCAACAGCACCAACTACAAACGCACCGAGAGGATGATATAAATCGCTCCCCGCACACACAGCTACCAAGCCAGCGAGCACTCCGTTGTGCAAAAAGCCCGGATCGTTTCTCGAAAGTATTGATGCGGCTAACCCGCCGCCTGCCATCGCTAACGTTGTGTTTGCAGCCACCAGTCCAAGAGAAAGTGTATCAAGCGAGCCCGCGCTCGCAACGTTGAAGCCATACCATCCTATTGCAAGGAACCAAGAGCCGAGAGCTACGTAGGGAACCGAGTGTATGGGGAACTCGACAACCTTCCCATCTACAAATCTCCCAAGCCTTGGACCGAGTATGTATATCGCCGGTAGTGCAAGCCAGCCACCTATTGCATGCACAACGACAGAACCAGCGAAGTCGTGGAACGGAGATCCAAAAACTCTTGCCAAGAATCCGCTCTCGCTTCCTAAGGGGTTCCCGAATATAGCGTTTGAATCCCAAACTAAGCCTTCAAAAAATGGATAGATAAGCGAAGTTACGAAGACAGCTGCCAATGCATGAGCTTTAAATTTTATCCTCTCAGCAACGCCGCCTGATATTATAGCTATTGATGCAGTTGCAAACGTGAGCATGAAGAAGTAGTGGGCAAGGTTGTATTGGAGATTTGCCTTCTCTATAGCACCAACACTCATTAAAGCGAAAAATATTCCATGAGCAATACCATATCCGAGAACAAAATAGCCAACAGCCGCTAAAAGCCACTCCGTGAGTATCTTGTTGAAAGCATTTACAACGCTCTTCCTTCTAACCATGCCAGCTTCCAAGAAGGCAAAGCCAGCGTGCATGGAGAATACAAGCACACCACCCCATATTAGAAAGAACATGCTACTCGATGTTTTAAATACCTCCAAGTCTATCATTGCATTACCCCCATATTTTAAGCAAAAGAAGAGATTTATAAAGGTATTTAAGAACAAATATGAAGAAATAAGAACAGATAAGAGGAATGCATAAATTTTATGAACAATTCATAAAATTTATAACTCCCTTGCTGAGTCATGACTCAGCAAGGGAGTTATAAAATCCTATTTTTCAGATATTTTTGCTATATCCAAGAAATCTTGAAAAAACTTGGTTTACCAATAATTCTTAATTCTTCATTGAAGTTTCAATTCTTTATTAAGATTAAAATCTAAATTTTTCATTTCTGGGAATTTTAACGTGAAGTATAGGTTGTGCTGTCTGATGTCTGCATAATCTTTTCCTATTCCTTCTTGTAGCTTTTCTATCAACATGTCTTTAAGTTTATTCATAAATTCATCATCGACCTATTCTGGAACCTCTGTTTGTATAATTTTACCCATATCCTTGTTTTGCTTCCTAACGTTTTAGAGCTTTCTATCTGAGATTCCTGCTTCCTTTTCAAATTCTGCAATATCTTCTTCTGATACTACGACAAAGTTTAAAATTTACTCTTTAAATATAATCTTTCCTATGTATATGTCAACGTCCTCAAAGACAACCTTAAATCCAGCAGAGGCTAATACTTTAGCTTTCTGTTCTCTACCCTCTTTCTTTTCCTTTCTCTCCACTTCCCTGCCTTCTTTCCACCTCTTTACAATTGGATGGTTCTTCTCTATTAAAAACTTCTTTAAACTCTCTACATCTGTAGCCTCGCCCTCGGTTGCAATTTTATCCCTCATATCGCTTGGTATGTAGCTGTAGATTTTCTCCTTTAGAGCCTTTGGGAGCCAGACAACTCTTTGCCAGCCCCCATCGCCTTGAAGGAACTTTGGGGATTTAAGGTAGCCGTATCCTATTCCCACAAAACCCTCGAGCTGTGCACCAGTTGATACCTGATAGAGCATGCTCTTGAAGTCTAAGCCAAGCGGTGTGCTTCCCTTGAAGTCCTTGTCCACAACTCCTATTCCATCAACCTCTGGTATATAGAAGGCAATTGCTTCTGAGCAGGAGCATGATGTGTGCGGAAACTCAAATATGCTGTGCAGATACACTCTCTTCTTATCAGTTTTCTCGCTGTATACCTTGTTTACGCCTTTAAACTCTCCCTTAACTTCATTTAGTGTATCACCCTTTTTAGCTTCAAAGATGCCGCCATCGGGATCCATCGCTACAGCTGCCTTTCCTTCGAGCCAAGAAATAGAGCCGCAGTTTGACGGTCTGCTCGGAGCTATTACGCATGCATGCGTTGGTGCATGGCTCTGGCAGAGTGTGCATATGTAGAATACATCAACGGATTCGTCGCTCAAAGATTTTAGCCTATCCTCCCTTTCCTCAAATATCTTCTTTGCAATCGTGGCAATATCCCTTACATTGTTCTCGTCTATGAAAAAGTTTATTTCCATTTTTTCTATAGCTCTATACTGCTTTTTAAATAAATCTATTATAATTTTCCCCGCTGTCTTGAGATCAAGACCTTTTTTGTAGGATTCTTTGCTTATCCTTATCTGCAGGTTGTCTCTTGAACCTTCGAGCATGAAACCCTGTATATAATTGGCTAATTCGTGAATTTTTCTCTCAAAAAAACCTTCAACATCGCTTTCAAGCCTCTTACCGTATATTTTAATTAGAACCGCTATGCTATGCTCCTTTCCTTCTTCCGGCTCTCTGTCAACAGTTACTCTATAGTCCTCTACCTCTTCCTCATCGAAAACTCTGAGAAGAAGGATACCAGTTTTTGGACTTCCAAAGCTTGCGTATGCATCTTCCTTTGAAATTCTTTCTCCCTCATAAATCCTGCTCACGTCAACGGGATACATGCCCTATACCTCTCAGATAACATGCTTAAATATATCGAAGGCTTCCTCCACAGTTGTCGGTTTACCTATTTTGAGCTTTTTAAATAGTTTTACTACGTCTGGAGGTTCAACACCAGCTTTTTCAAGCAAATTGCTATAAAATATATCTCTAACATTCCCTTCGGCAAAAGTCTTTTTTTCTTTACTTAAAAGAACAACTTTATCAGCAATATATGGAACTATACCTGATTCATGAGTTACAGTTATTATTGTCTTTTTTCCTTTAATTTTTCTTATAAATTCTATAATTTCAATCTTGCTGTCATAATCAAGGAAAGAAGTTGGTTCATCAAGGAGAACTATTCTTGGATTAAGGGTAAGCATTGAAGCTATCGCAACTTTCTTTTTTTCTCCTTCGCTGAGTCTAAATGGAGGTTTTTCAAGGAGATGAGAAATTCCGAACTCTTCAGCAACCTCTATCACTTTCTCGCTGTAATCTTCGTATCCAAGCTGAACAAGGGTGAATTCGAGCTCATCCCTAACAGTAGGATTGAAAAGATAATCGTCTGCATTTTGGAAGACTATGCCGATGTCTTTCCTTAAGTTCTCATATCTATCAATATCTACACCAAAAATTTTTATATAACCTTTTTTTGGCTTTAATAATCCAGCAATAAGCATTAAGAGTGTGGATTTCCCAGATCCATTAGGTCCAAGAACAGCTAAGCTTTCTTTTTCCTTAACTTCAATATCCGCACATTCTATACCTACAGTTCCGTCCGGATATACGTATTTAACGTTCTTTGCCTCTACAGCAAGCACCATAGCCACGCGCCTTCATTGCTAAGTATACCCTCTCACCTCTCTCCAACGCTCTTATATAAAGCGTGCCGAGTGCAGATATTTGTGTTCTGTAGACGAATTTGTAGTCGTTCTTCACAACCCTGCAACGCCTTGCAATCGCAAGCTTTACGAGCTCTCTCACAAAAAGCGAGGAGTATCTGTATGTTATTACCACTATACCAGCGAATTTTTTTGGCATGCCGAACTTTTCCATAGCTTTTACGATATCTTCAATTTTTGTTGTTGAGATCAGAAGAAGCAGAAATGATACTGAGGCTAATATTCTAAGGAAGAACTCTACACCGAGCATTGCGTTCTCAACGGCAAGCGGAATATAAACTACAAAGGAAAAAGCTGGAATAGGAGCACATCTCTTTATATGATCTTTTATTGGTATTTTTGAAGAATATACAAGGAGCAGAGAAAGAAGGAAAAGCGCAGCTGAGAAGAATGGATTTTTGAGAAGAACTACGGCTGATACAGCTAAAAAAATAAATATTATTTTAAGTTCTGCGGATAAATTTTGCATTTTTCCATTTTTTCTTGAATAAGCCTCAGCATAAAGAAGATCGGCAAAAAAACTTGAAACTGTAAGCAGAGTTTTATTTACGGCTCTTTCGAGCAAGTTTAATAACACCTCCAGCAAGCAAAAACGTTAATAATGCTCCAACAGCACCGGATATAAGCGTTCCTATGTAGGGATTTACCCCTTCTACAGTGTAGTCCGGCAATATTCCGCTGTATATTGGCTTTTCTTCAACGTTCAGCATTTCTGCAACGTTTTCCAAAGGCTCTGCATAGCCAACGAGTTCAGCTAAGTATGCAAAGACTGGTGCAAGCAGAATCATTATGATTATAGCTATGTAGCCGGCTTTCATTTAGGCACCCCTCCTTATATATGCGTAAGCTAAGGCTGTGATAATACCCTCTATAATTCCCAGCACAGCGTGCCATATCCCCATTACTGGAACAGTTACATTTATGCTGTATCCAAAGCTCGAGGAAAGCCCTATTTCTATTCCAGCAAATACTGCTGCTGCAGTTATTCCAAGCCACCCTGCTAAAAATGCTCCTATTATACTCTTTTTAAAGATTTTAAATAA
Organism: archaeon; assembly: GCA_027051165.1. Lineage (GTDB taxonomy): Archaea > Hydrothermarchaeota > Hydrothermarchaeia > JALTZZ01 > JALTZZ01 > JALTZZ01. The sequence continues at coordinate 32,353 of JALTZZ010000100.1, read as the reverse complement.
AGCATAGGCTACAAAAACGTTTACGATAGCCATGTTCCATATATTCGCTCCGAGTGTTGTTATCCCTCCATCTCCGAATATTAGGGCTTGTATTAAAAGCACGCTTGCCATTGCGATGCTGCCGAGGTAAGGCTTGAGAACTATTGCACTTAGCGCACCACCCACGAAGTGTGCAGAGGTGCCAAATGGTATCGGCCAGTTGAGCATCTGGGCTGCAAATATTCCAGCGGCTACGATTCCTACTTTTGGAACCATGCTTTCATCAATCACAGCTTTTCTCAGCGAATAAGCCAATGCAAGGAATGCAGCGATGTAGAGTAGCACTGCGATGTGGAGATCGAGGTAACCATCTGGTATGTGCAAACACACCACCTCACAATTTTTCTTCCTTTAGTAACACAGTTTTAGTAAAAATGTTACATAGTAATAATATTTGAAAAAATAGTGTATACAATGATAAATTTTTATAGAGATCATCAAAGCACTTGAAGGAGATGAGGAGCTCAGGAAAAGGCATCGTTTCAGAAATAGCAAGCTTCTTCTTGTTGAAAAAAGCCTTAAAACCCCTGCAACGAAATTGGGTGGAAAATAGATTAAGAAACGAAATAAAAAATATGGAAAAGTTATGTAGATGCGAGATTCGATGCTTTGAACAAAAGGATTGACGATCTCTTGCTTATCGCTATAGTTGTTTACATCGAAAATTTTCTTAACTTATGAAAACCTGCATTTTTTAATGGTTAGGACTGTTATGAGCTCAAAATCTTCTCTTTCCACTTTCAAATTATTTTTTAGACAGAAGTCAATGATATCATTTATGCTTGGTGCTTCAAATTTTATTTTAAAGTCTCTAAACGCAAGCAGAGAAATTTTGTTGTTGGGTTCAGCAAATATAAGGCTGTCTGCAACTCTGAGAGACTCAACTATGGCTTTTTTCCAATTTTTTACATGAACAAGTGCACTCCATCCAACTACAAAATCGAAGCTGTTTTCCTTAAAAGGAAGAGCATCTATGCTGCAGCATACATAATTAAACTTTTTTATCTCTTTTTTCAGCATTAAAAGTGATTTGCAGTCAATATCCGTGCAGACAACGCTTACATCTTTCGATATAAAATTTCTAACGAGGTATCCAGAACCTGTTGCAAGGTCTAATATAGAACCGTAAACTTTTTCTGCTACTTTTTTAAGTATTCTTTCTCTGGATTCGTATTCGGGAAGCATGTTGTTAACCTATCGCTTGCCGAAAGAAAATATTTTAAAATGTTAGAAATAAAAATAGTAATCCCATATAATGGGTGAGCTGATATGGAAATTAAGAAAACAATGATGCATATAATAAAAAACGTTGAATATACTCTTGAAGAAATAAACGAAGCTCAAGTAGAAGAGTTCATGAATGCAATATTAAATGCGGAGAGAGTTTTTGTTTATGGAGCTGGAAGAAGCGGCTTGGTAGCAAAGGCTTTTGCCATGAGATTGATGCATCTTGGAATAACAGTTTACGTTATAGGGGAGATAGTAACGCCATCTATGAAAAAAGACGACCTTCTCATAACAATATCTGGAAGCGGAGAAACAACAAGCGTTGTGAATGCTGCGAGCATTGCTAAGAAGATAGGAGCAAAAGTTGCATGCATAACATCATACGAGAACTCAAGCTTAGCAAAGCTAAGTGACATTATAGTTATCGTTAAAGGTAGAACAAAACTCGATGGTGAGAGGGACTTCTTCATAAGACAGATGGAAGGCGAGCACTACCCAATAGCTCCGCTTGGCACGCTCTTTGAGATAGCAGCAATGATACTGCTCGATAGCATAGTTCCAAAGCTCATGGAAGAGCTCAAGGTAAGCGAGGAGATTATGCGTGCAAGACATGCAACCATAGAGTAAAGATGTTTCCACATGCAAGCTTGCCTACCTCTCGAAAAGGATACAATGAAGTATCTAATTTTTTGAGAAAATATGTAGATAAAGAAAATATTTTATTTTTCTCAAGCGCAAGCTGTATAATATTCTTCCTCTGCAATTTCTACAAAAAAATAGCAGTTCCAGATCAGGGAGCCTATAATGGCTTTTTAGAATATCCGAAGCTCCTTGGAAGAAGGGTAGTAAAAGTAAAAACAGATTTCGGTTTAGTTGATTTAGAAGATCTCGACAGAATTTTAAAAAAAGAGAAACCACAAGCCTTTTTTGTTACATCCTTAGCTGGATACATTGCAGAGCAGCCGATGAAGGAGATAAAGGAAATATGCGAAAATAGGGATGTTGAGCTTGTAGAGGATGCAAGCGGGTTCTTCACAGAGAAGCTATACGGAGATACGATTGTATGCTCTACTGGAGAGCCGAAAATAATAAATCTCGGATTCGGCGGATTCTTGATGACAAACAACAGAGAAGTCGCGGAATATATGAGAAAATTTAAAAAAATATGCAAGTTTCCCCCCTTTCTTTACGATGCACTGTTCAGGAAGCTTGAAGAGGCTGAAAATAGGTTAAAAATTCTTTTAAAATATGCAGAAATGCTTAAAAAAGAACTTGAAAATTTTAACATTGTTCATAAAGATAAAAGAGGAATATGCGTTGGGATTTTAACAAAAACAGAAAATATAAAAGAGCTAACGAAAAAGCTCAGAACGGATAGGGGATCAAGCTTAATAACAGCTTGTCCAAGATACGATAGATTTCTTGCGGAAGGAATTGTCGTTGAAATAAAAAAGCTTGATGTTTTTAAGATAAGCAGAATTGATATAGTTAAAATTGCGGAAATTCTTAAGGAGCACTTAGGTGATTGAATGAGCTGGGATGTTATCTTAATAAGATACGGAGAAATAGGTTTGAAAAGTAGAAGAATAAGAAGAATATTTGAAAATAAGCTGATAAACAATATAAAAACAGTAGTTGATGGAAAAATAAAAAAAGAAAGAGGAAGGATATTTTTATATCCAGAGAACTTTGAGGATGCTCTTGAAAAGCTAAAGAAGATATTTGGTATTGTTTCCTTCAGCCCGTGCTACGAGGTTGAACCAGATTTAGATGTCATTGTTAATAAGGTTCTTGAGGTAGCTAAAGAATACCTAAGTGAGGGTGATTCTTTCAGAATAGTTGCAAGGAGAAGCAACGGACATAGCTTTACAAGCGTTGATGTTGCGAAGAAGTGCGGAGCAGCAATACTAAAAGAATTTAAGGAGAAAAATTTAAAGGTTGACTTAAAAAAAGGTAAGGAAATATATGTTGAGGTTAGAAAAAATAAAGCATATATTTTCACGGAAATAATAGAAGGGCTTAAAGGCTTGCCCTTAGGAACGCAGGGATGCGTTGTTGGATTGCTTTCTGGTGGAATAGATAGCCCCGTAGCAATTTTCTTGATGATGAAGCGCGGATGCAAGGTTCTTCCAGTGTTCTTTGACTCAAGACCTTATATAAGCGATGCATACGTGGAGCGTGCTAAAAAGGTTTATGAAAAACTTAAAGAATATTCTATAGGTGAAGAATTCGAGCTTATAATATTTCCATACGGAAGAATAACAGACTTTATAGTTAAAAACATTCCAAGCAGATATACATGTGTCTTTTGTAAGCGGGGAATGCTTAAGATAGCAGAAGAAATTGCAAAGAGAAATAACTGCTTAGGAATTGTTACCGGGGAGAACCTCGGTCAGGTTGCAAGCCAAACATTAAGCAACATGCTTGCCATTACAGATGCAACAACGTTACCAGTTTTTAGACCGTTGCTTACCTACGATAAGGACGAAATAATGGCACTTGCGAGAAAAATCTCTACCTACGATGTTTCAACACTCGATGCAGGCTCCTGCACCGCAGTGCCAGATAGAGTAGCTACAAAGAGTTTTATAGATGAAGTTCTAAAAATAGAAAAAGAAAGTGGGTTTAATGATATTATAAAGGAAGAAGTTAAAAAGTTCTTTAAAGAGAGTGATAGTGATGCTGAAGGATGTTAAAGTAAAGGATGTTATGAAGGTTGGTGTTATAACGGTATCCATGGAAGACAATCTCGTAGATGTAGCAAAAGTTCTAAGCAAGCACAGAATAAATGGCGTAGGAGTTGTTGATGAGAACGGATCACTTGAGGGTGTGATCTCTGACAGGGATATTATAAGAGCCTTTTCAAAAGGTATAAATCTAAAAAAAGCCAAAGTTAAGGAGTTCATGGCACCAATTCCAATTACAATAGATAAGGATAAGAGCTTGGAGGATGCAGCGAAGCTCATGTATAGCGAAGGATTGCACAGACTCTTTGTAGTTGAGCAGGAGGAAATAAAACCTAAGAGTTTGAGTGCAAAATATAGATTTAAGCCTGTTGGCATTATAACATCGAGAGATATCGTTGTAGAACTTTCAAGGAGCTGTTAACCATGAAGCTTAAAGCGAAGGATCTTATGAAAGAACCGATAAAGGTTCATGCTGAAGCAACACTTGCGGAAATTCTCGAAATCATGGAAAAGAGGCATGTTTCAAGTGTTCTTGTAATAGATAAAGGTAAGCCGCTTGGAGTTATTTCGGAAACAGATATCTTGAGAGAGATTGCGAGAGGATGCGACAAGACGAGAATTGCAAAGGAAGTTGCAACAAAGAGCCTAATAGCGGTTGAAGAAGAAACTGATATTATAGAAATATGTAAAATTATGGATAAATGGAATATAAGGAGAGTATTTGTAGAGAAAAATGGAGAAATAGTAGGAATAGTAAAGCTGAGTGATATAATAAAAGAAATTGCAAAGCTTTAGAAAACTTTAGCAATGTTAACTTTTGGGAGAAGAGCACTGGTTTAATTTAAATAGGGTGTTCATCATGGCTTTAGGGTTATACCACTACTTGGCTAAGGCTTGGAAGAGACCCTATGATGGAGAAATGGGAATTCTTCTTAAAAGAAGGCTCAGCCAATGGCGCAGGGAGCCGACGGTTGTAAGGGTTGAAAAACCTCTGAGGCTCGACAGAGCAAGGGCTTTGGGATACAAGGCTAAGCAGGGGATTATAGTTGTAAGAGTTAGGGTAAAGAAAGGTGGCAGAAAGAGACCGAGACCAAAAGGTGGAAGAGTTCCAAGTAAGATGGGTCAGCTCTCATATACTCCAAAAAAGAGCTTAAGATGGATAGCAGAAGAAAAAGCAGCAAGAAAATATCCAAATCTTGAAGTTTTAAATTCATACTGGGTAGGAGAGGATGGGCAGTATAAATATTTTGAGGTAATCCTTGTTGATCCACATCACCCAGCTATAAAGAGCGATAAGGAGCTCAACTGGATATGCTCAAACAAGCATAGAGGAAGAGTCTTCAGAGGATTAACAAGCGCTGGTAAGAAGAGCAGAGGTTTAAGAAACAAAGGTAAAGGTGCAGAAAAGATTAGACCGAGCATAAGGGCACATGGAAGAAGGGGTAAGTGAAATAACGCTTATAGAGATAAGTGCATTTGTCCATGCAACGGAGGACTTTGAAAAAGTTTTACAGTGCATAAAATCTATTGTTCCTTTTGATTTTAAATTTGATGTTTCATCTGCAAAAGGGTATTATGGAAATCCTATAACGATAATAAATGTCAGAATTAAGAGAAAAAAAGAAATTAAAAAAATTTTAGAAAATATTCTCAGAAAGCTTTCAAAAGAGGACAGAGATAGAATACTCTCAGAGCTTGATGATAGGGTTGATAAATCAAGATTTTTTCTAAGATTTGACAAATTTGAGGCTTATAATGGAAGACTTAAGCTCGGAAAGGGTATTCAGGTAGTCTTTACAGTTTCAACATATCCACACAGAAAGGAGAAAGTTGTTGAATGCCTTAGGGATTTATTTTCAAGAACATAGGTTTTTCTTTTTGAAATTAATTATTTTTTATTAACATTCGACAATTTTCAAATTTTGACAAGGAATATTTTTATAGATGGTCGCATTAGGTTAGAATTTGAATTCGCTAAGGGAGGCGTTGTGTCCCATGAAGAACAAGACAATACTAATATTAACAGTGGTTATACTAACATTATCATCTGTTCATGCGCATGATCATGTTTTTATCCAAGCTTGGTCTAAAACTTTCCAAAAAGAACCAACATCAATTGCAGCGATAGACTTCGACAACGACGGCATAGCAAACGATGTCATAGTTGGAAATGTTGACAACAGAGCATATGTATTTTTAAGCAATGGGGACTATATTGGCAGATACGAAGTTAAAAGTAGTGTTACAGCGGTTTGCGGGTTTTCTTACGGAAATGATAAGTATCTAAACGATGTCCTGATAGGTGCTAAAGACGGTAGAGTATATGCAACTTGGAGGCTTGACCCTTGGAGAACGGTGAACAAGAGATTATTTTCTGGCGATGATTACACTGGCGTTTGGTGGGTCTTTGATGGAACTTCGTATGAGGAGGACATATACTCGCTTCTGTCACTCGATTTGGATCATGATAATATAAAGGAGTATGTTATTGTTGGAACTGGAGCATTCTTTAGGAAAAATGGAAAAGTCTATCTTTTAAATAGCTCTGGAGAAGTTGTATGGAGCTTTCAGACAAATGCACCAGTAAAATCTCTTGAAGTTGCAGATCTCGATGAAGATTCGATAGCAGATAACATTGTCGTTGGAGCTGGAAAAACGGTTTACGTTCTCTTTCCAGATGGAAGGAAGCTGTGGTCAAAGGATTTGAGTAGTGAGATTTCTGACATCTGTGCTGGCGATACGGATGGAAACGAGGAAAAAGATGATATAATTGTTTCCGCTGGAAAAAAACTTTATGCAATAAATTCTGACAGCAATATAGTATGGGAATTGGAGTTTAATGATGAAATATCATCAGTAACCGCAGTAGATTATAACAACGACAGAGTTATAGACTACTACCTTGTATCAAGCGGAACAAAAATTTATGCAGTTTCTAATTCATTGCAACCAGAGTTTCTATGGAGCTACGACGTAAAAAGGAATATTACAAAGCATATATCGGTAGATCTGGATAAAGATGGAATTCTTGACGATATTTATATAATTGCAGATAATGCAGTCTTTGCATATAAGCATGAGATTGTAGAACTTCCAAAGTTGAAGGTTGAAAAGTCTGTGAGCGTTTTAGGTGACATAATAAGAGTAAAGCTTAGAATCAGAAATATAGGCGGTGGAGATGCGTTTAATATAAAGATATACGACAAAGCACCGAAAAATATCTCAAACAAAACATTCTTCTGGCATTTAAGTAGGATTGAAGGACATAAAACTGTTGAAATTTCATACGAATTAGAAAAATTGCTCGGTTCTTATACATTTCCAAGTGCAGAAGTTGAATATGAGGACACTTTTAGAAACACATATAGAACATTCAGCAACAACGTCACTATAGAAATTAGTGAAAAAAAGAGATATTCTGAAAATAAGAGCACTTTAGGTGCAGTAAAAAATGCCTCGACGGCAAATATTTCATATAAAGAAAAATTAAATGTAAACATAAGCAAGAACACAGCGAAATTAGAAATAAAAAGAGTATTTGATAGGTCATCTGTAACCGAGGGAGATAAATTCAATTTCAGCATTATATTAGTAAACAAGGGAGCTGGTAGGACATCTTTTAATCTGACGATAAGTCTTCCAAAAGAAATCGAAATTTTAAACGGAAAAACTCGCATAGAAGATGTTATGCTTGGCAATGAGAAGAAAACCTTTAATTTTATTGTGAGAGCAAAAATAGATATAAAAAGGTTTAAAAGCAAAAACATAACTATACCTCCAACCATCGTTGAGTATGACAATAAATATGTGAAAACCCAAGAGGATGTATTAACAATAAAACCAAAAAAGACGAAGTTCCTTTTTATTGCTTCAATTTTTCTGCTTATTGTAACTTATGGATTAAGATTTTCTAAAAGAAGGGGTAAAAAGTAATATTTGGTGTTGTGAACTTTCTATTTTAGATTATGTTCTGGAAAGTTCCGCCAAGAATAAAAGTCTTAGAGGCATTAACATGCATTGCGGATGGAAAAATTAAAATCATAGATAATGAGGCTAAGGTAGTCTCTTCGATGGGAGATAGGGAGTATAGAGTTGTATACGATGAGGAGAAAAATGCAATATTCAGTAACGATAATGGCTCAATTTACAAGGGTTATTTGGGATATCCTGCAATAGCATTTTTGATGGTCAAAGGAAAGCTCCCATACAGCGAAAAAATTGCAATTGCATTGAAAAATATTAAATGGAGAAAATTAAACGAAAAATACAAGAGGTATTTTGTCGTTGAGAAGATTGTCAAAAATATTGCCAAGAAGCGTGGTGTAAATAAAGAAGAAATAAATGAATTTATTGAAAAAGTTCTCAATGAAATCAAAAGCATGAAAATAAAAAAGCTGAATATAGAGAGATCATGAATATTCTTTAATGGTATCTATGAAACTCTCAATAAATATCTTATCTTCCCTTTTTAAGTATATCCAAATAGTTTCTCGGTTAATATAAAAGAAGTAGTGGTGTCCATCTCTACTTATTGCATGAACAACATATACATTGTTGATTTTAAATTTATCAGAAATTTTATACGGAGTTTTATTTTTTGAAATAATTTCTTCCATTTTTGCAATCATGCTTTTAGCACTTATCTCATTCTCTGCAACACCGAGCCATATATATGCAACATTTCCTTTTCCATGATATACCATTATAGAAGCATTTTTTAGTTTTTTCAGTTCTTCAGAAAAGCCGTGCATTTTATACAATTCCTCAAGAGCACTCTTCCCATATATATGCCAAATTAAAATGTATCCGCTTATGTTTTTCTGTGGATTTAAGATGAAATCGTCTATGCTTTTTTCTTTGCCAGATTCCTCTATACATGCTGAGCTTAAGATAAAGGAGAATAATAAGAGGAGCAATTTTATCTTGATTTTTTCCTCCATACTATCCTATCACCATCCCATATTTCTAATATTCTGTGATATGGTATTCTGACTTCCTTTCCCACATTTTCTATTACGAAGAATGACTTCTCAAGAGACTTTATATCCCTTCCACCTATAACTTTTACATCTCCCTTTGCTCCTCTGTGGATATATTTTATTTTCAGATTCATTAAAGATTTGTAGGGACTCCACTTATATTCATCGAGAATCTTCTTTGCCATACTGTTAATATAATATGCAAAAATTTATTTATAAGTCATTCGTATAATATGTTCATGAAGCCAAAAGTCAAGGACTACATGTCAACAAATGTCGTTACAGTCAGTCCGTATCAGAAAATTGAAGAAGTAATAAAGCTTATTGAAGAAACTGGGCATGATGGTTTTCCAGTTATTAAAGATGGAAAAATTGTAGGGATTATTACTGCAAGAGACCTTATAAAGGCTAAAAAGGATTCTCTCGTAAAGGACGTTATGAAGAGGGAGGTAATAGTAACATTTCCAGATACAAACTTAATAGACGTTGCAAGGGTAATGTTCCGCATGGGAATTTCAAGATTGCCGGTCGTTGATGGAAACAAACGTCTTATAGGTATTATAACGAATACAGATGTTGTTAGGTCTCATATAGAGAGAGCTACACCAGAAAAAGTTGAGAAAATAGCAAGAAGCATTGAGAAGTTGCACAATATTAAAACAAGAATTACAACAGGGAAGGTTAAAATAAACGAGCTTATTCCTACACAGGATAAGATATATCCGGATGAGTTCAGAGGAAGAGAATACGAAATAAAAAGAGGATTAGCAGAGCCTATTATCGTAATAAAGAAAGCTGACAGATACATACTCGTTGACGGTCATCACAGAGCCTTTGCGGCTATGAAGCTTGGTTTAGAGGAAATAGATGCATATATAATAGAGCTTAGCAAGGACATAGAGCTTGGTTTGGAAAAAATGGCTAAATCTCTTGGATTAAAGAGTTTAAAAGACGTTAAAATAGTAAATTCCGAAATAGGGATTGCGGAAATAATAAAAGTTGATGATATATAATATCTGATATAATTAAGTTTTTAATTTTTTTAAAAGTATTTTTAATGTTAAATTTTAAAAAAATAAAACAATATCTGATCTAAAAGTTTTGTGCTTTATAATTTCATAAAAAGGACTATTTCACTGTTTTAAAGAAATTTTCTTGTTCTACAACCCTAACAGAGTTTAAGGACGTTAATATAAGATTCACTAAATAGCATAACAAAAATACTAAAAAATTAAAAGAGAAATTCGAAAATTATATGTTCGCAACATAAAATTTAAAAATAGAGATAGGAGAATTCCATTAGAAAGATTGTTGTGAGGTGAAACGATGGCGAGGAAGAAGGGCACGAGAGCAGTAAAGAGAAAGGAGAGGATCACCGTATATGTGTCCCCGTATCTGTATAGGGAGATACAGGAAATGATTAAAAGCGGTGATTTCTCAAGCGAGAGCGATGTTGGCTATCAAGCGCTGATAAGATTCGTAAACGAGTATAAGAAAGAAAAAGAGAAGGAAAAAGAGGAAGAAAAGTAACTATCTAAGAATACGACAAAAGCTGCAGTAATCCTTATTGGTTGGAAAGCCGCACAGTTTACACTCTTTTAGATCCTCTTTCCATTTTTTATTATTTTTGAATATATCGATGTTCTTGAGGAACTGTGTATAAAAGTAATATTTTGTTCCCTTAAATCTTTCTTCTATGCTGTTCATTACTGATTTCATGAAGAGCGTGCTTGCATCCACCGAGTATGGACATTCTTCTTCTACATGGTCAATGTTTTTTAGAATCACATAGGTTTTTGTTTCTTTTTCTGTCAACAGACAAAGAGGTTTTACTTTTTTCTTTAGTTTTTCGTGCCAAGGCTCTAAGACTGGATGCTGCCTACTCAAAAAATCAATCTGCCACCTCAGAATGTTGCTGAGCAGAACTGTTGATTCATCGTCAAGGTTGTGTCCAGTTGCTATAACATCGAAATCGTGTTCATGTGCAACCACATTCATCTCGTGCCTCTTTATGATTCCACATGTTGAGCATGTTTTTCTTCTTGCCTTTATTTCCTCTAAGCTTTTCCCATATTCTGCTTTTATGTCACGTATTATAAGTTCTAATCCACTTTCTTTTGAGAATTTTTTAACTTTTTCTCTTGAAACTCTTGAATAACTTCCTATGCCAAGATCTATATACAGTCCAGAAGCTCGGTATCCAAGGTCGTTTAAAACGTTCCAGAGGGCTAAGCTGTCCTTACCACCGCTAACTGCTACGAGGATTCTGTCCTTTTTACTAAACATCTTAAATTTTCTTATAGTTTCTTTAACGGTTTTTTCGAAGTATTCTATGAAATGATCCCTACACAATCTCAAATTTCTATACCTTATGTTTATAATTGCCTTTTTTTCGCATTTTACGCATTTCATCCCTAAATCATCATAATTTAATTATTGAATTAATTTTTGAAAAATCTGAAGATTACTTCCAAAAGCTACCTCTATATGCTTTCTGGGATGGACAGCCTAAGCATCTCTCCGTTATATAATATAAGCACTCTCTGCAAACAACACTTGATCCGCAAGGTGGTTTATCTGTTTTTGGAACTTCTACCTTTATTGGTAAAACGAAGCTTCTTGCATAGGCTACTACGATGTCCATTTTAACATCTTTTACGTTCGGATCGTTTCTCAGATGGGTGTCAACGATGCTGTCTATTGTTGCTATATCTTCACCCATGAAGAAGAAACAGAGGTTGTTTCTTCCAGATGTTACCAATCCATTAACAAAATATGGACAATCCTTAAATTTTTCTATTATTTCTGTAGTATTTTTTGCCGATATCTCTATTTTTGCTAAATAAAGTCCAGATTTTTTGAAATCTGTTCCTACAATAAAGGCAAGTGCACCTTTTTCTTTCAGCTTTTTTATTCTTATACCTACGGATGGCTGACTAATACCAATTTTTTCTGCAATTTCACTTTGACTCAGTTCCGGATTCTCAGATAGAAGGGATATTATAGCTCTGTCTTTATCGTCAATATCTACGCTCCTTCTCAAAATCCCTCACCACTTGTGCAGTGGTGCATAGTTTTGTCCTTAAAGATTCATCTATATATTTGATCCTAAACACTAACATATAAACGTGATATTAAAAAAATTTTTAAAATATAAAAATTTGGAACTATTTTAAAAATTGATAAACCGCTTCATCAGAAGCAAGCCGTCTATGGCTTCTGCTTTTATTCTCTCGCTAAATACGCAGCCTTTAAACTTCTTTCTGCTGTCGTATATTGCGTATGGAACAGGGTCTCTTGTATGCGTTCTTACGCTAACGGGAGTTGCATGATCCGGCATTATGAGAATTCTATACTCATTAAAGCTTGGCAATTCATCGAGGAGTTTTCCTAAGAGCCTTTTATCAATATCTTCTATTGTTTTTATCTTCATTTTATAGTCTCCCTCGTGACCAGCCTCGTCTGGTGCTTCAACATGTATATATACGAAGTCGTTATTTTCGAGCATTTTTATGGCATATTTTGCTTTGTTCTCATAGCTCGTGTCGTAGTATCCAGTCGCACCCGGAACGTTCACAACATGCATTCTTGCATAGAATCCTATGCCCTTTATCAGATCAACAGCCGAGATTACAGCACCTTTTACCCCGTATTTTTCATAAAATGGTATCAACTTCGGCTTTTTTCCTTGTCCCCAGAGCCATATCATGTTCGCTTTGAGCTTTCCAGCTCTTACCCTTTTAATGTTTATTTCATGTTCCTCAAGAATGCTCTGAGATTTTATAATCAATTCAGAAATTTTTTCAGCATTTTCTCCTTTTGGCAGGTGATTATCTATAAACTCTCCAACAATATCATGTGGCGGCGTTGTTTTCAAGTTTGCACAGCACTCCGTTACAAATATATTTCTATACCCTACACCGCTGTAGAATCTTCCGTATTCGTGAAATTCCTTGTTTAAAGCTTTTATAAGTTCTTTAGCTTCTTCAGACGTTATATGATCTGCGTTGAAGCTTATAATTTTTTTTCTGCCATTTTCATCCTTAACCGTTATTAGGTTGCATCTAAATGCCACCTCTTTTTCATTTAGATTTACTCCGATGCTTGCTGCTTCGAGGGGACCTCTACCCGTGTAGAATCTCTTTGGATCGTAGCCGAGAATCGTCAAGTTTGCCACATCGCTTCCAGCTTCCAAACCCTCTTTTAATGTTTTTGCCTTCCCTACAATTCCATTTTTTGATAAAAAATCCATATTTTCTTTATTTGCAACTTCAAGCGGTGTTCTGTTTCCAAGCTCTGGTATTGGATAGTCCGCCATTCCATCGCCTATGACGACAACAAACTTCATAGCACTTAGACAGGTATTTAACTTTGTTAAATTATAGGCTATAGTATTATGCGTATATTCGCAGTAATTCCGATAAAACTCAGAAATCCAAAGACAAGATTATCAAGGTTTTTTAATGAAGATATTAGAAGAAAGCTTGTTTTAACGATGCTCGAAGACGTTTTGTCGGCATGTAAAAGTGTAGACGATATAAATGTTGTTATTGTTGGAAATGAAAAGCCAAGCATAGATCACGATTTTTATTTTATTAAAGATGATCTCTCTGGATTAACTCATGCTGTTAGCATTGGAAACAAATTTGCAATAAAAAAGGGAGCTGAGGTAACAATTTTCCTTCCAGCAGACATACCTCTAATAAAGAGTGATGATATTAAAGAAATTATAGAATGCAGCAGAGAAAGCAACGTTGTTTTGGCAAGATCGAGTAAAGACGGTGTTTCAGCCGTTTTGAGGAAGCCACCAGATGTATTTGAGATTGCTTTTTCCAACAGAAGCTTTATAGATATTATGAGAAATTTAAGGAAAACTGGAATAAAGGCTAAGGTTGTGGAGAAATTCAGCTTTTGGCTTGATATAGATACTATTGAAGATGTAAAAATGTTTTTAAAGTATGGAAAGGGAACGAGGACTTATGAACTGCTGAAGGAAAGCATGCGGCATGGAAGATATTAAAATAATAATATACCACGCAAAACAGTGCGATGTAAGGCAATGCACAGCCGTAAAGCTAAAAAAATTTGGTTTAGCTAAGATAGTTTATTCTATCTGGAAAATTCCAAAAGGTTCTATTGTTTTAAATCCTTTCTCCGATGTTGTTCTATCCATGGAAGATAGAAAGTTTGCGAGCAGAGGTATAGTTGCACTTGACTGCTCATGGAAGTTTGCGAGGGAAGTTTTTGGTAGGCTTTCAAGGAGAACTGTTCAGAGGAGGCTACCTCTTCTTGTAGCTGCAAATCCTGTTAACTATGGTAAAATAGCAATGCTGAGCACGGCAGAAGCTCTTTTCTCTGCATTGTATATACTTGGATATAAAGAGAAAGCTAAGGAGGTTCTTTCAAAATTTAAATGGGGGGAAACTTTTATAAAGCTGAACAGAAATCTATTAGAGGACTATTCAAATAAAGATAAAGACGGTATAATAGAAGTAGAAAAAGAATACTTCGAGTGGTGATAAATATGGCGAGGTTTCCAGAAGCTGAGCGAAGGTTGTTTAGATTTCTCGTCTGCAGGAAGTGCAAGACGAAGAACCCGAGAGGTGCGGATAAGTGCAGGAGATGTGGAAGCAAAGCGTTGAGACCTATGAGAAGAGAAGCAAAGGGATGATGAAGATCTATAACTATCTCTTGGAGGAGATAGAGGAAAAAGGAGCTATACATCTTTCGCTTATAGACCCGGAGAGGGTAAGTTTGAATGATGTTGATAAGATAGCGAGAGCTATAGAAAAAGGTGGTAGCAGCGCGATCATGGTGGGCGGGAGCATAGGAGTTATGCAGTGTTTTTTAGACGAGGTAGTTAAGGAGGTTAAATCAAGTTCCTCTCTACCGGTTATCCTTTTTCCCGGAGATTTATCCGGTATAAGCAGACATGCTGATGCAATATTTTTTATGAGCCTTTTAAATTCGAGAAATCCATATTACATTATTGGAGCACAAGCCTTAGGGGCACCACTTATTAAAAAGCTCGGAATAGAAGCCATACCTATGGGCTACATTGTCGTTGAGCCGGGAGGAACCGTTGGATATGTCGGTGATGCGAGGCTTGTTCCAAGAAAAAAGCCAGAAATTGCCCTTAGCTATGCACTCGCTGCACAGTTTATGGGCATGAAGCTTGTATACCTCGAAGCAGGCTCCGGTGCTGAAGAGCCTATACCCGTTAGCATGGTGAAGGTTGTTAGCGAAAACGTTGATATCCCGGTGATAGCTGGTGGTGGCATAAAAGCTCCTGAGCAAGCAAGGGATCTCGCGGAAGCTGGTGCAAAAATTATTGTAACAGGGACTGTTCTTGAAAAAGCTAAGGACGTTGAGGAAACCGTCAGAAGATTTGTAAAGGCGGTTGAATCAAAAAAAATTTAAGAAGGTATTTTCATATTATTAGCTGTGCCGGGGTAGCCTAGGGGTTAGGCGGCGGACTGCAGATCCGCTCTACGTGAGTTCGAATCTCACCCCCGGCTTCATTTCCCCCAATTTTTACCTGATTTAAAGTAGAATGTATAATTTTGTTTACATTAAATTTTTTATTAGTAAAAAAATATTATTATATAGGGGTATTAGAAAGGTGTAGAAGATGAGGTATTCCCTCAGAAAAAGGTTTTTTATTGGATTGCTCATCTTGTTTCTGATAAACATATCATTCGTCTTTTCGGCATTTGTTTTTATAAAATATATGGAAAATGATGGATATATTCTTGACATAGCAGGAAAGCAAAGAATGCTTATTCAGCATATAGCTAAGGATGTTCTTTTGGTTTCCCAAGGGCATGAAGAATACAGATCCCATATCTTACAATCTATAAAAACATTTGACAAAACGCTGAATGCTTTAATGAATGGTGGTAAAATCGTATATGAAAAAAAAGAAATAGAAATACCACCTCCGGCTAATAGAGATTTAATAGATCAGCTTAATATTGTAAAAAATCTTTGGGAGGATTATAAAAGAAATAGCATTATTTTACTTAATTATCCAGACCAAAGCGAAGAATATGAAAGGGCACTTAACCATATAGTTGAGAATAACGAAATATTGCTTGTTGAAATGGATAAAGTTGTAAAAATTCTTAGCAGCGAGTATAGGAAGAAGATGATATACTTCAGTAGCGTGTATCTTTCTCTATTTCTTATGAGCATATTAGTTTATATTGCTATTTGGAGAACTGTAAATAAAAATATTCTTATGCCTTTAAATATACTAAAAGGCGATGCAAAGGAGATTTCATCAGGAAATATCTACCACAAGATAAATATACCAGAAACCGGCGATGAGGTGGAGGAAGTTGCAAAATCTATAAGTTCTATGGTTAATACATTAAGAAAAATGAATATCGAGCTTAAAAAAGCATATAATAAATTAATGGAGCTTGATTTCCTAAAGGCATCTATAATTGCAAACGTTAGTCATGAGCTAAAGACACCGATATCTGTAATAAAAACGCTTACTGAGATTATAATGGAGGAAGAAAAAGATAAAAATAAACTTGAAGATTTTAGGGTTCTCAAGAGAAATATTAAAAGATTATCCGACCTTGTTGAAGATCTGATATTAATAAGCAGGATTGCTGCTGGGAAATCAAATCTAAATCTTGAAAAAGTAAATATTGAAGAAATAATAAAAGAAGTCATTTTAGAAAAGGAAAAATTTGCAAAAAGAAGAAATATTGAAATAAATATTGAAGTAGAACCTGTGGAAATTGTCTGCGATAGGAATCTCTTATACCGTGCACTATTAAATCTTGTAGATAATGCTATAAAATTTAATAAAGAAAAAGGAAAAATTTTTATAAAAGCTTTTAAAGATAATGGCTGTATAACCATTGAAATTAAAGATACAGGAATAGGTATCCCGAAAGATAAAATTAATGCTATTTTTGAACCATTGATACAGCTTGATCCAAGTATAAGAAGGAAATATGGTGGCACTGGTTTGGGTCTTGCTTTGGTAAAAAGGGTTATAGAAATGCATAAGGGAAGCATATCCGTTGAGAGTGAGCTGGATAGAGGGACAAAATTTACTATAAAACTCCCATTATCAGAAACTAAATAATATCATATCTATTCAAAAAACAGAGAATTGCCGTAGTAATCTATTGCAACTACACAAGGACCGAAATTTTCAACTTCAAAAAAGAACATAGCTTCTGCACCCAATTCTTCAAAGTATACCTTTATAATTCTTTTTATTTTTCTTGCGGCAAGAACACCGCAGCCTCCTGTAAATAATAAATATATTCCTCTGTTCTTGAATATTTCCTTATTCATTCCACCCTTACCAATAACGATCTTTGTTCCGTAGTTCTCCATAATTTTCTCCATGTATCTGTTCATCCTCACACTTGTTGTTGGGCCGGCAGAAAGAACTCTACCGCTTTTAACAACGGGTCCGCAGTGATATATAACATCAATTTTTTTATGAAAATCTTCCAAGAAATCTTTGGCAAGCTTTTTGTGAACTCTATCTCGTGCAGTAGCTATTATGCCAGATAAGTAAACTATATCTCCAGCTTTAAGCTTTTTTATATCCACATTTTTTATGGGTGTTTTTATTTTGAAAACTTTCATATAAACAGTAATTAGTCTATCAACGTTTAAACTTTTTAAGAATGATAATATTTCCTCTTCCTCTTTTAATTTTTTTAACAATGCCTCTTTCTTCGAGATCTGCTATCATTAGACTTACCTTTGCCTCAGAATAGGGGAGCATTTTTCTCAATTCTTTCTGTGTTAACCTCCCTCCATGCCTCTCTAAGAGATCCACAACTCTTCTTAAATCTTCTGGAAGCTCTTCTTCAACCTCTTCGAAATCCCTTTCAGCCTTCTTTATTCTATTTCTATAAATATAAATTGAAAGAGCCGTGCTTATCAGGAAAATTGCTACAATTAATATAAGGAACTTTGAGAAACCTTTCTTTTCCTCTATAAAAATCTTTTCATCAATATTCGGTTGTATTTCAATTATTTCATCAATTTTTGGCATTAAAATTAAATCAAGAGTATATATTCCATCCTTTTTTATTGTAATATTTTCTGTGGCATAGTAGTCGAGGTAGACGTGCTTAGCCTCTATTCTGTAGCTCCCCAGAGGAAGGTTGAACATATAGTCTCCATCTTTCGATATATATACTTGCTTTGGTGTGGAATTTACGGTAACAATAACATTTTTCATTATCTCCAAATCAGGACCATATATTGTTCCATGGAGTATAGCTCCGTAGGCTAAGTTAAGGTTTACAAGGATAGCTATCGAAATATAGATAGCTTTCATAATCCTATATCTCTCAATTTCCCTTATTAAAGTTTTGTAAAGCTTTAGAAAGCTTTAGGAAAGAATATTTATAAAATAGTATTTTCAAGTGTCCCTATGAGGTGAGCAAAATGGGTAGTAGAATTTGGAGGAATTTAAGGATGTTTGGTGGAGCAATACTTCTATTGTATCTGTTGATGGCATTTGTGGGCAGTGTTGCAGCAGATGAGATGCACATGAAGATGGAGATAACTAAAGAAGACAAAAATAGCATAAGCATTAAAAAAGAGATAGAAGTGGAAATAGAGGAGGAAGAAGAAAACGGAGAAAAAGAAATCGAAATTGAAATTGAGAAAGAACACAGAACATCAACTCCCGGAGTGAACAAGAGCAGCGATATATCAATTTACATAGAAAAGAGCGAAGAGGAATATGAAGAAGAGCACGAGGAGGAGCGCGAAGAAGAGCATGAAAAAGAGTATGAAGAGGAATACGAGGAAGAATATAAGAAAAAAATAATAAAAATAAAGAAAAAGGAACTTGAAGAATACAAGGAACTCTACAAAGATTTTAAAAAAGAGTGGATCAATGTTAAAAAGGAATATATGACTAAGAAGAACAGAGAACTGTTAAAGAAAGCTATAAGAATTGGAAAGAAATATATAACGGCAACTACAGATGTTATAACAACATACCTTGAGTTCCTTAAAACTTACATCGAAAACGATCCCTATCTAAGCGATGTGCAAAAAAAGAAACTCTTAGGAATGATAGACGAATATATCTATCAGCTGAATCAGACAAAAGAAAAAGTTTTAAACATAACAAATGAAAAAGAGTTCAACAGTGTTGCAAAAGAAATCAGAGAGGAATGGAATGAAATAAAGGTCTCTACAGGTGCTATATCTGGATTAATAATAGCAAACAGGATAGAGATAGCTATAGATAAAGCTGAAAACGCAACATTAAAGGTTGAGAGAGCAATAAACGTGTTAAAGAATAGGAATATAGATACGGATGAGCTTGAGGAAATGTTAAGCGAGGTAAGGGAATACCTTGAAGATGCAAAAGCTGAAAAAGAAAATGCAATAGAAAAGTTCGACTTGGCTATAAGTGCAGAAGATAGGGAGGAAGCTTTTGAGCTTATAGTTGAAGGAAACAAGCATTTAAAAAAGGCAAGGAAAGATATTGAGAAAGCATACAAAAAACTAAGGAAGATACTTATAGAAATAAAGAAATACAGCGTAGGAAAAGCAATGTTCAGAGGAGCTGGTGAAATAGAAGCTGAAGGTAGCGGAAAGGCATACATTCATGGAAGCGGTATAATATACGTTAAGGGAGAGGGCAACTTGACTGTAGAAGCAAAAAATGCTACAGTGAGGATTTTCGGATTTGGAAACAAAACTGAAATAAGCAAGAACAAGTGGTTATACACTGGAAAAGGAACAGCAATAATAGTTGGTGCAAACGTAACAGTTACAATAGAGGGCTTCGAAATAGAGCTTGAAGCTAAGGGTAGAGGAGTTGTAGTGCTAAATGGAATTGGAGAATACGAGGTCTGCAATAGAGAGTGCATAGAAGGAGAATGGGATGGCAGAGAGATAAGAATACCTGAGGAGGTAGAGTAAATGAGGAAGCTGCTCGTTATATCTTTTGCCCTTCTCTTGCTCTTTTCCGGATGTGCAGAAAATGTTAAGGAAGAGAAGGCTGTGCAAGTTAAGGAGAAAAAGGTTGCAGAAGGTGCAAACGCAACAAACATAGATACAGATATTGCTGAAATAGCACAGGTGTTGGATGAACTCCAAAGCCTTGAGAAAGAGCTCAACCTATCAGACATAGAGTTCGATATAAATCTCAGCTAAATCACCAATTTATATTTTTTTATTGTTTCAGGAACTTCTCTAAAACATCTTAAATTCTTTTTTTCGATATTTTTATGCTGAACAAGAACTTTTTGCATATCTCCTATTTTTAGAAGCAGAGTTTTTATTTTGAGAACTTCTCTGTAATCTCTTATATTTTTTAGTAAATCCATTCCAACGTTTAGGAGGAAGAATGTTAAAGTTGTAAATCCGGTTAATTTTAGTCCATAATCCTCGCCAAAAGTAGCTAATGCGCTGAAGTTTACATGTGCCGTTATATCCTGCTCTCCTATATTTTCATAGGGATTAAAGCTTACTCTGTGCTTGTAATAGCATGTTATCGTTCCCCTCTTTCTGTATTCTCTGCAAAACTCTCCTGCATCGTATCCATAGTCTATAGTTATTACGTAGCCCTTCCTGAGGGATTTTGAAATCTTCCTCATGTAGTCTAATGCATCGAGACATATCTCAATCCTATGACCCTCTGGAGCTTCCATTTTCAATCTCTTAAGGTAATCAAAAATTTCCTTTCTGCTAACTTCTCCGAGCTCCTCCAAAAATCTGCTATCTCTGTAAACCACATATACCTCTCTAAGTTCATCACCCACATTCTCCACAACATGCACGGGAAGTGCATCGAAGAACTCGTTTGAGAGAAAAACCCCTTCAAAATTTTTTATTTCTTCGATATCAGCCCAAAATATATTTTTCCCTTTAAGAACTTTCTTCTGCTTATTTATCATGCTCATGCTTTTTTCAACGATTATATATTCATAATCTATGCCTTTTTCTTCAAAATAATTTGTTATTTGCTTTGCAAGCAAGCCCTCTCCAGCTCCAAGCTCAGCTATTCTTACCTTTTCAAAAGGCTCGCACATTTCAATAATCTGCTCTGCAATGCACTTTCCAAAGAAATCAGTTAAATATGGTGCTGTGTAGTAATCGCCATGCTTACCTAATGTGGCTTTTTCATAATAATATTTTAAAGAAATTTCCATGAAATCTCTAAAAGTTATCCTTCCTTTTTTTCTTATAATCCCTTTTATTTCTTCTTCCGCATTCACGGCTCTATTATCATTATAGGATCACCAGCGTTTACGGAGCTTCCTTCGCTGACAAGAATCTCCTTAACAACACCGTCCCATGGTGCATTTATATCGTTCTGCATTTTCATTGCCTCAAGAACAGCTATAACATCGCCCTTCTTCACCTTATCTCCAACTTTAACCTTTATTTTCACTATAAGACCTTGAAGCGGAGACTTAACAGCATTTTTCAATTCTTTTTTAGCCTCAGCTTTTTTTATCTCTGTTATATAGCCTCCTACAGGCTCAACCTTCACGTGGTATATCTCGCCATCAACCTCTACTCTGAACTCTGTTGGTATTCCTTCTTCCTTCTTTTCCTCCCTGCAAGGCTCCGGTATAGGCTCCTCCTTAATCTCCCCGCGCAGAAACTTAACTGCAATTTGAGGAAATAGCGCATAAGTAAGTATATCTTCCTCCTTCTTAACAATTCCAAGCTTCTCTGCTTCCATCTTCATCTTCTCATACTCTGGCTCAAGCAGATCCGCTGGTCTCACATCTATCGGCTTCTCATCTCCAAGAATCTTCTTGGCTATCTCAGGCTTTATGGGAGCTGGCGGTCTTCCGTAGAGCCCCTTAACGTAGTCCTTTACTTCCTTGAGGACGACTTTATATCTCTCTCCAAGAAGAACGTTCATAACCGCTTGGGTTCCAACTATCTGGCTCGTGGGCGTAACTAAGGGCGGATAACCGAGGTCTTCTCTTACCCTCGGAACCTCTTTTAAAACCTCTTCAAGCTTGTCGAGGGCGTTCTGCTCCTTAAGCTGGGATACGAGGTTGCTCAGCATTCCACCGGGCACCTGATAGACGAGGACGTTTACATCAACTATCTGCGAGTGATCGCTGAAGAGCCCTCTATACTTCTCCCTAACTTTTCTGAAGTATTCCCCAATCTCCGCAAGAAGCTCAAGGTCTAAGCCGGTATCGTATTTCGTTCCCTTAAGAGAAGCCACTATACTCTCAGTTGGCGGGTGCGAAGTTCCCCAAGCGAATGCTGAAAAGCACGTATCGAGTATATCAACCCCAGCTTCGCAAGCAACGTAGTGTGCTATAGGTGCCATTCCGCTCGTTGTATGGCTGTGCAGATCAACAGGTATACTAAGCTCCTTTTTAAGACTCTTTATAAGCTCATAGGCATCCTTTGGAGATATCAAGCCCGCCATATCCTTTATACATATAGAATCACAGCCGAGCTCTTCTAATTTCTTGGCAAGCTCAACAAAATTCTCTATTGTATGAACGGGGCTTATAGTGTAGCAGAAGGCACCTTGAACATGAGCATCATGCTTTTTAGCAACTTTTATGGCAAACTCCATATTTCTAATATCGTTCAAAGCATCGAAAATCCTTATAATATCAATACCGTTCTCTATAGACTTTACAACAAACTTCTCAACAATATCATCTGGATAGTGCCTGTAGCCAACTAAATTCTGCCCCCTCAAAAGCATCTGAAGAGGTGTGTTTTTAACCCTCTTTTTTATCTCCCTGAGCCTCTCCCAAGGATCCTCGTTCAAATATCTTATGCAGGCATCGAATGTTGCTCCTCCCCAAACCTCTAAGGCATAAAAACCCACTTCATCCATTTTTTCTAAAATTGGAAGCATATCTCTTGTTCTCATTCTTGTTGCAATTAGGCTTTGATGTCCGTCTCTCAGCGTTAAGTCAGTTATCTTGACCATGTGAAACACCGAGAACTATTTGAAGTTTATCATTTTAAACCTTTTATCTAACCTTAGCCCCCGGCTTTACTTCCCTATCAACGGTTACAACTTTCTTATCCTCCGTTGTTAGAACCTTCCCATCGAGAATAGCCACAAGTTTTCCGAGAAGGTTCTTTTCCGTTGTTTCTATCTCAGCTTTTATCCTTCTGTTGCCGAGATCTATCGTAGCCTCCACTTTTCCATTCTTCTCCTCAACTACAACAACCCTTCCTATAAGAAACTCGTGTTTTGAGAATTCCTCGTAGTCTATCTCTTTCCCTTTTTCTTTTTCCTCTTTTTCCTTTTCTTTTCCAAAAATTTTCTCGAACTCTGTAGGCTTAGTTGTTATCTTCTTTAATCTTTCTATTACCTCATCAGTAAGCTTTGGAAATATGGGCTTCGGCTTGTTTATCTTCCTTCCCGGCTTAACAAGGGTTTTTCCAACATCTCTAAGCTTACCAAGCTTCATGTTTAGCTGTTTTGCGATTTCCTCGGCACTCTTTGGCATGAAGGGACTTAGAAGTATCGCTATGTCGTAGCACAGATTTGCACAAACATAAAGCACAGTTTTTGCCCTTTCCTTGTCTTTCCACGGTTCGTTGTCTTGGAAGTATTTGTTCCCTATGCTTGAAAGCTCTAATACTTTCTTTAAGCTATCTCTTATCCTTATTTTAAACATAAGCTCCTTTATCTCTTCAGCAAACTTCCTCGGCAGCTCTAAAAGCTCCGCATCGTCATACATCAGAACGGGCTCTGGTATGGTTGAATCAAAATTTTTCTCTATGAAGCTTAGGGTTCTGTATATGAAGTTTCCAAGATTTGCAACAAGTTCGTTGTTTACCCTCTCCTGGAACTCCCTCCACTTAAATTCGGTATCGCTTGTTTCTGGTATGAGGTATGTCAAATAGAAACGCCATATATCGCTGTCTAAACCAGCTTCCTTAAGTCTTTCGCAGAAAACTCCCCAGCCTTTGGATTTAGATATTTTGTCTCCTTCGTAGTTGAGATACTGCAAGCCGGCAACCATGTAAGGCAGGTTATACTCGCCGTTCGCTATGAGCATGCCCGGCCAGAATATTGTGTGGAAAGGTATGTTGTCCTTTCCTATAAAGTGGTATATCCTCGCCTCCTTATCTTTCCAGAACTTCTCCCAAGCATCTGGCTTTCTTTTCTTAATCGCCCATTCCTTTGTAGAGCTTATGTATCCTATAGGTGCATCAAACCAAACGTAAAAGACCTTGTCCTCGTATCCTTTTATGGGAACCTTAACACCCCATTTCAAGTCCCTTGTTATACACCTTGGCTTTAATCCCTCTTTTATCATTCCCAAAGCCTGCTTTACCGCTTGGCTTGGCCATATCTTTTCCTTGCTCCTTATCCATCTCTCAAGCTCATCCTGAACTTTATTTAAATCAAAGAAGAGATGTTTTATCTTTTTAAAAACAGGTTTTTCACCACAGATAACACAGCGAGGCTCAATAAGCTCTTCTGGATTTAAAAGAGTTGAACACTTCTCGCACTGGTCTCCGCGGGCATTTTCGTATCCGCATTTCGGGCACTTTCCTACAACGTATCTGTCTGGCAGAACCATGTCATCCTTCTCGCAGTAGGGTAGTGTCATGTAGCCCTCGCTTATATAGCCGTTCTCATACATCTTAAGGAAGAACTCCTTCGTTGTTTCGTGGTGAAGCGGTAGCGAAGTTCTTGAAAAGTTGTCATAGCTTATGTTGAACCACTCATAAATTTCCTTATGTATTTCGTAATACTTATCGCAAAGCTCCTTTGGGCTTACTCCAAGCTTTCTCGCAGCAACTTCTATAGGCGTTCCATGCTCATCGCTCCCGCCAACAAAAATAGCCTCGTATCCTGCTAATCTACAGAACCTTGCGAATATATCGGCTGGTAGATGAGAGCCGACAATGTTGCCTATATGGGGCACGTTGTTCACATACGGCAATGCACACGTGATGAGTATCCTAATCCCAACCACCTCCTTAATTATCAACATCTATACCTTGTTTTTTTAATCTTTCCTTACACTCCCTCAATATGGATCTGAATATTCTCCTTTTTTCCAACCCACCTAAGGCTAAAGCCGCCTTTCTTAAGCTACCCATTTGAATGAGCATCTTAAGCAAGCTTCTCTCCGCATGCGTTAACTGCTTATCAAATTCAAGAGCGAGCTTAGCTATTTTTATCGGGTTTTCTTCTTCTATTACCTTCGGATTTTTAAACCTTTCAACCCACTCAAACTGAATTATAGTTACATCGCTCTCTCCACTAACTTTCTTGTAGTGCTTCTTTAATGCATTTCTAAGCTTCTTTTTGCTTTTAAATCCATCAAGCTTCGCATCTTCTCTTGTTACTTCCTTAAGCTTTTTAAATTCAACTTTCTTTACTCTCGCTACGCCGAGTATCTCGTTTGCACAGTTTATATATACGAGATCTCCCTCTTTCAAGTGAGTTTTTTTGCCAAGCCTTATTGTTGAAAGCTTGTTACCACTGAGAAGACTACTCTTATAATCTTTAGCAAAGTTCAGATATTTTATTTTATCCTTCTCTTTTTCTGCAACCTTTTTTTCTAATTCTTTAAGCTCCTCTTCAGATATCACAAAATTTTTCCTATACATTCACAAGCTAATTATTTATTAAAGCCTTCAGGCAAGCCTCTACCGTATAAACTTCTGGAACGATGTCAACCCTTATCCCATATTTTTCAAGAGTTTTTGCCGTTATAGGACCTATGGCACATACTTTAACTTTATTTATATCGGAAAATCTATCTTTTAAAATTTTTTTCAAGTTCCTTACGTTCTGCGAGCTTGTAAATATTATGGCATATACATCCCCTTTCCTTAGATGTCTGTAGAACTCCTCTATTGCTTCGGTATCTCTCGGCTCTGCGATATTGTATATCTTCACCTCCTCTATATTCGCAACCTTTCTAAGCTCCTCCACCAAAACCTCTCTGGCAATATTTGCTCTCGCAATAAGAATTCTCCTGCCTTTAGCAACTTCTTTTAATTCTTCAGCAAGCTCTTCAGCTTTGTATTTCTTTGGAACCAAATCAACTTTAATCCCATATTTTTCAAGAGTTTCCTTTGTTTTTTCTCCTATACATGCAACTTTTATTTTTTTTACTTCTTTAATTCTATCTTTAAGAAGCTCTGCACCAAAAGAACTCGTTAAGACAACCCAATCGTATTTATCAAGATCAAGCTTTTCTATCGCATCATAATTTGGGACTATTTCAACCGCTGGTATTATAAAAGGTTCAAATCCATAATTTTTTATTAACTCTTCAGTATCCTTGCTTTTAAGTTTTGGTCTTGTAACTGCGATAATCATGAAAATCACTAAATTAAGCCGAACTTGATCATAGCTTCGATGAGAACAAGAGCCCCAGCACCAAATAAGACATGTTCAGGCTTTATCTTTGGTCCTTTTCCTTCAATCTCCATATATCTAATGAGTCCAGCTCCCGATGCTGGCAAACTTATTTTATCCTTCTTCTTAACCATGCCGTAACACCTCTTAGTTTAACCTCTCAGTATATTATAAAATTTTACAATATTAAATATTTTTTAAGTGTCAACCTCTAAGAGCAATTCTAACCTTTTTTACTAATGTTAGATAGATAACATATAATCGGTGAGTGTATGGGTGAAAAGTGTCTGTTTAGGAGAGAAGTGGTAAATGTAGGCTATATAAATTGTCCTAAGTGCGGAGAAGAAATTGAATACTTCAGTGATGAAGAAGAGGTTGAATGTGAAAATTGCGGTGAAAAAATAAAGATATTATAAGCGGAGGTGCACGTTTGGCTAAATGGCAGTGCACCGTTTGTGGCTATATTTATGATGAAGATGAAGGAGATCCAGACAGAAATATACCAGCAGGAACTAAATTTGAGGAGTTACCAGAAGACTGGACGTGCCCCTATTGCGGTGCTCCAAAGAGCAAATTTAAGAAAATAGAATAAAATTTCAGATTTTTTTAATTTTTTATCGTTTTTTATAGATTTTCGTTGATATGATTTGTTTGGCATAACCCATTTCTAAAATTTTTTGCACGTTACACTTTAATTCACATGTAGCCTAAAATTCTTATATAGTTTAGTTATAAGAATCTTTGAAACATGGTATAATTTGCAAAAAACGTTTCGGAGGTGGTGGAAGTGGAGAAAATCGTAGGGGTGCATCTCTTAGTGGAATTATACGGGTGTGATCCATCGTTAATTGCAGATGCAGAGGTTTTTAAGGAAAAAATTGAGAAAATAGCAAAAGAAGCTGAGCTTACCGTGTTAAAGTCCTACCATCATCAGTTCCATCCCTACGGTGTAACATCTCTAATGCTTCTCGCGGAATCTCATCTCTTTGTTCATACATGGCCAGAATATAACTACATAGCGGCTGATATATTTACATGTGGTGATGAGAGAAAAGCTTACAAAGCTCTTGAGCTGATGATAAAAGAATTTAAAGCTAAAGATATAAAGAAAATTGAAATAAAAAGAGGGATATTTAAAGAGGAATGTGTAAAAGTTTCTCCATAAATTTGTCAAAACTTTTCTTCAAAATTTACACTTTTTCGGATTTAATTTACAGATTATCTAATTTTATTAATAATTTGTTAGGAAAACGTTTTATGGTAAAGGTGATTTTAATGACTGTAGAGATTCCCAAAAGTTTAGAGGAAAATCTTGAACCTAACGAAGAAATTTTGTGCTTATTGAAGAAGGTCTTGGGAATTGAGAAGCCAAAATGGCTTGTAGTTACAAATAAAAGAATAATATACTTTGATGAAAAAATATTTGGTAGATACGATTTTGTAGCAATACCATATGAAAAGCTTGAAGATGTTCATTTTAAAAAAAGCAAAATTGGCTCAAGTTTTTTAATAAGATCTGAAGATAATAAAAAGATAAATATTGCTTGGCTTCAGAAGGATGAAGCTATAAAAGCTATAGAAACCATAAAGAATGCTATAAACAAAATTGCAGTTGAACCTATATCTATAGAGAAGAAAAAGGGTTTTTTAGGCGAAGAATGGATACTGCACAAGCCAAGAGAAGCGATTTCAAGAACTATAAGCAAGGTAAAAGAAAGAAAAAGCGAAGAAGATGTTTTTGAAAAGTTGAAAAAGCTTAAAGAGTTATACGATATGGGAATTATAAGTGAGGATGAATATGAAGAAAAAAGGAGGAAACTTCTCGAAAAGATATAAGCTATTCGCAGGTGCATGAAACAAAACTTTCTACGATTTCGACGAGAATTTCATCCCCGAGCTTTAAGAGTTCCTTTATTCTTTCACTTTTTATTTTATAGTAAACTTCTTTTCCGTTTCTTCTTGTAGATACGAGTCCACAGTCTTTCAGAATTCTTAAATGCTGAGATACGGTTGACTGTTTCATGTTTAGTCTTCTGACGATTTCGCTAACATTAAGTTCTTCTTCAGCTATAAGTTCTATAATTCTTAATCTGTTTGGATCCGAAAATACCTTAAATATTTTAGCCTTAAGAGAATTCCAGCTTTCACCTTTTTCAATAGAGTAAACCTTAGAAGCCATATTAGTATTATAGAGGTTATCAACGAGACAGTTTTTTGTAAAAAGAATCTCCTGTTTATGCGGAAATTTTAAATGATTTTATAAGATTTCCCTCATAGTAAACTTGGTCTTCGATTTTTTATCATATCCTTTTCATCGAAGCTTGTTGAGAATAGCGTTCCTTTTAGTAAGAGGATGGAAACTTTCAATCTCCTTTTCATCGGAACAGCTCCCCGTTCAGTGCGAAAAGAGCCACGGGAGGCACTTTCAATCTCCTTTTCATCGGAACTTATGGGAAATATCGGACATATCGTTGCGGATGCTATAAATTTCAATCTCCTTTTCATCGGAGCCTGCGTTTTTCGCTGGTGGTGCGATAGGAGGAGCGGTACTTTCAATCTCCTTTTCATCGGAGCAAGTATGAAGTAGGAGAAGGACAATGGTTCACAAGAAACTTTCAATCTCCTTTTCATCGGAGCAGAATATTGTGAGTGGTGCGGGGAAGTGAAAATAAACGGCTTTCAATCTCCTTTTCATCGGAGCACATAATTAGCTTGGTAAGACAAAAGCAAAATTCAAACACTTTCAATCTCCTTTTCATCGGAGCACCGCCCAACCTACTCCGCTAACACTCCCAACCAACTCCTTTCAATCTCCTTTTCATCGGAGCGTCTGGAATTTATAAAGTGGTTAATAGAAACTGGTAGAGTCTTTCAATCTCCTTTTCATCGGAGCGAGTGGAAAGAAGAAACATCAGAGTGGATTCTATACGGTCTTTCAATCTCCTTTTCATCGGAGCGAATAGAGCCTACATGGAGTTAGAATATCATAGAAATCATCTTTCAATCTCCTTTTCATCGGAGCATGATGATGAGATAGCTAAGAAAATACTAACTATACTAAGCTTTCAATCTCCTTTTCATCGGAGCAGAATGTAGATAAATCACTACTTAAGTATAGGAAGTATACTTTCAATCTCCTTTTCATCGGAGCCTCTCACGGTTACTGAACTATTCCCAGCAACAGAAACCTTTCAATCTCCTTTTCATCGGAGCAAGTATGAAGTAGGAGAAGGACAATGGTTCACAAGAAACTTTCAATCTCCTTTTCATCGGAGCAGAATATTGTGAGTGGTGCGGGGAAGTGAAAATAAACGGCTTTCAATCTCCTTTTCATCGGAGCACATAATTAGCTTGGTAAGACAAAAGCAAAATTCAAACACTTTCAATCTCCTTTTCATCGGAGCACCGCCCAACCTACTCCGCTAACACTCCCAACCAACTCCTTTCAATCTCCTTTTCATCGGAGCGTCTGGAATTTATAAAGTGGTTAATAGAAACTGGTAGAGTCTTTCAATCTCCTTTTCATCGGAGCGAGTGGAAAGAAGAAACATCAGAGTGGATTCTATACGGTCTTTCAATCTCCTTTTCATCGGAGCGAATAGAGCCTACATGGAGTTAGAATATCATAGAAATCATCTTTCAATCTCCTTTTCATCGGAGCATGATGATGAGATAGCTAAGAAAATACTAACTATACTAAGCTTTCAATCTCCTTTTCATCGGAGCAGAATGTAGATAAATCACTACTTAAGTATAGGAAGTATACTTTCAATCTCCTTTTCATCGGAGCCTCTCACGGTTACTGAACTATTCCCAGCAACAGAAACCTTTCAATCTCCTTTTCATCGGAGCTTGCAAAGGAGATTGACAGTATATTACTACAAATCTATCTTTCAATCTCCTTTTCATCGGAGCCTAGTGATAGGAATACTCGTAGGAGCATTCATGAGACTTTCAATCTCCTTTTCATCGGAGCATAATCCAGTGCCAGCAGAAAGATTGCAAGGATAGACACCTTTCAATCTCCTTTTCATCGGAGCCTACGGAAATTTTAGCCGAAAAAGACGGAGAATTTTACCTTTCAATCTCCTTTTCATCGGAGCCTACGGAAATTTTAGCCGAAAAAGACGGAGAATTTTACCTTTCAATCTCCTTTTCATCGGAGCATACCCGACAACTGTCGTTAGGTATACCCGACAATCGCCTTTCAATCTCCTTTTCATCGGAGCATGTTAATAGCATGTATCCCTACGTTATGCGTGAATTCTTTCAATCTCCTTTTCATCGGAGCTAAGGAAGTAGAGTTAGTGGCCTATAAGTGTCCTAACTGTCTTTCAATCTCCTTTTCATCGGAGCATACACTTCAAAACAGTGGGAACATACGACGACCCAATCTTTCAATCTCCTTTTCATCGGAGCACAAGTAGGCTATACTTTGGACTGATGGGACATGTAAAACTTTCAATCTCCTTTTCATCGGAGCTAATACTACTGTCACAGCCATTAATATCGCCCAAATTACTTTCAATCTCCTTTTCATCGGAGCTTTCCATCCTTTTTTACTTCTATAACATACTTACCTTTCTTTCAATCTCCTTTTCATCGGAGCAAAGAACAAGGAAAAATAGTTGTGTATTATATACACAACTTTCAATCTCCTTTTCATCGGAGCATTGTATTATTATGGTAGAGGAGTTAACAGATTATTTTTCTTTCAATCTCCTTTTCATCGGAGCAAAAATTGGAATGCACATATAGATGCTTGGTCATATATTCTTTCAATCTCCTTTTCATCGGAGCAAAGATGACGGCACTGGTTACTTCAATAGGCTGTTTCCTTTCAATCTCCTTTTCATCGGAGCTCAGGGACTGAACAATTTTTGTTATTCTGTCTTGTGGGTATACTTTCAATCTCCTTTTCATCGGAGCTCAATTGTTTTGGTGGATGCCTCGCCGTTGTCATGCCTTAGATCTTTCAATCTCCTTTTCATCGGAGCTGCAGGTCGGAGCATGCCGAGGAGATAAACAAAATGCTAATCTTTCAATCTCCTTTTCATCGGAGCTTACCCGTTGCTTTATTTTTTCTGGGTCAACTTTCCAAACTTTCAATCTCCTTTTCATCGGAGCGGGTTAATTCTTTTGGTTTTTTATAAGCTATACGTCTTTCAATCTCCTTTTCATCGGAGCGGGGTGAAAAAATGAGAGTTGCAGGGGAAATTTATTTCTTTCAATCTCCTTTTCATCGGAGCCTAAAACAGCTGATAAAGCTATAGCTGGTGTAGGAATCTTTCAATCTCCTTTTCATCGGAGCCTTTTACAAGCTTATATGGACTGCTGCAGCATTTTAGACTTTCAATCTCCTTTTCATCGGAGCTAAGCTCGGAAAGAAAGACTTGTTAGTGGTGTTTCAGTTAACCTTTCAATCTCCTTTTCATCGGAGCTGATGTTACAACTGTTAAGGTTTACTGCTATACCAAAGATCTTTCAATCTCCTTTTCATCGGAGCTGGGTAATAGTTCCTACTGTGTATGAAAAAAAATGTATAATCTTTCAATCTCCTTTTCATCGGAGCGATTTCCCAGCACCCCATATAGTGTTTTATCATACAACTTTCAATCTCCTTTTCATCGGAGCAAAGAAGTAGAGTTAGAAACCTATAGGTGTCCTAACTGCTTTCAATCTCCTTTTCATCGGAGCTGGTTGCATTAGGTTATATATTATACAAAGCATTTAAACTTTCAATCTCCTTTTCATCGGAGCGTAAGTCTTTGATAGGTATGGCAGTAGCGAGGTATCTTCTTTCAATCTCCTTTTCATCGGAGCATAACTTTGGAAGATGTTTTTAAGGAGCTTATGTGCATGACTTTCAATCTCCTTTTCATCGGAGCAGATACACTAACATTACTTGTATAAGTATAACAGCATAAAACAAACTTGTTTTAGCATGCACTACTTGAACACGAGCATATATCAAAAAACTTTATAAGCAAAAAACAAAATGTTCGAGAACATGCGGTCCCGAAAGCCCAATCGAACAAACGTTCGCTTCGTTAAAAATTTTTGAAATGTTCGAGTAAAAA
>JALTZZ010000099.1 GCA_027051165.1 archaeon | reverse complement strand
TATATGTATTGTTCAAGTATCCCTCAATAGTAGCGGAATTATTTACAGGATTAGGATATAAATACAAGTATTCATAACCTACATCTTTGGGTGAAATTTCAACTATGTTAGAATATTTTTTATTACCTTCCCGGCCTATCCAGGACAATTGGAAACGTAAAGTCTTCTCTATATCACCTGAATAAATATACTTACTTGAAGCACTAAGATTATGTGCCAGAGCTATCATATTATCTTCTTCTATTTTGTTAAGAGTTATATTTTCCGCTTTTCCTTCTATTTCCCAGTAAAGAATAATATTCTTATTATAATCTACCGAAGCATCAAAGTAATTTAACTCCAGAGGTAAAACAATACTACAACTTGGATCATTAGTATATAACGGGTTACCATTTTCGTCATACAAAACCATCGCCCCATCACCATTAAACAATGAACATGGCTGGTAAGTATAATAAGAAGGCGAACAAGTGTCTATTTGAATAGTAGTAGTTCTATATAAAGCACAATCATTAACGTAGTTTTTATATCTACCCGATGTATTGGCATTATTTGCAAATATTGCATAATAAGGTCCATTCCCACATTCTAACGAGAAATCAAAATTATAAGTAGGCTCTCTTCCAGTAAAAACTACGATAGTAGCATTTGCGGGAATATTTCCTCCGTTAGCAATAGCATCAATAAACAAAGGAGGTGTGCATCCTGCCGTTGCATTTAATTGGTTCACAAAGGCGGTATTAGAAACAAAAGTTTGAGTATCACAGCCTACGTTACAGAAAGTTCCACCGTTAGGGAAATTCACACTAATATCATCTACCGTTATATCTGAGTTTCCATTAGTTATAACCAAGAATTCATTTATACCTTCGGCAGTTCCACCACAAGCATCTACTAAATGCCTACGAACAACAGGACAAGCGGAACAAGAAGTATTAACAGTTATTGGATTAGAAGTTCCTGAATAAGTCCCATCCGTAGCATTCAAAACATAACTTCCGGCGGCATCAAACGAAACATTAAAAATTGCACAGCCATTAACAGCAGTAGCCGTTGCCGGTGAAGGAGTTATATTTCCGGTTCCTGAATTTTTAGTGACTACAATTGTTCCCGTATAGCTACTCCTCACCACTCCGTATATGTCTACGGCACATACGGAAAATGTTGTGTTTTTATTAATTTCTACACACGAGTTAGGTCCCACAAAATTAAAATGATCTACACAAGATGTATTTATAGACAAACTCCCCGTGCCTGTATTTCCTGGATTATCAGAAGCCGATAAAGTATAACTTCCGGCGGCATCAAATGAAACTGTAAAGGTAGCACAACCATTAATAGCGGTAGCAGTAACACTTGTAGGTATCATATTTCCGGGGCCTGAACTGGTGATTGTTATAGCTTCATTATAAGAAGTGATAACATTATTAAAAGCATCAAATGCACAAACATCAAAAGTTATACTTTCTCCGACCTCAAAGCAGGCTACCGGGAAAGAAAATTCCAAGCGATCAACGGGCAAAACACAACCATTTAAATCCGTTAATCCCTGATTTATGTTACCTTTGGTCTCGGTAGCAGGGGATTGCCAACCACCATTAGCAACTATTGAGCTATAACAAAAACCGGATCCTGACAGTTGCAACGACTCATTCGTTAAAGTGGAGGAATTCTCACGCACCCCTATATTAGTAGAAGTTAATCCCGATGCAGGTCCATTGGTTGCGGTAAATGAACCTTCGTAGGAAATAAACATTATTACCGTATTAGTGCAAGTATTTACCAAAGCCATACCATCAGGAGCTCCGTTTTGCATACCTGAATAGTCCATCCAGACACTACCATAGCCACAGCCTTCATCATCTATTGTCCCACTGAAAGTGATGGTTCCATAAGTTGTCCCATTACTTCCATTATACAAATACACAGCAAAACAACTCAAATCAGTCCCGGCAGGCCCAGTAAGTTCCACACCTTCGCCAATATCTCCCCCTACGTTATCATAATGAATTTCCGAGATAAACACACTGTCGCTTGCAGTACACTGTCCTAAAACGGATTGGTTAAATGCAAACAGGAATAATAATATCCCTACAATAAATTTGGTCTTTGCGACAAACATACATTTATTATTTTGGGCAATATAAAAAAGTTTTGTCAAATACATTTTTAATGAAATATAAATTTCAATAAAGTTATGTTCAAACAGTTTGTTTTTCATTTTGCAGTTTATAAGCTTTTAAAATATTGAACATTAAAGCTGTTACAGTCATGGGACCTACACCTCCCGGCACGGGAGTTATAGCTTTTACAACATCTTTTACACTTTCAAAATCCACATCTCCTACTACTTTATATCCTTTTTTAGAAGAACCATCTTCCACCCTATTAATTCCTACGTCAATTACAACAGCACCTTTTTTTATATAATCTTTATTTATAAAATTAGGCTTACCAATTGCTACAATTAAAATATCTGCTTGTTTCGTAAAATATTTTAAGTCATTAGTTTTAGAATGAGTTAAAGTTACAGTAGCATTATAAGGTTTTTGAGATAATAAAATACTTATAGGTCTTCCCACCAAATTACTTCTTCCTACTATGACACAATGTTTTCCTTCTGTTTCTATGTCGTATTCTTTTAATAACATTAGGATTCCCAGCGGAGTTGCGGGGATAATTTTATGATTACTGGATACTAAAAAACCTAAATTTTGAACCGTTAATCCGTCAATGTCTTTTTTGAAATCTATTTTATTTATAATTTTTAAAGGCTTCAAATGATCTGGTAATGGCAATTGAACAATTATTCCGGTTATATTAGGG
>JALTZZ010000098.1 GCA_027051165.1 archaeon | reverse complement strand
AGAATTGTCCCGATCTCTACGCCGCACTTGCCACCATCTGAACCCACCTATACATTTTAGAGCCTCTAAAGACTCTAAAAAATATTGAATCCTTAATTCTCGGCTACCAACCAAAAAAGTTATAAGAGCAATAAACTATAAAACATGAAGTTGCATAATTTTTATTAAAGATAATTTTTGATGTATTAATTACAGGTGGGTGGTATGTATGAAAGTTAAAGAAATTATGCATAAAACAAAAATAGTGAGCAAGGACGTTACGGTGCTTGATGTTGCGAGAATAGCGAGAGAAGAAAGATTGGGATCTGTTCTGATAGAATATATACCTAAGAAGGAAAATGTAAATGAAAGATATGGAATTGTAACCGAGAGGGATGTTTTAAAGAAAATCGTTGCCGAAGGTAGGAGTTATAAGACAAAAGCTGTTGAAATCATGTCTTATCCCATATATACGATAGATGCTGATGCGAGAATTAAGGAAGCCGCAAGAATATTTAATCTGCTCAGAATAAGAAGGCTTCCAATTGTGGAAGGGAACAAAATAGTTGGAATGCTAACCGCAAGAGATCTTGCCAAATACTATATATTTGTGTTTGACGACTTCATGAGGATGCTTAGAGATGAGGAGAGCAGAAAAACAAATCCCCTTATAATACCAGTTGAAAAGATAATACACGAAAAAACCGTGCTACCTGCAGACGTAACAGTTTATGAAGCAGCAAAGGTTATGAAGGCTAAGAATATAGGCTCTGTGTTCATAGATAAGGGGGAAGGAGATTCCGTCGAAAAGAGATATGGAATACTAACTGAGAGAGATATATTCTATAAGGTCGTTGCTGAAAACAGGGATCCAAAAGATGTCTTAGCTGCAGAAGTAATGTCTCCCGAGCTAAAGGTAGTGATGCGTGCAGACGAATGCATATGCGATGCGAGTAAGTATGCGAATCTCTACGATATAAGGAGGCTGCCTGTAAAAAAGGATAATGAAATAATAGGTTTGTTGACAACAAGAGATATAGCAAAATTCAGTGCCTTTGCGTTCAGCATGATACTTGAAAAGCTAAGAGAGGTTGATCCAGAAGGTGCTGTGAAGTTCGAAGAGGAGCATTGGTAATTTTTTGTTTTTTTATTTTGGTATTGGAACAATTGGTTTATCAGAAACTCTAAAAATATCAAAAATGGCAGGTTTGCTTGCATTTATATCATTTTTGAATGTTTTTAGCTTAGTTCTGGAAGTGTTTTATAAAGAAGAAAGCTTTATGAGGAAGATTCCTCAATTCTCTTTAGCTGTGCCTTATACATTTCGATAATTTCTTTTGTTGTTGTTGCATCTTCTGGAGCTTTGTCGAATCTCCATCTTCCGGTGAATCTTGGGAATCTAACAGCAATTCCTACACCCTCTCTTATAACTCCGTATGCACATGTATGAACAGGGCTTAGGGTTAGTTCGTCTCCTATGATTTCAATAACAACACTGGGGGTAAACCATACATCCGCTTCCAGCTCGCTTACAACCCTTGCATGCCTCTTTTTAATCCTATACTTATCAAAGATTTCTGGAAGTTTTTCTAAATCTTTGTCCGTAAAGCCGCTTCCTACCTTACATATGGTTTCGAAGATGTCCTTTTCTTTGTTGTAAACCGCCGCAAGAAGGGCACCGTATGTTTTAGCTCTTCTACCTTTTCCAAAGAAAGCTCCAACAACAACGACATCAATAGGTTCTATTATCTTTGATTCGTAGCTCTTCTTAAGCTTTATCCATAGCCAGCCTCTCGCACCGGCTTGGTAAACACCGTCTAAAGCCTTTATCATTAAACCCTCACAACCATTTTCAAGGGCTTCGTAAAAGAATTTTTCGATTTCCTCTGGGTTGTCAGAAATTATCATGTTTGAAAACGTGAATTTATCGTTTTTGCTTACAATTTCTTCAAGCTTTCTCCTTCTCTCTATAAAGGGCTTCTGTGTTAAATCCTCTCCATCTACATAGAGAGCATCAAAAAGAAATGTGATAACTGGGTATTTCTTCATAGCCTCCTCTATACCATACTTTCTACGCCTATGCATGAGCTCCTGAAAAGGAAGCAGTTCAAGAGTTTCTGGGTTATAAGCAACAATTTCTCCCTCAACAACAGCTTCTTCTGCTTTTATGCTTGTTTTTGCAAGCTCGCATACATCTGGATACTGCTCCGTTATATTCTCTGCACGCCTTGAATACAGTATTATTTCATCGTTGATCTTATGTATCTGAACCCTTTCTCCATCGTATTTCCATTCACATGCAGCTTTTCCTCCGACTTTAAGAAGGATTTCTCTTAC
Organism: archaeon; assembly: GCA_027051165.1. Classification (GTDB taxonomy): domain Archaea; phylum Hydrothermarchaeota; class Hydrothermarchaeia; order JALTZZ01; family JALTZZ01; genus JALTZZ01. Next base: position 10,726 of record JALTZZ010000098.1, on the reverse strand, counting down.
ATTCTCCATTCTCTGTGCAAGCATCATTCTTATAGGCTTGCCCGGTTTAATTTTATACTTCTTTATTCCTTCAAGCCCTTCATAGGCAAGCGTCCTTGCAACGTCTCCGAGGTCGTTGCTGAGGTTGTATGCTCTTTCCACAACGTCCCTATACTTCTTAGTTTTAAGGAACGCTATTGCGAGTGCATCGAGTATTGTCATGTCCGCTATACCAAGCCTCATGTTCCCGGTTACTGTTCTTATAATATACTTAGCTTCTTTTGGTTTTGCATCCGCTAAGAGTCCGCTCAACAATCTTATTTTTAGATCTTGGCTTCCCTCTCCAGTAGCTTTTGCAATTTTATCAAAAATCTCATACACTCTCTGAACGGTTAGAGGCTTGTAAAATAGACTCATCTGCTTCTTTCTCGATGCGAGCTCCTGTGCTACTAAACCGAGGTCTCCAAGTTTACCAAGCAACCTTTCAATGTCCTTCGTTCCTACCCCATAGGCAATGCTCATTGCTTTTATTGCCATTTTTTCAGCGATTCCAAGCTCTATTCCATAGTAGTCCGGATATATCTTTCCCTGAGTTAAATAGACAACCTTATCTATAAGCTCTTTTGGCGTTTTCGTAAAGAGACCTACGAGGAGATTCGTCATTTTTATTCTGCTACTTGTAGCCTCTATTTTTTCATAAACCTCAACAATTTCATTGTAGTTCATTTTTTATACCTCAATTCAAGTATTTTTTTAATTGCATCAAGGATAACAATAATTTCTCTTACGCTACTCTCAGATTTAAGTTTTTCAAGAAGTTCTAAAAGTTTTTCATCAAGTATTTTGTTCAGCAGCTCAATTTTATCTTCATGCAAATGCTCCAATTTAGCTTTTTCTTCAACATTTTTTATTATTTCAGCCTCGCTTTTTTCTTCTTGAACATCCTCACTACCGAGCATGAACTCTCCGCAGTTGACACATATTATTTTTCCATCTTTCTCAAAAAGCGGCAGTTTGCAGTCTGGGCAGTGATACTTGAGCATTGTTGCTCTTGAAAGCAGAAGTTCGGTCATCTTTTTTAAGGCTTCCTCCCTCTTCTCATTGTCTATCAAGGCGTATCACCATAAAATTTTAAGATGTTTACATAATATAATAGATTTTGTTATTTATAAAGGGGGTGGTTCGATGAGCAGTGAGAAGGTGATGCAGATTGCTGAAATGTTAACACAGATTATTGAGGATACCTCAATTCCAAGGAATATTAGAAAGGCTGCTGAGGAAGCTAAGAATATTTTACTCAATGAAAAGGAAGACCTTAGCATTAGGGTTAGTTCTGCTCTCTACATTCTCGAAGAGATAAGCAACGATAGAAATCTACCAATTCACGCGAGAACGCTTGTTTGGAACATATCAAGTGCTTTAGAAACAATAAAAGAGTAGTTTTACTTTTTAAATTAATTTATTTAATAAATTTGAGCTTTATAGGAATCTCGTTAAACTCAAGGAATAACATTATCCCTATGAAAGTTGCGAAAGTAAATTTTTAATCCCCATGCTGAGTCATGACCTGCAAGGGGGGTTATAAGATTATATTATCCCCAAAATTAAAAATTTTGGTGAGCTTAAGAGCGATAAATTAAAAAACTATTTCAGTGCCTATCTTTTCACCCTTTACTGCCTTTTTTATGTTCTCCACATTCTTTCCACCTATAAAAATTGTTCTTATCCTATTTTTGGAGATTATATCATAAGCCTTATAGTCCAAAACCCCACGTAAGCCGGCTTCGTGCTTTTTCTTTACGAATCTTGAGAGCTCATTGATATCAATTTTATCAAATTTTTTTGCATTCGGATTCTTTTTTGGATCGCTGTCGTATATGCCATCTACATCGCTCACTATAATAAGGAGATCTGCTCTTTTTTTTGCGGCTATCTCTGCAGCTACGGCATCTGTTGTATGCCCCGGCGAAGTTCCACCCATTACAGCAACCTTATCGCTGAAATATATTTCGTCTGTTGTTTTAAACACCCTTTTTATGCAGTTTTCTCCGAGTGCAGATATAAGAAGCCTTGCATTCAGCCTTGTAACCTCTATACCTATTTCGTCGCAGAAACTTGTGTTAGCTCCAAATTTTTTAGCTATTTCTATGTATTCCCTTGCTACTTCTCCACCTCCAACGACAACAATTACTTCATGCTCCTTTTTTATTTCGGCTATGACTTCAGCCAGAGATTTTATATACTCGTATCTTGGCTTTGGAGATGCTATGAGGGAACCGCCTATATCGAGAACGATCCTCATTAAATCACCACAACCTTTATCTTTTTTCCATTTACCTTTATTTTATCCTTTATTTTTAGAGATTCTGCAACACTTCTTTCAATATAAATCTTTCTCGGCTTAAGAATTTCTATCTCTCTAAGCAAAAATTTATAGCACCTCTCTGGAATACCATGTTTACACTTCGGAAACGCTGTATAAAAATCTTTATCATCATGCAAATTGCTGATATCCTTCTTAACAAAGAATCTTCCAAGAACGTTTCCAGAAAAGAATCTCTTTTCAAGTTCTCCGCATATATTGCATTTAGCAACATCACTCTTATATTCATTCAGCATTTTTACTATCCTGTTTTTCTTCTCTTTTCTATAATTTTCAGCTTCTTTTTTACTGAATATACATCCACAGTAGTTCTGCCTGTATAAGTTAAGCTTTTTACTTATTTCTATGCTTCTCTGAAATCCACCCCTTTTTCTAAAATCAAAGAATAAAAATTTTACACCATATTCTTCTTCTGCAATTTTTCCGGCTTCTATTATATATTCATGAGCCTTATGTGGACTTATGCTCAGCGTAGTTGTGAATCCATCAAAACCAAACTCTCTCGCAACTTCAGCGGTTTTTAGCATTCTCATTTTAATGCATTCAAAGCATCTCTTACTTCCCTCGCCCAAATCTTTGTATTTTTCTATATAAGAAAGCCATTTTTTTACTTCCTCAGCACTATGTTCACTGTAAATTAGCTTAATTTTGTAGTAGTTGCACACTTTTATGGTCTCCTTAAGTCTCAGATCATACTCCTTTCTCGGATGGATATTCGGATTATAGAAGAAACCTACAACTTCATACTCTTTTTTGAGGAGCTCGATAGGATATGTTGCATCTGGTGCACAGCATATATGGAGCATTACTTTCTTATTCATATGATTTTCCATAGAATCTTAACCTCGAACTGTTTTAAGCCTCTCGGTTAAAATATTAGCAAAAAATTCTGGCTCTCTTACAGTAAGATAAACATTTTTAAATCTGCCCATCTTTCTTCTTATAACAACAGCTCTTCCCCTTTTACTCACAAACGCAATAGTATTTTTCCAAAGCCTTAGTCCATATCCCATAAGTAGTGGAACATCAGAAATTTCTATTTTCTCAATATCCCTTATAGGAATTCTATGCTTATAAAATCCAAAGATAGCTTCCACATAGCTATCTGTTATTCTGAACTTCATGCTGAAGAATATTAGCTGTGCTAAGAGCAGTATGAAGAATGCTACAAGAACTGTAAGAAATGCATAAAAATTTTCTTTTCTTGAAATATAGAGTAAATAGAGCACTATACCATTAGCTATGGCAAATATAAGCTTTACAAATCGGTCGTATTGGGCTCTCTCCTCATATAGCACAATGCTCATCCCTTCCACCATATGCAGTCTATGTTTTCATCCACATATAATGCAAGCCACTCCTTTTCATCAAGCTTGAGGTGATAGAGCCTTATAAATGCACAGCTTTTTTTATCATAGTCATAGAATTCATAAAAGATACCTTTAACTATGACAATATATTTTTCGCCAGAATCGAATATCGTTCCATCTTTTATATTATTTACAATAATCTCACAGTTATCTCTATGTAGGGTTTCTCTCAATATTTTCTCCACATCTCCGTAGAATTCCTTCTTTAGTATACACGTTAGTGCAAGAGTTTTTCCGTGATCTATAATTTTACTGCTCTCGCTTATTTTTTCCAACTTTCTTCTGAGCTCTTTACAGATCATTTTAGTTAAATAATTTTATAACGTTATTAAATTAAGCGGAGTAAAGGTGGTTGTATGGTGGAGATTGTGATAAATAAGGATAAGTGCGATGCATGCGGCGAATGTGTAGATGTTTGCCCGAGCGGCGTTTATGAAATAAAGGATGAGAAGGCGGAACCAATAAACATAGAGGACTGTGTTGAGTGCTGTGCATGCATAGACGTTTGCCCAAACGGAGCGATTGAGCATAGCTCGTGTTGAGGTGCTTAAGATGGTTTCAAAGGAAAAAGTTATAGAAGAGCTGAAAAAAATAATAGATCCGCACACCTCGCAGAGCGTATATGATATGGGTCTAATAAAGAACTTGGAAGTTAAGGAAGATGAGATAAATCTAACGTTTGTTCCTTCAAGCCCCTTTTGCCCACTTGGCGTTCAGCTTGCCTTTCAAATTAGAGATCAGCTTAAGAATATTGAAGGTGTAAAGAAGGTCAACGTAAAAGTGGAGGGACACGTTCAGCAAGATGCTATAAACGAAATGCTTAAGGAATAGACTTTTTTTATTTTTGTTTGTTTTTAGATGTGAGTTTGCACATAATCTTCTGTGCTGAGCGAGCATGACTATTATGTTCTGCTCAGCGAAAAGGGATTAAAATTATTCAATAAGATTGCAAAGAATGTTGACATAGAAGAGCTTATATTGGCTGTTTCACCAGAGCCCATAACGAATATAACGGAAGATATGAAAAAGAATGCAGAAGAACTTTTAAGCTTTTGGAAGAGAGGAAGTGCAATCCCTATGGAGGCTCTTAAAGAAATAAAGCGACAGTTCTCTGGTAGCAGAAACCTCGGTGCACTTAAAAGAGAAATCTTGGTAAAGATTTACGGAAGCTACCTTATAGCAGAGCCAGATGCAAACTACGATTTTGCCTTGGAGTTCTGCAGCAGAATAACAGCCAGTGCTAATGAGGTTCTTGACGTTGCAAGCGGATTTGGCTACATTCCAGCAATACTGTCAAAGAAGTTCAAAGTTTATGCACTTGATAAAAACTACAACAATAGGGTTGTTGTCAAAAATGGTAGAGCATATATAGAGAACACGAACATTGAGATTAAGAGATACTTCGATGACATAAAAACATATAAAGACTTCTGCAAAGCCTTCTGGGAATACTTGGGAGCTGATCTCAAAAACATAGAATTTATTGTTGCAGATGCGGAGAATATTGAAGGAAAATACGACATAATCACATGCTTTTTTGGTCTTAACCACGTAGAAAATTGGTTAAATGTTATGGAGAGCATAAAAAATTCCGTAAGAAAAAAAGTTTATATAACAATATACAGAGAATATTTAGAAAAATTTCCAATAAAATTTACATACAACTGGACAAAGGAAATTGGAGTTAAAATAGTTAACTTTAATGAGCTTTATTCATTTTGCAAGAAGCATTTTAAGATAAAATTCGAGAAAAAGGACATGTTCTACTTAATAGAGCTTGAAAAGCTTTGATATCTCAAGAGAACTGTTTCAAGATCGTGGACAAAAAATATATATTTTCTTAATTTTTACTATCTTAAAATAGGTGGTGCGGAATGCCAAAGAAATATAAGAAAAAGCTTCCGAGAAGAAAAACTGAAGCAGAGAGGCTTTGGGAAAAAATTTCCGGAAGCTATCCAAACTGTGTAGGAAGTTATCCAGAATGTCCTGAGAAAATTGAAGATAAAGATAATCCTCCGAGCGATTGCATTATTTGCCCAGTATATATTGAGTGGAAAAATAAAAGAAGGAGATAGGAAGAATATTTGCATGCAAAATGTTTAAAAAAGTTCGTATAATAAGGATAAAAAAAGGTGGATTGGAAGAAGCTATCGAGGATAACGTAGCTGATGAAAAGGATGTAATATTAGTTGTTAATGGAAAAAGAATCTCCATGTTTAAGATATCCCCGGAAAAAGAAAGAGAATTCGGTATAGGATACTGTTTGTGCGAAGGTATTGTTGAAAATTTTAACGATATAGAAGATGTAAAAATTAGAGGAAATTTCATTATTGTTAAGGCTAAAAAAGCTAAGATACCTGAGGAAAGCTTTCTATCTTCTGACTGCTTAGGTATTGTAAGATTCCGTTCGGAATATAAGAAAGTTTCTTCGAACTTTAAAATTAAAAAAGATAAGGTATTTGATTACATGAAGGAAATGCAGGAAAAATCTGCTTTATGGAGAAAAACTGGCGGCGTTCATACATCAGCAGTAGTTTACAATGATGAAATGATCGTTGTTGAGGATATAAGCAGACATGTAGCGGTGGATAAGATTATAGGCTTAGCTTTTCTTAAGGGTTTTGATCCAAGCAGATCCGTGGTGCTGACTTCTGGCAGAGTGCCGGGAGATATGGTAGCAAAGGTAGCGAGGGTTGGCATTCCAATTATTATCTCAAGAACCGCTCCACTATACAGCGGCGTTAAGCTTGCAGAAGAGCTAAATTTAACGCTCATAGGATTTGCAAGGGGAAGGAGGATGAATATATACACCCACAGCTGGAGAATAGTGCCTTAAATTTTTATTTTATTAAAAATGTTTTCACATGTTTTATAATTTTATTTTTGTTGTTACTCGATCTTTATAGTTTAAACAATAGTTCAATAATGTTCAACATATATAAACAAAATATGATATAAAGAAGAAGGAGGAGGTGTGTGGCTTGGGCAAGCTTCTTGTGGTTGCAACACATGGACCAGATGATCCAAACAGAGCAACACTGGCTTTTTTAGCTGCCAAATCGGCAAAAGAAAATGGAGATGAAGCTGAGATATTTCTTATGAACGATGCCGTGCTTTTAGCCAAGAAGGGTGTTGCAGAAAACATACAAGGTGTTGGTCTTGCTTCTTTTCCAGAGGTCTTGGAGATTGTGCAAATACTGGAAATACCTATATGGGTGTGCAAACCCTGTGCAGAAGCGAGGGGTATAAAGAAAGAGGATTTAATTGAGGGTGCAGAGTTCTCCGGCATGTATGACTTTGCGAAAAAGGCAGTAAACTCCTCTGTCGTAAGTTTTTAAGTTTTTCTTTTTAATTTTTTAAAAATTTCTTCAGCAAATATCAAATCCTCTTTTGTGTTAATATTTACTGCAAGTAAATCGTTCTTAAGGAAGAAGAATTCGTCTTCATGCTCGCTTACAACATTAAGTCCAACAATTATCATGTTTTTATATATACAGTTGTTTCTCCAGTATTTTACTTTTTCTAATGGAAGAACTCCAACAAGACTTTTATTGATCCTCCAGTAAGCTTTTTCAATATCCAAAATATCATCACTCTCTAAAAAGGGAATGTCGCATGCTACAGATATAAATGCTCCAAGCTCGTCGAGCAAGAATTTTACATCTTTAAAATAACTGCCAAAAGTTTCAATGGTATTATATCCTTTTTTTATACAGTATTCCTTAGTTTTTGGAGCATTCTTTGAAACAGCTATATAAACATCATCAGAAACTTCAACAGCTTTCTCGTAAACTATGTCTATCAGCTTTCTTCCGCACAGTTCTGCTAAAGCTTTTTCTGAACCGAATCTACTACTTCTACCACCAGCGAGAACTACTATAGGTAACATTGCACATCACCGGCTACTAAAATCGCAACCATTATAACGAGCCTTGAAATTTCATTGCTCGCACCTATGCAGTCTCCGTTAACACCGCCAAATATCTTTTCTGAAATATTTTTCATTATAAATCCTATAGGCAGAGACAAGAGAACAAAAATGTTTTGAGCTAATGCAAGGGATAAAAGAAGCGAGAATAAGAATTTTTTTCTCGTCATCCTTTCAATAAATATCCTACCTAACCCGTTACCCAAAGGCTTTGAAAAAGTGAGCATTGTAACCATCGTCATCTTTGCACCCACTTCAGCTGCTAAGAAAAATGTTAAAGCCTCATAAAAGCTTTTTGGATTAAAATTGCTAAGAACGTATAGAATTCCTATTAAGATGAATGAAACCGCAAAAGTTCCAGCAACTCCAGTGTTGACGTCCTTCATAGCCTTTAAGCTTCTTGCATAAATTCCGTCAGCAAAGTCTGCGAGTGCATCTACGTGTATTAAGCCCGAAATAAGATAGATAACCGCGAGAGATGCTAAGGCAGAAATTTCGGAATATTTGTTTATTAGATAAAAAGAAGCACCTGCTGGAATTGCTATTAAAGCACCTATCAGCGGAAGCAGGTAGGCTTCTTCTGCAGCTTTTTCTACATCACCCTCTGCTGGTATCCTCGTGAAGAACGAAATAAGAGACTTCATAGAACTTTCTATAAATAATGTCAAATATAATTATTTTACAAAAGCTGAAGATCATGATCACGTTTTCATCCTCTGGATAGTTTTTCGAGTCTATACCAGCAAGAAAATTCCAACCAATAATCTTTCAAGCTCCTTTAGTTTAATTCTTACAACAATTTCGCTAAGATTACAGAAACAAGGGTTAAAAATATTCCTATAAAAGTTCTAAGCATAAATCTCGAAAGTATGTCGAGCCTCTTCACCAAGCTCGTAATCTTAATATCAATGTATTCTTTCAAATCCTTCTTCAACCTCTCCTCAGTCTCTTTGATCTCATTTTTTAATATATTTTCAACGTCTTTAATTTCTTTTCTAAGCTCGTTTCTAAGCTTTTCGATGTCATCTTTCGTAGCGACTTCTTTTAGAACAGCTTCAACGATTAGATTTCTGGATCTAACAGCAATCTCAGTAGTTAAGATATCCACTATCCTTGCTCTTGCCTCATCGTCCTTCTCAAGCATTTCTGCGAGCTTCTTCAATTCGATCATTAATTAAAGAAGAAAGATAAACCTTGGAAAAATTTCAGATTATTCATTATCTGCATTTAATTTGTTTCCGTGTTTTCTAACATTATTAAAGCTTTTAAGGGTTATTCAACTCGTAACGTTGTTAACTGCTGAGCAAATGTTTGATAATGTTAAGAAGTGAACTATTTTTTTATAGGGGCTTTGTAGGGAGTTTGCCCTTACAAGGGCCTTATCCCTACTCTGCTTGATAAACGCGCCCCTACTCCTACCCATCTCGTAGGCGGAGCTACCTTTAAACCTGTGGAATATCCTAAGCCTTATGGGCTTACCTAAGCCGCTTATCTTATCGAAGATGCCGAGCTTCTTCAACAAACTTCTGCAGGCGTTAACATCCGCATTTATTAAGCCCAAGACGGATTTAAACAGATCTCTTTTAACTCTAAGCTCCGGGGTGCAGCTTTCTTCAGCAACAGCCTTATTAAGCAGGCTGTCCGCCCCAGAGCTGTAATCTTCGCTAATTGTGTCTACGAATATGCCAAGCTCTTCTGCCTTGTATTTAAGATACTCGAAAGCTTTTCCATGTGGCAATAGGTGCAACATCTGATCTGTTATTGAATTGAGCTTTAATTCCCTGTTTTTATTTTGGAAGCGGTCTCCAACTCTTATCTCCTTGACGTTGTGCCTTAAAGCAAGCTCTAAAACGAGGTTTGAAACGGTATGAGCGAAGTTCCTAAGCAATCTGTGAACCTTAACCCAGAGCTTTTTTATCTTCCTTTCTACTTTATGAGAAGCCAAGCCTTTGTTCTTTAGGTTGTCTTTTAAGCTCTGAAGCTTTTTGATTCTCTTCAAATACTTTCTAAGCAGGCTCTTTAATCCCTTGCCGTCTATAATATAAGGCGTTTCAACCCCTTCTACAACTATAGCAAAGAAGTTCGAAGAGCCGGGGTCAATTGTCATTACCTTGCTCCCGCTGAAGTCTATTGGATTTATCTCAGCTTCATAGATCAAGTGGAGCTCGAACTCATCCCCCTTTGGAACTATCTGCACGTTTTTAATTGCTTTCTCGTTTAGTGGCAAGCCGGTTTCGAGCCATAGAAACCTTAGATCAATGCCGTGCTTCTCTTTTAAATGCTTTCTTAAGCTCCTGCTTAAGCTGAGCCTTATTCTGCTCCCACATACCTTGAACCTCGTTGTATCGAAGATTACTGTTCTATGCTTTCTCCTCGGCTTTGGTTTAACGAATTTCTCTGGCTCTTTCAGGTGGTTCTTGTAAGCTCTGACGAGCTCGTCTAAGGCTATTTGTGAGGCTCTCGACTGCAGAGCCCTTAGGTGAACGCTGCTCCTAAGCTTGTTGTATAGATCATAGGTATTTAGCTTGGCTTCTTTTTTGTTCAGCAAAAACAGAGCTTGATTCCAAAGCTTAGCGCTGTGGTAGCACATGTAGCCTAAGGTTATTCTGTAATCCCCTGACAATCGCTTTAAGTTGTATTGCTATACAACGGAATATTTTCATTACTATATAATTTGTTTTTTGCTATGCTAAAACATTTCTACCAAGCCACCCCTTCAGCTAACCTTGCGTATCCCCCTCCCTTACGGAAGGGTCTTGCAAGCAACGGAAAGATAAAAAATTAATTTATTAGCATGTAGTAATTTTTTCCGCCAATTCTGACCTTTTTTAAATACTTATGAAGCATATAATGGTATATGAACATATTTATACTTGCTTCATTGACCTTATATCCCAATCTTCTTAATCTTTCAGCAATGTCTTTTGCCCTAACCATTTCACCTTTTTTTATCACACTAAGTATTACATTTGCTTTCTTTGCGGCATTTCTAAACCCGGGCATCTTGCCCACCTATTAGAAAAAGTTGATTTTCTGATATTTAAGGTTTTTGGTCAAACATTTTAC
>JALTZZ010000097.1 GCA_027051165.1 archaeon | reverse complement strand
GTATAAAAATATTGAAAGAAATATGTTTCCTATCGTTTCTTATTGTTTATTTATAAATATTTTTTATTTTTCTATAAAATTCTTCCATTTTTTTGAAGAATATTGAATTTTCTGGTATTATATTCATGCTAAATTCGGATTTAACGACTTCATTGTCATAAGGTATATACTCGAGAACGTCAAAATTTACATTACTTTCTATAAAATCTATCTGCTTGTCGAACATTATCTTATTACCAATCCCGACTATATTCCCTATTTCAAGCTGTTTCGAGAGCTCATAAATTCTATTTGCGGTTTCTATTGATTTATAGCTTGGCTCAACGACAATTATCATCACATTAAAATTTTTAGCAAGTCCTCTGCCAAAATGCTCCAAACCGGCTTCTGTGTCGAGTATGAGAACCTCTTTTCTTTTAAGAGTTAAATGCCTCAGAAGAGCCCTTAAAAAAGTATTTTCTGGACACACACAGCCAGCACCAGCATTTTTCACAGTCCCCATTACAATAAGCTTAATATTTCCTTTTTTCGTGGAATACTTATCTAGTATGTCGTCAACCTTTGGATTAAGCCTATAAAGACCTCCTCCCAACGAGGTTCTTTCTTCTATTAAATCTTTAAGCTCTGCTATTGGAAAAGGTCTCTCCATTCCCAAGGCTAAATTTAGGTTCATGCTTGGATCAGCATCAACAGCGATAACTTTAAAGCCATTTTTTTCAAAAATTCTCGCCAAACATGACGCGATACTTGTTTTTCCGGCTCCTCCTTTACCGCTTACAGCGATCTTCATTTTCTACCCTTTTGTTCTGTTCATCTTTTCTATGAGTTCATTGTATGCGTTCATGAGCCTTTTATATTCTTCAGCGGAAATTTCGTTGTTTATAATCATCTGTGTGACTTCTTCCTTCTTCTTTAGTAAGTCTTCTATAGTTTCCTTTTTATATGGATCAAGCATAAGCTCAATTTCAACGGAATCTGGGATACCATCTCCGTCGCTGTCCTTTTCTTTATTATTTTCAACACCTACAAACGGAGAAAACATAGCATAGCCAAACGATGAAAGAACCATTATACCTATAGCTATAAGAGCAAATTTTCTTTTATCCATATTTTTCCCTATTTAGTGTAGCGACATTCAATATAATTAAAAAAATAAAATTTATGCAATTTTGAAGATGTTGAAGATGCCTAAGATAGCTTTATGCTTATTTTTTGACATGATTTTTTCTTTAAGTTCTTCTAAGGCTTCTCTTAGCTCCTCCTCACTTACTTCACTTCCGTATGTAAACTTTTCAAGGACAAAAAGCACCTTTGTTCCAGCGAGTTCCCTTGGATCAACAATTCCACATTTAAAGGTGCCATGGCAGAACTCTACTTTTTCTACAAGACTTTTTATTTTATCCCTATACTTTTCGACAAATTCCTTATCTATCTCTTCTATTCTCTCTATAAAGTGGTCTTTTGCAAGCTTTTCACTTGCAACAAGAAAATGCCAAAGCCTAAATTCTTTTTCTCCAACACCCACCTTTATCTCTCTCGCTTTTTCAACAAGATCGTAGCCTCTTGAATCCCAGAAAATCATCAGGTTCAATACACCATCCCAATCCTTAGCCGAACCATCTTTAAATATTCTTGCAAGCAGCTCGCAACACTCCATTTTAAACACCCATGATTAATCATGATAGATCAGCTGATAATGTATTTCTACACACTGGTATATAAAATTAACGCCTCACATGCTTAATTTCATGCTTTTTTAAAAAATCTTAAATATCTTTATTTAAAGATATTTTTTAAGAATTTCTAAGCTTTTTACAACATCAGTATCGTTCAAAGTTTCTACTGTAATAATACCCCTATACTCTCTTTTTCTAAGTTCTCTAAAGAATTTTTCAAAATTAATGTTCCCTTCACCAACTGCTAAGTGCTCATCGTTCTTTCCATTGTTGTCGTGCAGATGTATATTTATAGTCCTTTCTATAAATTCGAGAAATTCAAAAACGCTGTTGCATGTGTTTGCATGTCCAACATCGAGCGTAAAGTGCAAGTTTTCGACACTCTCAAGGACTTCTCTTACTTCATCAATTCTGCAGCAGAAGAGACCATAGTAGTTTGAGCTGTTTTCCAAGCATAGTTTGATATCTCTTTTTTTCGCATAACGTGCAAGTGTTCTTAGGCTGTTTATATTTAGCTCCCAAGCTTTTTCTTTAAATCTCATAGAAAGCGGGGATATTCTTCCAGAATGCAGAGTTACAGAATCTGCGGATAGGTAGTCTGCAAGGTCTATACTCCTTTTTATCTGTCTCAAGCTTTCGTTTCTTATTCCGCTGTTTAGACTTGCAATGTTTATATCAGAAAATGGAGCATGAAGGCTTACCCTTAGATCAAGCTCCTCAATAACCTCCTTAGCATTTTCTATTTCGTTCTCTGAGAATCCTTCTACAATAATTTCTACACCATTAAAACCGAGTTCATGAGCTCTATTTATAAATTCTATTATTTCTGTGTTCGGATAAGCCAGCGAGGATAAATACATCTTTATTTTACTCCCTCCAGGAGCATTTCTAAGTATGACTTTGTAGTCGTTTTTTCAATCCCCAAACTCTTTATAAAGGCTAATATATTATTTGGATCGTATTTTTCACTTTTTTCCTCAACTTCAACAAATTTTCCGAGATTTTCGACACTATCTATGCATATAACAAACTTATTTAGTCTATATTTTTTTCTATGTTTTACTACCTCTGCAACAACATTAAAACCAAGTTTTTTCAATATTTCAGCAATATTTTGTGAGTCTTGTATTTTTGCAGTTATCTCTTCACGTGTTTTTGTTTTTTTGTCCAATTTTCTTCCCTTATATGTAATTTCCGCATGAGAATCTTTTATCCTGATTCTTAAAGCTTCATCTGTTTGTCTGAAGTCTCTACATGGATGATTAAAGTAAATATCTATCTGTTTTTCCTCACCTATGAATACAGCTCCCATTTTTTTTATTTTTTCTTCGAAATTTTTTTCATCGCTTATTTTTGCCTTCACTTCAATTTCTATCATTTTTGACACCTTGTTAATATTAAGTTTTTTTATATGCGTAGAGAAAACGAAGAAGACTTAACAACCAGAATAATATATAAGCAGATTCAACTCCTCAACAAGCATTTGGCTGTAGAAAAAGTGGAATTCTTAAAAATAATAAATGAAAAAAGACCGAAGATTATGCTTAGAGATGGAAGCATTCACATATTTAAAAAGGATGAGCTAAGGTTTATAGATGAAATTTTGCCAGAGGATATGAAGAAAATGCTGAGACTTCCTATATATCTTGAAATATCTCCTGATAGATTCGGAAGCGGAGTAGCGAGGGTTTGCGGGAGAGCAGAAGCATATCTGATTGCAAAGATATTAGATAGAGAGCCACATAACGATGAGATATTTGTATATAAGCCAGAGCTTAGAATTATTAGAAAAAAGCTTCCAACGACGACACAGTATATGTTTGCCTAAGAGCCAACGAGAGCCTTTAAAACCGCATTTCTCATGACATCTACCGGCGGCTCTATTCCGAGCCATATTCTCAGAGCCTCAGCCCCTTGATAAACGAACATCCCTAAACCATCTATTGTTTTTGCACCAGCCTTTTCAGCTTCTTTAAGCAGTCTCGTTTTTAGGGGATTGTATACGATGTCCATGACAACGATTTTCTCTGGTATATCTTCTGCAAGAAGGAGAGTTTCGTTTGTGTTGGGATACATGCCAACACTTGTTGTATTTATAAAGATATCTGCATTCTTTATGATTTCCTTTAGTTTTGATAGCTCTTCTGTCTTTATCTTTTTATTAAGTTTCTCATCAACCTCTTTAGCTAAATATACGGCTTTTTTATATGTTCTGTTTACAAGAGTTATTTCACAATCTCTAAGTGCCAGCTGAAAAACTATTGCTCTCGAAGCTCCTCCAGCTCCAGCTATCACAATTTTTTTTCCTTCTATGCTTGTTTTTTCTTCGAGTGCTTTTATTGCCCCTATTCCATCTGTATTGTATCCAATAAGCTTATTTTTATAAACTTTAACAGTATTTACTGCACCAATGAGCTCTGCTTCCTTTGAAATTTCATCCAAGTAATTAATTATTGAAACCTTGTGTGGAATTGTTACATTAAATCCATGTGCTAAAATTCTAAACGCCTTTACAGCATCTTCAAGCTCCTCCTTTTTTATTTTAAAGGCTAAGTAAACATAGTTCAAGTTAAGCTTTTCAAACACAGAATTGTGCATAATAGGCGATAGAGAGTGCTCTATTGGATCCCCTATTACGCAGAAGAGTCCTGTTTTTGAATTTATATGCCTCATATTCCCAACTTCTTCATTATCTCAACAGTATCGTTTATGCTGAGCTGTCCGCTTGCTGTAGGCTCGGATACGCTTGCATATATCATCGCGGAACCAAAGAATGCACAAGCTATTCTTGCGAATTTTCCAAGCTCTCCCATTCCCATCGTGGCTATTGGAGTTTCTTGGCTTGAAAATTCCTCTGTTACTTCTATAAGTCTAAGAACATCTCTTTTATTTTTCACAGTAACAGCCAATTTAGCTAAACCCGCACCCAAGCTTATTTCCTCCTCAAGTATGTTTCTCATGACTTCTTTCGCTGGAGTGGTGTTGAAATCATGGTATGAGATTATAACTGGTATCTTATTTTTACGAGCCTCTTCTAAGACCCTGTCTCTGTCTTTAGCTCGCAGTTCTATGTCAACAGCATCTGCAAGCTTCATAGCTTCTATTATAGCTTCTATCCTTTCACTCTCACTTCCTAAAAAAGCCCCACCCTCCTTTTCGCCCCTCAATGTCAGTATTATTGGAATGTCTTTCTGTATTTTTAGAGTTTTAAGCAGTCTTTTTACTTCGCTTTTGTAGTTGTCTGTTCTTAATCCATCAGCCCTTATTTCAACCACATCAGCATTTTTGACCTTGTTTATTTTTTCAACAAATTCTTCAATGGTGCTTGCCATTATGCTTGCACATACAATAGGTTTTTTCATTTTCTTAAACATAATACCACCTTATTAGACAAAATCAAGCCAAGAAATGTATTTTTCATCTTTTCCATGAGTAACTTCATAGAATTTCTTCTGGAGCTTTCTTGTTATCTCGCCTACACCGATTTCGTATCCATCTATTTCCCTAATCGGAGTTATTTCTGCCGCTGTTCCAGTAAAGAAAACCTCATCAGCCAAGTAAAGAAATGCTCTTGTTATATCCCTTTCTCTAACTTCATACCCCATATCCTCTGCAAGCTTTATGACACTGTCCCTTGTAATGCCCTTAAGTATGCTTGCATATTCTGGTGGAGTATATATAACGTCGTCCTTTACCACAAATATGTTTTCTCCGGGCCCTTCACTAACAAAACCCCGATAATCAAGCATTATTGCCTCATCATAGTTACAGTTTAATGCTTCCAATTTTGCTAAAATAGAATTTATATACTGTCCGCAAGCTTTGGCAACTGGAGGAAGAGTATTTGGTGTAATCCTCTGTATAGAAACTATCTTTGCTCTTATTCCTTTTTTCTGACCTTCTTCGCCGAGATATGGACCCCATTCCCATGCGGCAATTGCAACCTCTACGGGATTATTTAGGGGATTTAATCCCATCTCTCCATAGCCTCTAAATACGATTGGTCTTATATAGCATTCCTTTAACCCGTTTATTCGAACAAGCTCTTTAATGGCTTCTGCAATCTCGGATTTTGAATACGGTATCTTCATATAGTATATTTTTGCACTATCAAAAAGCCTATCAACATGCTCTTTCAATCTAAAAATTGCAGGTCCCTTGTCCGTATTATAGCATCTGATGCCCTCAAAAACTCCAGAACCGTAGTGAAGAGCATGCGTCAGAACATGGACCTTAGCATCGTCCCAGTCCACAAACTTGCCGTTAAACCATATTTTTTCTGTGGCTTCTATTGGCATGCCCTCACCTCAAATCTCTTTACAATTTATTTTAATTTATTTAAATTTTTCTAATTTTCTAAAGCATGAACATAAACATTGAACAAGGCTACCACATTCATTGTTAATAAGCTCTATAATAATACTGTTATTAGAAGATGATGTTTTCAAAATTCTTTTGATCAATAATAGGAAAAATATATTTCAATCTTCCTGAGGAGAGCGTTTTCCATTTTTCCAATTCAGCTTTTCTCTGTAACGATTAGTATATCTCAGTGTTTTCATAATTATCTCTTGTCCTAAACCGGATACCATGTTTTTTAGCTGTCTTTGAAATTATCTCCTTTATCAGCTTCGGCTTTAAATTCAATGGCAAAATTTTCCATAATAAAACTTAAATTCTTAACCATTTAAAACATCATGGGTTAACAGAGAAGTTTATTATCCATCCGCTGTATGGTCCTGTGCCCGTATAGTATGCTGAGATATTTAAGTATTTGCTTGTAGTAACTGTTACGTTTGCTGCATGTGTATGACACGCAATGCATGCTTCATTTGCACCTGCCAATAAATCGCTCGTATCAAGTCCGCTTGCATTCCTTGCCCTAAAGTAAAGTGGTCTATGAGCCTCTATATTGCTGTTCTCAAATTCAGCACTTACATTTGCTTTTGTATGACATGACGTACATTCTGGGTTGTTAAAATGACAAAATGTGCACTCAACTAAAGCAGCTGCATGGAACTTCCCTGTTCCCCCTCCGTAAGGATTATAATATGGCGACGTTGAAGGCAAACCACCAACATCACCATCAGCATAAGATGGTATATGGCATCCTCTGCATGGATATGAAGAGAAGCCGTGCGTAGTGTGGGCTTGATTATTTGATGATGTAAGCTCAGAATGCTCATTTGAATGACATTTTGTGCAGTCAACGTTGCTACCGTTTATAAAAACGTGCTGATTTGCAAATTTAGCGATAGCATTTGGCATAACGAGGAATACAAGGGAAAGTATTCCTAACATCAAGGTTACCTTGGAAATTTTTGTAATAACCATTTTCTAACTAACCCCCCTTTATTTCATTTTTAAGATTATAATAATGTAGTATTGTTATATATTAATTTATCTTAAGAACCCAATATATAAATTTTACCATCCTTTGGGCTTTGTATTCTAAACTTATATCTATGCAGCATGTAACAGCATGGCACGTCATTGGCGAGACAGGCGGCTGATAAAGCTTGGGGAAGAGATGTTTTCAAGCGAAAGAGGGATTTTAGAGGTAAAAGAAAGGGTTAAGGAGGAGCTTAACAAGGGGAAAGTAGGGAGACCGTATAAGTATCCGAGATTAATCATTCATGTAGGTACGGGTTTGAGCAAGTTTTTACCTTATAGGCAAGTTTCAGGAGCTTTAAGAAGTCTTTATGGTTATGCACCATATTACGTAACTTTAAGGAAGGGGATTATAAAGGAAGCTGAGCACTGGGAATGCAAGAAGATCAGAGGATGATATCCTTTCACCTCAAAAGACGTGGAGGTTGGAGTTTATAGATTCCACTGGCATAGCCTGCTCTCAAACTGGGGAATGGAGAACAATAGGTTTGAGGAGAAACGCGTGAGAAAGTGGTTTAAATTTCATGTTCTCTACAATGAAAACGGTAAAATAGTTGCCTTTGCTATGACAGAGAGCAGGGTTAACGATTCCGAGGTTTTTGAAGAGCTAGTGAAGAACCTGCCAAAAGGCTCTACCGTGTATGGCGACAGAGCTTACTCCTCCAGAAAAAATTATAAAATCGCAAATAATAAAGGAATAAAGATTATCTCGCCTCCAAAGAGAAACTTCTCCTCCAGAAGGAGGGGCTGCAAGGAACTCCAGCAGCAGGTAAAACTGCTGAGAAAATACGGCTATGAAAAGTGGAGCAGAATCACCGGATATTTCAAGAGATTCGCAATGGAATGGATGTTCTCAAGCTTTAAAAGACTGTTCGGAGAAAAACTGAGAGCTAAAACTCTTAAAACCGCATTCTTCGCAGTGCTCAGCTCGGTGATGCTGTTCAACACAATAGTATTCCACAACATATCTGCACCAAAAACTAACTGAATAAACAAAGTCTATTTAGGATTAGGATACAAAGCCCTAAGGATGCAAAACTTTTTATATTCGTTCAGCAATTTAGTGGAACGTTATGACGAGGGATATATTAAGAAGATATGCGAGCATAATAGCATCAAACCACAAACTTATAGTCATTCCTTTTGCAATATTTATTGTTGCAATTTGTATAATTGTATATTCGCATTTTACTGATAGCATTCCAATGTCTATTGATTTTAAAGGTGGAACATTAATAACAATACCTACTGATCATGAAATATCCGGATTAGATAAAAAAATAGAAGAATATCTCGGCGTAGGGGTGAAGGTAAGGCTTGTTAAAGATGCCCTTGGAAACATCGCTGAGGAGGAGATTTTTATTCCAAAATCCTTAGGAACAGATGAAACAGAAAGAATACTTGAAATTATTGAGAAATTCGGTATATCAAGAGATTCTGTAATGATTGACAATGTATCTCCAACTTTTGGAACTTTCTTCCTAAAGCAGGCTATACTTGGCATAATATTTGCATTTGCTCTTATGGCATTAATGGTGTTTTTAAGATTTAAGACTCCAATACCAAGCATTGCAGTTGTTCTTGCAGCCCTAAGCGATATAGTCGTTACATTCGCAGTAATGATCCTCCTTGGAATAGAACTATCAAAAGGCTCTTTTATTGCTTTATTACTTCTTATAGGTTACTCAGTTGATACTGATATTCTGTTGACAACGAGGCTTCTTGTGTGGAAGAAGGAACCCCTTGAAGAGAGGATTTATACCGCAATGAAGACCGGCTTAACTATGAGCTTAACCACACTGGTTGCAATGATAACGCTCTTTGTAGTCTCTACATCAAAGATACTCGATGAAATTGCAATTGTAATCGCAATAGGACTTTTAATGGATATGATTAATACTTGGATACAGAATACTGGCATATTAGCTTGGTATTTGAGGAGAGGTGGTTGAATGGAGCTACTGCACGACAGGAGGATACAGATATACCTTATAGTTCTCTTCTTATGCATAGCGAGCATAATATTCAACGGCATAGAGAGGGGCTTTGATCTTCAAGGGGGCAGCGAGCTTAAGGTTAAAACAGAGAAACCGCTCGACGAGGAAACTATGGACAAAGTTGTTAAAATTTTAAATTTAAGATTAAATTCTGCCGGACTTAAGGATATAGCTGTAATGCCATACGGAGATGAGTTTATAATAATAACAATTGCGGGAGCAGATCCTACAACGGCGAGGAAACTCGTAGAGAGTCAGGGAAAGCTTGAGGTTAAAATTGGAAATATAACGGTATTTACCGGTGCAGACCTCGTTAGAGTTAGTCCATATACTAAAGATATGGTAACCGGGGCATGGCAGGTTCCATTTACTATAACGGAGGAAGCTGCTAAAAGATTTAGAGAGGCAGCCATAAAAACAAACTTCTCCCTCGTTTATATGTATCTTGATGACAAGCTTGTTAACGTAGCCCCCATCGGTGAGGACTTAAAGCAGAGTCTTTTAGCGGGAAGAATAGTTAGGGATCTCGTCTTAGAAACGGGCTCTGGAGAAGAAGGAAGAGCTGAGGCTGAGAGAATAGAGATAGTTCTCAGATCTGGCAGCTTACCTATAAAGCTTAGCGTTGAAAGCGTTTACTTTGTTCCGCCAACCTTGGGCAAGGAGTTTGAGAATATGGCAATATTGGCTGGTATAGCGGCAATAATAGCGGTTTCTGTTGCGATATTTGTGAGATACAGACAGCCAAAGATCGTGCTTCCGGTTATAATTACTGGGCTGAGCGAAGTTCTTATAATACTTGGTGTTGCATCTGCAATAAACTGGCAGCTTGATCTGCCGAGCATAGCCGGTATAATCGTTGCAGTAGGAACTGGAGTTGATCACCAAATTATTATAACGGATCAGATTCTGCAGGGGAGGAGTGTTAGAATAGGAATAAGGCAGGCTTTCTTCATAATAACCTCAGCATGGTTAACAACGTTTTTCGCAATGCTTCCTCTATTTGTCGTCGGACTTTCAGCACTTAGAGGATTTGCGCTCATAACAATGATAGGAGTAACTGCTGGCGTTTATATAACGAGACCGGCATTTGCAAGAATGCTCGAATACATATTAAGATAATTTTTACTTGGCATGCTTAAGAGAAGTGGACATGAAATTTGAGGTAAAATATAGAGATGCTGCTGGGAGAATAGGTGTTTTAAAAATAAAAAATAAAAAAATAGAGACTCCCGTCCTATTTCCAGTTGTTCATCCAAGAGAAGGTGCTGAAAGCATAAAAAGGTATTCCCAAGTCGTAATAACAAATTCATACTTAATATATAAAAATGAAGAACTTAGAGAGAAGGCAATTAAGCAAGGGATTCATAAGCTTCTTAACTTTGATGGAGTTGTTTTTACCGATTCCGGCTCTTACCAGCTCTACGAATACGGAGACGTCGAAATAAGCAACAGAGAAATTTTAGAGTTTCAAAACAGGATAGGTGTAGATATTGGGGTAATACTTGACGTTCCAACAGAGCCAAACGCAAGCTACGATAAGGCTTTGAGAGATGTTGAAACAACCATAGAGAGAGCCTTAGAAGCTAAGAATATAAAAAAGAACTTCGCATGCATAGCCACGGTTCAGGGGGCAAGGCATTTAAGGTTGCGTGCATACTCGGCAAGAAAGCTTGGAGAGCTGAACTTTGAATTCTATGCAATAGGTGGTGTTGTCCCTTTAATGGAGAACTATGAGTTCTCAACTTTAGTTAAAATAATTCTTCAGTCAAAAAAATACCTACCTATAGAAAAGCCTGTTCATTTATTCGGAGCTGGGCATCCAATGCTTTTTCCTTTAGCAGTATCCCTTGGCATAGACACGTTTGACAGTGCTGCTTATATATTATACGCTAAGGAGGATAGATACATAACGCCATATGGAACATTAAAGCTGAGCGATATAAAGGAGTTCCCATGCCTCTGCGAAGTCTGCTTGAGCTACAAACCAAGTGAAGTAAGAAGCATGGATAAAAAGGAAAGAACAAACATACTTGCTAAGCACAACCTTCTCGTAAGCATTCAGGAGATAAACAGGGTTAAGCAGGCGATTTATGAGAACAAGCTTTTAGAACTCGTAGAAAGCAGAGCAAGAGCTCATCCCTCTCTTTTAGAGGCTCTCCGAATTTTTTACAATAGCAATTATTTAAGAAAGCTCGATCCAATTACAAAGAAAAGTGCATTTTTCTACTCTGGAGAGGAGTCTCTAAGGAGACCGGAGGTAAAGGAGCATTTAAGAAGAATAAAGAACATTGAAAGTTCAGAAAGGCTCGTCGTTTTAGCCGATAGAGGAAAGCCATTCTACGACTTCTATAAGGTAGGAAGCAGCAAAAAGTGTAGATTTGTAATAGCAAGCGGAGTTTTTGGGATAATACCAATAGAGGTAGAGGAAGTTTATCCTTTAAATCAGCACGAAGCTCCAAGAATTCTCGATAAAGCTCAGAGAAAGTTTATGGAAATTGCTGTTAAAAATTATTCAAAGCTTTATAAGGAGGTTTTAATAGACGATGCTTTAAATATAAAGCTAGAAGGAGCTGAGTATATAGATTACACGGACATTGAGAAGGATTTTGACATGGGCTTTAAGCTTAGAGCAATAGCCGACTACATCTATGGATCTGGAGCTGGAAAAATACTTTTTAAAAAGCCAAGAGCTGTTTTCAGCAGAACAGGAAGGATAAGATATGCATACGATGGCGATGTATTGATAGGAACTATAAGGGCAAGCGACGGCTTTTTAACTCTGAGCATAGAGGGTGCGAAGAGGCTCATAAAAGCTGAGAGAAATGTTGTTTTTGTTGGAGAGAGAGCTAAAGAAACAATAAAAAATAGGAGCGTAGTTTATAATAGGGATGTTTTATCTTGTAGCAGCGAAATAAAACCATATCACGAGGTTATTGTAGCCGATGAAGAAAAAAATCTTCTTGGAGTAGGAAAAACAATTTTAAGTAGCCTTGAAATGCTTAAATTTAAGCATGGAATTGCGGTAAAAATAAGGCATAAAAATAAAGAATACTTAGAAAGAAATTTGATTTTTTAAGAAGACCTGTCTAAATTCGGACAGGTCTCAAAAAGATTTATTCTGAAATAATTTATAAATAATTTATGACGATATATAGCTATGGATTAATAGATGAAAATAGTAGTTATTATGAGAAAAGGTGAGGACGGCTATTATATAGCAGAATGTCCATTCCTTGAGGGTTGTGTATCTCAAGGGAAGACTGTTGAAGAAGCATTAAAAAATATTAGAGAAGCTATTGAATTGTGGATAGAGACATATAATGATCGAATTAAAAAGGAAAAGGTTAAAAGGGAGAAGATTGTTGAGATCATCGTTTAACTACTTTTTTAAATATTCCAAAAATTCTTCTACAGATAATCCAGATTTTCTAATTAAACTTTTCAAAAGACCTCTATCTAATTCTTTATGAAGGGGAATAGTTAATATTACTGGATATCCTTCTTTTGTCATTGTAACATGACTTCCTTTTTGTCTTGCAATTCTCCATCCAGCTTTCTGAAAGGCTTTTATGGCATCTTTACCCGAAATAATTGGAAGTTTCAAACATTCATCCCTCACTTAAAATTTTTTCTTTTATTTTCATGCCCAACTCTGTAAGTCTGTATTCATACTCGTCTGCTTTTCTATTATATCTTTTTTCAAATATTTTTCCCTCAGCCTTTTCATCAGGTTTTATTATATTATATTTTATTATGAACAGCACATACCTGAAACACTCAGAGATTATTTTTAATTATGTTTATTATGAGTAATATAAAACAAACAGTCATAGAAAATTATATTGTATTATATTTTTTTTAAATTTATAATTACATCACTTCAGTAACAACATTATATATTTTTTATTATGACACTATTATACAATTAAACTGAACTGAACTAAATTGAACTAAACTAAACTAAATTAAATTAAATTAAATTTTTTATTTCGTATCAGTGTTGTAGAAAGAACCCAGTTTAACTTGTTTATTTCATGCTCCAAGATGTCCTACAGTCATGGTCTACCAATG
>JALTZZ010000096.1 GCA_027051165.1 archaeon | reverse complement strand
CTTTAGCCGTTTTATAATAACTTCTATACTACCTATATCTGATAAGCTTGCTGATGATATATTCGAGGTGTATGATACTTTACCATTTACTTCAGCATCACTTAAACTTGCTCTTAGATAATAAATTCCATTCAATTGAATAACATTTTGGCTTATTACTTTGAAGTTTTCTATTTCTATATCACTATCACCACTTATATATATTTCCCTACTACTATCGATACCTTTCCATAATCCCCAATACCTTTTATCAATAGTATAATTATAGTTAGAAGATGAGTTATTATCCTTATTAATAAATTCTTTTACGCTACCTTTTTCTTCTCCACAGGATAAAATTATGCTTGAAGTTGTAAATATAAAAATTATTAATAAAACCAAACTAACAATTATATGTTTTTCCTTAATTAGTTCTTTTTTCATATATATTTTCACCATTAATTTTACTTAAATTTTTAAAATTTTTGTTAACCCATAACTATTTAATAATTATTTTTCGGATTCCAATATATCTGTTTCTTCTATTAATATATTTAATAATATATCATCCAATGATGCAATGTTTGAAAGAATCTCTAATATTACATTATTTCTACTTTCAACCCCCAATTCATATACCTTTTTTACAAACAGATTTATTTTATCAGAATATCTTATTAAATCACCCATATGTTCATATACAAGTTTTTTATAATCCTTATTCATGGAAATTGCATCACCAGCAATATAACCACAAATAACTGCTGGAAGTATTCCTTCTGCGAAAGGTTTTAAATTTTGGTTGGCACAATCTCCTGCAAGCAATATTTTGTCTCCCACAGTAAAACCATTTACATGATAATCTATAGTTACACTTCCGCTTTTATCTTTAACGATTTCTGCATTTTTTATCTGTTTTTTTATTACGGGGATCTCCAAAAATTCTTCAAAATTTTTTTCTAAATCAATATTCCTATCTGCAGTTCCTAAACCAATATTAGCTCTTCTTCCAGAAAGAGGAAAAATAAAACCATAGCCTAATGGTGCAAGTTCCGTTATGAAAACTTGTTCCATATCCTTAAATCTCAGATCAACGTTTTTCATCTCAAAGTTTATAACTTTAGCGATACATTCCTCTTTAAACAATCTTAAACTCTTTAGAACTCCAGATTCTGCACCATCAGCAGCAATAAGCTTTTCAGCTCTGAAATTCTCCTTATCAGACCAAGCTTCTATATAATCATCTCCTTCTTCCAAACCATTAAATTCATTTTTTAGGAGTATTTTTGCACCGTAATTTTCTGCCTTCTTTGCAAGCCACTTTTCAAATTTCTCCCTGTTTATCGTATAACCTTCATAGATACTACCAACTTTTTTTATTTCTTTTTCTTCGGTCCAGAAATACATCCCACTTATTTTTGCTTCTATAAACTCTTTTGGAAACTCAAAAGGAAGATACTCAAGCAAATATGAACCTATACCTTCAGCACATTGAACGGGTTTGCCGATTTCCTCCTTTTTATCAATTATAACAACCTTCTTTCCACCCTTAGCAGCAGAAATCGCAGCACTCAAACCAGCAGGTCCTGCACCTACAACAAGGACTTCTGCTTTCATTATATCACCAACCAACTTTACCAGATAATTCGTAAGCTCTATATATTTTGAGATATTTTCTGTAAAAGAGCAAAGCTTTTAAAAATCCCAACACATTTCCACTTTTAAAAGGTTTCATGTGATAATACAATTCATCGTTGCTCATTTTTTTAACTTTTTCAAAAACTTCAAGAAAAATATTTGAACCAAATGGTGATTCTTTCCATTTTTTATCATATATATTAGTATCCCCTTTAGCTATGGCTTCAGCGGCAAATTTTCCAGCAACCATTCCCGGTCTTATACCTCCTTTTGTTAGGGGATTATTTTGGCATGCAGCATCTCCTATGAGCAAAATATTTCCATACACATATTTTTCTAAACCACCATATCCTATATTTCTTGCCTGTTTTTTTACAACATTTCTTAACTCTTCTTTGTGTTTTACAAGAGGAAATCCTATCTTTGTATTATCTCCATGGGGAAATATCCATTTATAATCACCTTTCCACTTTTCATCATACTCAAAAATAATTTTTCCATGTTCAGGTTCTTCATCTATAATATACTGTAAAAGTGTAGTTATCCTCCCCTTTATTCCTAATTTTCTCCTTACTAGAGAATTTGAACCATCCGCAGCTATTAAATAGTTAGTCTTTATTATTCTATCTCCTACTTTAGCTTTTATAAAATTGTTCTTGACCTCATAATTTAAAAATGGTTTCCATATAACATTCCCCCCCATGTCTCTAAATTTTTTAATAATTTTTAGAAAAAATTTTGGTCTATCTATTATATATCCTTTAATTTTTCTAGTAAGTATGAGATCGTTCGGCCATCTCTCCTCAATTAACTTTATCTCCTCAATTATTTCATTTTTTTCTAATTTCAGTGGTTTTATGTCCTTTTCTAAGTTTTTGCTTACACACTCACCACATATATC
Organism: archaeon; assembly: GCA_027051165.1. GTDB lineage: Archaea > Hydrothermarchaeota > Hydrothermarchaeia > JALTZZ01 > JALTZZ01 > JALTZZ01. The sequence continues at coordinate 10,656 of JALTZZ010000096.1, read as the reverse complement.
GTGATATTCAAAATATTTTTTTTCATTAAGTCTTTCAACTAAAATTACATCCAAGTTTTCATTATAATATTTAGAGAAAAAAGCTGCACTAACTCCAGCTGGCCCAGCACCAACAATAAGAACATCGCACTTCTCCATGGTTTTAAGATTTGCAACAATGCAAAATAAAACTAACGGTTCAAAAAAGCAAGCAAAATAAGCACTATTATGGGCTGGTGTATAACATATATAGTTAGGGAGTGCTTTCCTATGAAGGCTATAGGGTTTAGTCTGCTTATTTTTGGATTTTTATCTTCAAATTTTGAAACAATATAATCAGCCACGGAAAAGAAAATCAGATACAAGCCGAACCATGGAAGCAATGGATAATAATCAAGACTGCAGAAGTCTGGGTAAGGGATTCCGAGCCAGAAAAGGTATCTGCTCTCAGCATATATTCCGTTGAGCATGATATATAAACCTGAGATAAAAAGAACAAATCCAAAGAAAGAACCGTAAATTCTCGTTTTTATAAAAATTGGAAGAAGGATTGCAGAAACAGCAAAAAAATGTATTATGCCGAACTTAACAAAGCAATTTGGATAAAAAATATATGTTGCAAGAGAAATAAGCAGGGCTAATAAGCCGAGCCTCAAAAATCTCACAAAAGCTTTTTTATAAGGATTTTTTGCCCTTCTCAGACTAATCTTCATAACAATTCCGGAGATTGCTATAAAAGAACCTCCTATAAAAGGTGCCAAATAGTAGTATGGAAAGAGCTCTCCTTTTAAAAAGTAGTAGTCAAAGAAGATGTGGTATATTACCATTGAAATTATTGAAATGCCTCTTAAAAAATCAAAAATCCAGATCCTCATATAAACGCCGTTGGATCTTTTAATCCGTTTCCAGTTATAAGAACCACTGAAACATCTTTGCTATCAGTAACCCCCTGCTCCCATGCTTTCTTGAATCCAGCAAGAGAGACTGCAGCAGAAGGTTCAGCAAATATACCTTCTCTGCCGAGTTCAAACATCGCACGCTTAATCTCTTCCTCGGATACCTTTATAGCAAAATTGCCCTTCTTTAATATCTTCAGAACCTCGCTTCCGTAGAGCGGTGCCTTTATCCTTATAGCCCCCGCAATCGTTTCGCAGTCCTCAACCTCTTCTACATAATCAAGACCTTTTTCATAGGAATCAACTATTGCGGAGCATTTTTCTGGCTGAACAATGACAATTTTTGGAATATCGTCCAAAAAAGAGAAGATTTTAAGTTCGTTGAATCCCTTGTATAGTGCAAATGCATTTCCTCCCGAACCCGTTGGAACAAAAACAAAGTCCAAATTTTCAAGCTCTTCAAAAAGCTCGTAGGCTGTGGTCTTGAACCCTTCAACATAGTATGGATTCAGGGCATTCATAACAGGATATTCGCTTTTTCTTCTCGAAAGCACAACTTGAACCGCATCCTTCATATATCTTCCAGTTTCAACAATTTCCGCACCGTATGCAATTATCTGAGCCAATTTTGCTTTTGAAACTCCTTTCGGAACATATACCTTTGCTCTTATTCCAGCAGCAGCCGCGTAGCATGCCACAGAAGCGCCCATGTTTCCAGTTGATGCAACCGAGATAATTTTCTTTCCAAGCTCAAGAGCCTTGTGAATCCCAACGTAGCTTCCTCTGTCCTTAAAAGAACCACTCGGATTTAGCCCATCGTTTTTTGCATATAGGTTTTTGTATTTTCTGAGCTTTATTAAAGGAGTTTGTCCCTCGCCAAGGGAAAAGATTTCCTTTTTTATAGGAAGAAGGTTTATGTATCTTTTAAGACCTTTTCCAGAGAACTTAGGCTCTATTTCATCGTAGTCATAGATAACCTCGAGGAAACCACCGCATTCGCACAATACTTTCTCTTCTTCATATACTCTTCCGCATTTAAGGCATTTGAGCAAAAGCTAAACCCTCCTAAGTATAACATCGCTCTTCCCCGGTTTTACTGCTGTTGCTGGCAGAATTTCTATCTCGTCCCCTGCCTTCCATCCAGTAAGCCTTATTATTTCCTCAGGAATCTCCAAAAAATAGACTCCTTTAAATGTTTTCTGAAGCTTTACCCTCGCCATATTTATTAATATAGAAGAACCCATTATTTATATGGATATCTACGAAATAGAAATCTTTGAAAACGGAAGAAGGTTCTCTGTTGTAGAGAGCGAGCATCTATATCTTGCAGAGAAGATTGCGGAAGCTCTTGCAAATATAAAGAAGCTTAAAATAGTTGCAGTTGTTAAAGAGGAAGGATTCAATGTTCTTGGATTTTACGATGAAGAGATGGAGAAGGAGTTCAACAGCATAATCTATAGAGAGATTTCAAAGAAGAAAGAAAAGGGAATAGAAGATATTGAAATGATAAGAAAAATGGCAATGGCAAAAATTTTAAGCAAAGAGAATATAAAGGCTGTTATAAAGGTTGCAAACTGCATGTTCTACGCGAGGTGAATCCAATGGTTGATCTAAAAATCCTTGAGGATATGAGGATAAAGTTTGGAGACCTTATTTTTGAGCCTGATGTAAGAAAGGCTGATGAAATAAAGCTTGTTTTATACGAAGAAAGCAATATTGATGATGAAGAAGTTTTATACTATATGTTCAGGGAGGTTGCAAAAAATGAAAAAGATGCTGAGATTATAAGAAAATACAACCTAAGGCACGATATAACGATAATACCGCCGATAATCATAGGTAAAGAATATGTAAAAACGCTCGGACATGTTCATGTTCCAGATGCCCCTGAGATATACTATGTAATAGAAGGAAAGGCTCATTTTCTAATGCAAAAGGTTGAAGGATTAAAAGTTCTCGATGTTTATTTAGTAGAGGCTGAAGCTGGTGATAGCGTTGTTATACCAAGTGGCTACGGGCATGTAACGATAAACCCGAAAGATAAAACCCTTATAATGGGGAACTGGATTTGCAGAGATGTTAAAGGAGACTACTCAATGTTTAAAAAGCTAAGAGGTGCATGCTACTACGAACTCACAGAGGGACTTGTAAAAAACAAAAACTATGAGGAAGTTCCAGAAATAAGAATAATAAAGGCTGAAAGCAGAGAATTCAGCTACGATTCAATAAAGGATATAGAGAGGCTTGCAAAAATTCTTAAACCAAATTTCTGAAGATACAGAGTTTTTCTATAAAAAGACACCCGAGTTAAATATTTTTAATTTTATAAAAGCAAATTTATCTTTAAAATAAATAAAACTTTCAAAATTTTTACATATTTTATAAAATATATGAACAACCACATAACTCTTCTCATTCAAAAGAAGCTTCATATATCGGGGTTATATACATTCCAGAGTAAAAAAGAATTATATACTTTAAGTCATAGAATCTAATCTAAAACCTCCACATCGAATTCCTCATATATTTCCTTTATTTTTAAGAAATCCTTATCTAAGGTTAGGAGTTTTTCTTTGTTTCTTATACATGTTGAAGCTATTAAAATGTCTGCATCACTTACAAATACTCCTTTTTCCTTAAGTTTAGCCCATATAGCGGAAGCTATCTTTGCATCTTCTTTTTCAAACGGAACAACATCAACATCAGATATTAAAGAGAGAATTATGTTCATCTCTTTTTCACTGTGTATTGAAAGCTTTATATAGATAGCACCTCTCAGAAGCTCATAGGCTGTTATAGATGTTATTTTTACCTCCTCATGAACGAAACTCTTAATTTTTTCGAAAAATTCTCTATCTTCCAAAATTTTCAGAACAACGGAAGTATCAAATATCAAACTCTCTCACCTTTAAGGATTTCCTCTCCTCCATGACAATCTCAAGGAGATCGCTCTCGCTTAAAGCACCGGCATATTTTTCAAAGAATTCTAATGATTTCTTTTTTCTCTCCATAATGATCCTGTATATAACATCAGAGAATGATTCTCCCTTTCTCTTCATTTTAGATAACATTTCATAAATTTCATCCCTTACCATTATCGTCTTCATATGCTATATACATATATATAGCATGTGTAAAAGTTTTTATAGTGTTTTTTCTTTAGATAAACTTTTTTAATTTTTCAAAAGCATCTACATCATCTTATGAATAGTTCTTCTACAATAAATTTTATTCATTTTCCAATCAAAAAAGCTTAAGGAAATAATATATGAGAGAATGTCATACAAAATATATATTTATGTTTTACAAATAATTTATCCATGAACGGAAAAATTGTGGCACCGCTCGTTGCAATACTTTTTGCATCTCTCTTTGCAATGTGCACTCATGCAGAAATAAAAGAAACTGATTATAAAGTAAATAAAAATATTACAAAATTTTCCTCAAAAGAAGAGTTTTTTAGATATTTAGTTATTGGTGAAGGGTATGGCGAGCCTATATATGGTATAAGGGCTGCGGAGATTGCTCCACCTGAGGAATCCCCTCCTTCCGGACCTCTCCCCCCTAAGATGCCAGTCCTCGAAGAATCTGCAGAAAAAGGAGTTTATAGATACTCAACGACGAATGTTCAGGTAGCTGGCATCGACGAGCCGGACATCGTTAAGACAGACGGCTCAAAAATTTACTACTCCATGCCGTTTCCAACGGCTTTTCTGTGGAGAAGGATGCCAGAAGAAATAATAAGAACTGATAAGGCAATAGAGGGAATATATATAATCAAGGCTTATCCTCCAGAGAATATTTCTATCTTATCAAAGATTAAAGATGGAGGATCACTTTTATTTGTAAACAACACCCTTATAGTGATTTCCCATAGAAAAATAGTTGGCTACAATGTATCTAATGCAGAGAATTCAAATAAAATATGGAGCATAGAGCTCGATTCAAGGCTTGTTGCTGCAAGGCTTTATAGAGGCAAAGTGTATGCTGTGCTTTCGAGCTGGATATCTTCAAAGAAATGCGTTTTCCCCTTAGCCTATGTAAATGGTAGAAAGGTAGAGCTTAGGTGCACGGAAGTTTATCATCCAGCGGAGCCTATACGCACCACAGCAATATACACCGTTGCAATAATAGATCCAAAAAGCGGAGAATTTGAAAAAAAGGTTTCATTTGTCGGAGAATACGGCTCAAGCGTAGTATATATGTCTAAAAATGCTATATATATTACATATCAGAAGCGTGTTAGCACGGCAAGTCTATACTATGAATTCCTTAAGGAAGAGTGCAGAGATCTGCTCGAACCAAAGGTCTTCAAAGAGCTTGATAGAATAAGCTCCTACAACATTTCTGCATTTTCAAAGATGTATGAATATAGAAGAATTCTGGATGAATATCTATGGACACTCAGCAATGATGAGAGAATTAGAGTAGAAAACGAGATAAACAATAGATGGATGAAGTTTCTTGATAAAAACATGAGAAAAATCGAAAGAACGGGAATAGTTAAGATAGATGTTGATAATCTCAGCATAGAAGCTGTGGGAGAAATTCCTGGAAGGCTTCTGAACCAGTTCTCCTTGGATGAATACAGAGGATATCTTAGGGTTGCGACAACTGTAGGGAGGTGGGATAAGAGCTTAAACGACGTTTACATCCTCGATAAATCTCTGAACATCGTTGGCTCTGTAAAGGATTTAGGAAAGGGTGAGAGAATATATGCTGTGAGGTTCATAGGTGATAGGGGCTATGTTGTAACGTTTAGGGAGACCGATCCTTTCTATGTAATTGACCTCAGCAATCCCACAGAGCCAAAGCTTAAGGGAGAGCTAAAACTACCCGGCTACTCCTCATACCTGCACAGAATAGATGAGCATCTTATCTTGGGAATCGGAAAAGTAGGGGCAAATGTTAAAATATCGCTGTTCGACGTTTCAGATGCCGAAAAACCTAAAGAAGTGGACAAATATATACTTAAAGAGACTTGGAGCGATGTGCTTAATACCCACCATGCCTTCTTAATTGATAGAGAGAACGAAGTATTCTTCCTGCCGTGCTCCAAAGCGGGATACATTTTTTCATATAAAAATGGGAAGATAGAGCTTGTAAAAGCTGTTGAAGCAAAGAATACTGTTAGAGCTGTATATATAAATGAATACATCTATATAATTTCATTAGAAGGAATAAAGGCTGTTGACGAAAGAAGCTGGGAAGTGGTCTCGAAGCTAAGCTTTTCATAATATTTACAAATGTAAAAATTTTCTTTACCTTTGTAAATGATAAGCGAAAAACAGATGCAGATGCTCAGACGTCTTTATGAGCAGGCAAGGAGCCTCAAAGTATATACTGTAGAAAAAACGCAGGAGGAGCTTGCAAAAGAGCTCAACATTACAAGACAAGCCCTCAGCATACATCTAAAAATTCTTAAGGAGAAAAATTTAATAAGGACGGGAAGAGGATTTATAGACCTTACAGATAAAGCTTTAAGGATTATAGGAAAATCTGGGGAAGAGGCTTTTGTTTTGATAAAAGTTAAGCCAAAGAACAGAGAAGCGGTCTTTGAGAAAATAAAGAATATGAAAATAGATAGAGTATATAGAGTTACCGGTGAAGACGATATCATAACGGTTCTTGAAATAAAAAATCTCAAAGATTTTTTAAGAGAAGTTTCTAAGCTTGATGGTGTTGAAAGGACGTCAACATACACAGTGATAGAGATGTTTCAGAGGTAGGAGCATGATAAAGATAAACGATAAATACTGCAAGGGTTGTGAGATATGTGTTGACTACTGCCCAATGAACGTGTTTGAACGCTCCCTTGAGCCGAGCGAGAGGGGATATTTTGTTCCAAAGGTTAAGCATCCTGAAAGGTGCACTGCTTTAAGGGCTGAAAAGATCGTTAAAAGGGAGGTTTGCAGACTCTGTGAAAAGCTCTGTCCAGATCAGGCTATAAAAATTGAGGAGGACTGCTGATGCACCTAAAGGGAACGTTCTTTATGCAAGGAAATATTGCATGTGCGGAAGGTGCCATAGCCGCTGGCTGCAGATTTTTCGCTGGTTATCCTATAACACCGAGCACAGAAATAGCTGAGTGGCTTGCAAAGAGACTACCGGAGGTAGGCGGCGTATATATACAGATGGAGGATGAAATTGGAAGTATAGCAGCTATCATAGGTGCAAGCTGGGCTGGTGTAAAATCAATGACAGCTACATCTGGACCGGGATTTAGCTTAATGCAGGAGAACATAGGATATGCAGCAATGACGGAAACTCCTATAGTGATCGTAGATGTTCAGAGAGGCGGCCCAAGCACTGGACAGCCAACGCTACCAGCACAGGGCGATGTTATGCAGGCTAAATGGGGCTCTCACGGAGACTATGAAGTAATTACTCTATCCCCAAACTCACCGCAGGAGATGTTTGACCTAACGGTTAAGGCTTTTAACCTTGCTGAAATGTATAGAGTTCCTGTAATATTACTTGCAGATGAAGTAGTAGGACACATGCGCGAAAAAGTTGTTCTTCCAGATGAGGTTGAAGTTGTTGACAGAGAGCTCGCTGAGAAAAACGAGCTACCATTTAAAGCCAGCGACTATGTTCCAAAAATGCAGGTTTTTGGAAAAGGTTATAGGGTGCACGTAACTGGCTTAACACACGATGAGAGGGGTTATCCAGCCACATACGATGCGGAAGTTCACCATAGACTCGTTAAGAGGCTTGTTGAAAAGATAAGGAAAAATGCAGACAAGATTTCTATGCATGAAGAAAAGTTTACAGAAGATGCAGATATCGTTATAGTTTCCTATGGTGCCCCTTCAAGGTCAGCTATGCAGGCTGTTATAGAGCTCAGAAGCGAAGGTATAAAAGCTGGTTTGCTAAGGTTGATAACCTTGAATCCATTTAACGAAAAGAGGGTTAGGGAGTTAGCCGATAGCGGCGAAATTCTTGTTGTTGAGATGAACCTCAAACAGCTTTATTATGACATAGAAAGGGTGGCAAAGAAAGATATATATTTCCTTGGAAAAATAGGTGGTGAGCTTCATACTCCAGAAGAAATAAAGAGAAAAGTTAGGGAAATATTGAAGGTATAATTTCTATTTTTGTAATTTAAATTTTGCAACAAACTTAAATACAGCCTCAGCTAAAGATATTTATATGCATAAGCTTAAAATTTAGAGACTAAGGTGGTATGTCATGCTTGAAGCCTTAAGAAGAATACTAAAGAAAGCTAACAGCACGAGCAGATTTTCGTTAGATGACTTTGTTGAACTCGAAACAATAAATTTGGAAAACACAACAAGCATTACAAGATTTGTAAAGGTATGCAAGCTTAAGGGATATGCAGACATAGAAAAGGTTTCAAAGGAACTGAACAGCGGAAACATTGTAATAGCTGATATAAAGAATCTGGCAATAAGAAGCGAGAACGAGCTTAAATATGCAATAAAAGAAATGAAAAGAATTGTAGAAATGATAAACGGGGATATAGCTGGAATAAGCGAAAATCACCTTATTATAACACCTTCTGGAATAAAAATTGATAGGACAAAAGAAGAAAGTAGAGAAAAGGAATTTGAAAAGACTATTGAAAAGATCAGAGAAAAAATGAAACAAGAATAGCATGAAAAGCTTGTGTCCAGTCTGCAACAGACAAACGCTCGAAGTGAGATTCAACGTTCATAAGATACCCTACTTTGGCGAAGTTATGGAAAGCTCAATATACTGCGATAACTGTAAGTTTAAGCATGCAGATGTAATAATTCTTGAGGAAAAAGAGCCTTGCAGATATATATTAAAAGTTGAGGAGGAAGAAGATCTCTTTGCGAGAGTTATAAGATCGAGTCAAGGAATAATTAAGGTTCCTGAGCTTGGTGTAGAAATAACCCCCGGTGCTTTTTCTTACGGATTTATAACTAATGTAGAGGGAGTTTTGCTAAGAATAGAGGAAGTTCTTCATACATTAAAAAGATGGGAAGGAGAAAATAAAGAAAAATTAAGAAAAATAAAAGAGCTCTTAGATGATATAGAAGAAATGAAAAAAGCCAAGAAAAGCTTTACAATTATAATAGAAGATAAGAGCGGAAACAGTGCAATAATTTCTGAAAAAGTGAAAAAAGAAAAGTTGTCAACATGATAGAGAGACTATACTCCAGCGAGATAAATCCAAGCATGCACGGTAGAGAGGTTAGCGTTGCTGGCTGGGTGCATGAAATTAGGAAGCTCGGCGGCATAGCCTTTGTGGTGCTTAGGGATAGAGAAGGATTCGTTCAGATAACGATGCCCAAGAAGGAGGTGAGCAGAGACGTCTTCAAGGGATTAACATCGCTAAGCAAAGAAAGCGTTGTTGTCGTTAAAGGTGTTGTGAGAGCAGAACCAAAGGCTCCGAACGGCTATGAAATAATACCAAAGGAATATAGATTGCTCAGTAGAGCAGAGCAACCGCTTCCGCTGGATCCAACTGGAAAAGTTAAGGCAAACTTAGATACAAGGCTGGATAACAGATTCATAGACCTTAGAAAGCATGAAATAATGGCAATATTCAAAATAAGAAGCGAGGTTCTTCATTTTGCAAGAGAGTTCTTCAGAAGCAGAGGATTTATAGAAGTCCATACTCCAAGGATTATATCAACAAGTTCAGAGGGTGGAGCGGAGCTGTTTCCCGTAGCATATTTTGAAAAAGAAGCTTTTTTAGCACAGAGTCCTCAGCTATACAAGCAGATGCTCATGGCTACCGGCATGGATAAGGTTTTTGAGATTGCAACATACTTTAGAGCTGAAGAACACGACACCGTTTGGCATCTAAATGAGATTACAGCTATAGACAGCGAAATTGCCTTTATAGAAAGTGAAGAAGATGTTATGGAGGTTATTGAGAATCTTGTTTATTATATAATGAAGAATTTGAGTGAAAGCTACGAAAAAGAGCTAAAAAAGCTTGGAGTTGAAATATACCCACAAAAACCACCTTTCCCGAGGATAGAATATAAGAGAGCTCTTGAAATTCTCGAAGAGAACGGATATATTCTCCCCTATGGAGAAGACTTAACAACAGAAGCAGAGAAGAAGCTTGGGGAAGTAATGAAAGATGAAGGATATGATTTATACTTTATAACAAAGTATCCAATAAAAATAAAGCCTTTCTATACAATGCCAGAGGAAAATGGGCTAAGCAGAGCCTTTGATCTTGAATTTAAAGGAAGAGAAATTGTTAGCGGTTCCCAAAGAATTCATGAATATGAGCTACTTGTAAAAATGATAAAGGCTAAGGGACTGAGAGTAGAGAGCTTTGAAAATTACTTAAAAGCATTCAGATATGGAATGCCCCCGCATGGCGGTTTTGGAATGGGCTTAGAAAGATTTATAATGCAGCTGCTTAATTTAAAGAATATAAGAGAAGCTGTTCTGTTTCCAAGAGATAGAAAGAGACTCGAACCTTAACGCTCTTATATCTTTTCTGGTTGGTAGCTAAACAAATGCAACATGATTTTGAACTTAAAAACGAGAAGGTTATAGGAGCGTTTTTTAATGTTAAGATAAGCTGAAAGCTATATGATAGACTACGACAAGCTCGTTGATAGGCTCAAGGAAGCCTTGCTTGGTGATCTAAGAAAAGAGCTTAGGGAGTTTAAAAAGGAGGTCTCTGGTTTATTAGAGGGCTTTAGAATCGCTATTGAAGGCATGCGATCTGCGGTTGAAACTACTAATAAACGCATGGACTCTTTGGAGAAAAGGATGGACTCCTTAGAAAAAGACTTAAGAGAGCTTAGGGATAGAATTGACAAAG
>JALTZZ010000095.1 GCA_027051165.1 archaeon | reverse complement strand
AAGCAGGGCTTCCTTGAGCTTATCAACAAGCTTGTCGTAATCTACCATATAGCTTTCAGTTCATCTTAACATTAAAAAACGCTCTTATAACCCTTTTGGTTGGAACTTCTCGCTTTTAAGTTTAAAATCATGTTACATTTGTTCAGCTACCAATCAAAAAAGATATAAGAGCGAAAATAATTATTTTTTATAAGCCCTAAGGATATCCCTACTCGTAATTACACCAACAAATCCCGTAACACCATAAACCAGCAGTGCATCTACACCGTTAAGTAGCATAACTCTTATAGCATCCTCTATGGAATCCTCCTCAGATATCTGTGCACACGGATTTATTCCAGTTAGCTGGCATGCATGCATGAATTCCTCTGCCTTTATCTTTGTCAAATCTTTGTTAGATGCTATTGCCGAGAATATCTCCTTATCTGTGATAACACCGCATATCTCGCCTTTCCATCCCTCTTCTCCTCTTCTAACCACAGCAAAGGTCGTGTCTTTTTCTACCATTTTGTTTAAAACCTCTTGCAGATTTTCGTCGCACTTCACCTCAAGAACGTCTTTTCTTACAAATTCCTTTACCTTCATGTCCAGCTGCACCTCTCAAATTTTTATTTTTAATACAGCAACATGCCATATAAATCTTTCAGATGCTGAGCTTATTCATGAAATCTGCGTTGTAGCTTTCTATACTTCCGCTGTCGCAGGCTAAGGTGAGATCGCTGTCTATGGGAATTTCAGCTATGAAATCAACGTTATACTTCCTTGCAAGTTCCTTTCCTTTATCTTTTCCAAATATATATTCTTTTTCACCGCAGTTTTTGCATATATAGTAGCTCATATTTTCTATGAGACCTATTTTCTTAATGTCTGTCTTTTTTGCGAGATTTATCGCTTTTTCTACAACGCTTGCGGAGAGTTCTTGGGGAGAGGAGACAACTATAATTCCGTCGAGATCTATTGAATTTATCAGCGTAAGTGCAGCATCTCCAGTTCCCGGTGGCATATCTACCAATAGATAGTCGAGCTCCCCCCAATCAACGAGTGCGAGGAACTCAAGGAGCATCTGTGCAACAATGCTACCTCGCCATGCTATTGGTGCGTTTTTGTCCAAGAGAAGAAGCTGCGTTGATATTATTTTTATTCCAAGCCTTTTACTCTCAATTGGATATATTTTGTCTTCATCTCCATAGACCTTTTCGTTCTCCAAGCCGAATATCTTCGGTATGCTTGGACCGAGCATGTCAGCATCAAGAATCCCTACTTTCTTCTTTTCTCTTGCAAGCTTAACCGCAAGCAGTGCTGTTACTGTGCTTTTCCCTACACCACCTTTTCCGCTCATAACAGCTATTTTCTTTTTTATTTTTCCCATCCTCTCTTTTATAAGGTTTTCAATGTTCTGCATGAAAAAATTTACGAGCTTAACGTTAGAGTAAAATTTTTAAGTTTGAGAGCAGAGGTAAGAACATGAAGATGCTACCGAGTTTGAGAATTTCAGTAACTCCAGAGTGCAATTTATCATGCATCTTCTGCCATAGAGAGGGTTACTACGAGGTTGTTAAAAGGGATAGACTTCTTCCAGATGAAATAGCGAGAATCGTGAGAATAGGAAAGGAGCTTGGCTTAGGAAAAGTCAAGATTACTGGTGGAGAGCCTCTATTAAGAAATGATATAGCCGATATTTTAAGAAAAATTTCCGAACTAAAGGTGGGTTTTCTTTCTTTAACTACAAATGGAGTTTTGCTAAAGAAATTTCTTGAGGAGAACGGGAGCTGTGGAATGCACAGGATAAACGTCAGTCTGCACACGCTGAACAGAGATAAGTATCGTATGCTAATGGGGAAAGATCGTCTAAAAGATGTCTTATCCGGAATAGAGAAGGCTATAGAGCTTGGAATAACTGTAGAGCTGAATACTCTTGTCCTCAAAGGGATAAATGAAGACGAAATATTTGACATAATCGAATATGCAAACGATGTTGGAGCAAATATACAGTTTATAGAGCTTGTAAAAACTCATAGTAACAGAGAATTTTTTGAAAAACATCACTATCCTCTCGACATATTAGAGGAGATTTTAAAGGAAAAGGCGGATAAATTTATTGATAGAAAATCGAAGTTTGACAGAGCCACGTTTATAATAGGACGTAGCAAGATAAGCACGTGCAAAATAGTTACAGATCCAGAGCACTGCTCTGGTTTGAGATGCAAAGGGCTTAGAATAACAGCAGATGGAAAAATAAGGTTTTTCCTAATGCCATATAAGGAATATCTTGGAGATCTTCTTAAACCTTTAAGAAACGGTGCAAGCGATGAAGAGCTCAAAGAGGTCTTCCTAAGCGCTATAAGGAAGAGGGACGAGCTCGACAGAGACAAGGAATTTCTCAAAAAAATGGAAGAGTGGTTGAAATGATACTATCCGATAGGGATATAAAAAAGTTTTTAAAAGAAGGCAAAATAAAAATTATTGGCATGAAGGATCCAGATGTTCAAATACAGCCAAGCAGCGTTGACTTAAGGTTGGGAAACGAATTTAGGATTTTCAAAACAATAAGAAAGGGATTTATTGATCCAATCAGTGATAATCCGGAGGAATACACGGAACTCGTTTATGTAGAAGATGGAGAACCTTTTATACTTCATCCGGGTGAGTTTATCCTTGGAGTTACGAAGGAGAGAATAGAGCTTAGCGATGACGTGGTTGCGAGGGTAGAGGGAAGAAGCAGCTTAGGTAGGCTTGCAATTCTTATTCATGCAACCGCCGGCTATATCGATCCGGGGTTTAGGGGAAGGATTACGCTTGAGCTCAGCAACGTTGGAAAGATGCCAGTAGCTCTCTATCCGGGCATGAGGATATGCCAGATAAGCTTTGAGCTTCTATCAAGCAAAGCAGAAATGCCATATGGACACAAACTTAGAGACAGCAAGTATCAGAATCAGGAAAGTGTTACAACAAGCAGAATACACTTAGATAAAGAATTCAGAAATTGATTGCTGCAACCACACGAAGGTTTTATATTGTTAATTAGTAATAATATTATAATATTTATATAGTTAATGAGCCTAAGAAAAAACATGTTTATTTTCAGTAGAGAAGAAGAGATTAAGCTCAGTAAAGCCTTTAAAAGCGGGTTCTTTTGCCCTATTTTTTAGAATTAATAAAAGATTACCTGATAGCTCTCGCTTTAATAGCTTTCGGAGTTTTATTTTTATAAAGGGTTTGAGAACATGAAAAGATAAATTTTTTGCAGAAAATCGCAAAAATAAAAAATTAAAAAAGTTATACGCAGCCGGTTGGCTTTGGTAAACCAGCGATCTTACAAGCCTGCTTAGCTGGACCCTGTGGGAACAGCTTGTATACGTATTTTAGATCCTTATCTGGACCAAAAGCCTTCTGAACCTCTTTAACAAGGAGCCTTATAGCGGGTGCAATCTGATACTTCTTATAGTAATCTCTAAGGAAGTATATAATCTTCCAGTGCTCATCCGTAAGCTCTATACCCTCTTTTTCTGCAAACCACTTAGCTACTTCCTCGTCCCAAGCATCGAAGTCCATTAAGAACCCATCATCATCTAATGTTATCTTCTTTCCACTTGGTAGTGTAACCTCTGTTGGCATCTTACCCAACCCCCAAACTAACTCTGGAACCGTAAGTATATAAATCTTTCTTTATAAATAATAAATAATATAGCGTTTATAATATTTATTTTATAATTTTTTTGAGGTAATCACTTAGACTTACAAGGTCAATCTTTAAATCGTGAATAAATTCGTTATCCCTACATATATTGTTTTCTGAAAGCATTACCACCTGATCGGTGTTAAGTGGTTGATTTGGAAACTTTTCAAGGAACTTTGCTAATATTTTTACCAAAGAATATGGAATCCTCATCTTTAATCTTTTTGCACCCTTTATTTTAAGTATAAGGTCTATTATCTCCTCTATTGTATAGAAGCATGTGCCACAGAGCTCATAGGTTTTATAAAAGCTCTTTTCATTTTCCAAAGACTTTACAAAAGCTTCTGCAACATTTTTTACGTAGATTGGCATTAGCCTTCCAGAAGGTATTATTGGAATTATGGGAAGCTTTGTTAAAGAAATAAGCTTATTAATAAACTCGTCACCCTCACCGAATATAACGGAAGGTCTAAAAATTGTGTATTTTAATCCGCTTGCTCTCACATACTCTTCTGCCATGTATTTTGTTTTGTGATATCTGCTCCTTGCATTTTTTCTTGTGCCAAGTGCACTCATGTGAAGGAACCTTTCTATTCCTACAGATTTAGCCGCTTCTACGACATTTTTTGTCCCTATATAATGTATTTTTTCAAATGTTGCACCTTTAATTTCCCTTATTATTCCAACCAGATGAATTACTGCTTCACAATCCTTCATTCCAATCTTTAAGCTGCTTGTATCTAAGATATCACCCTCAACAAGCTCTGCTTTTTTATCTATATTCTTTTTCCTTGCCTTTTCAATACTTCTTACCAATGCTACTGTTTCGTAACCGCTTTCGTAGAGTGCGTTGATTATGTGCGAGCCCACGAAACCTGTGCCACCTGTTATAAAAATTCTCTCCATAAAGAATAACTATGCCGTGCAATAATATA
Organism: archaeon; assembly: GCA_027051165.1. Classification (GTDB taxonomy): domain Archaea; phylum Hydrothermarchaeota; class Hydrothermarchaeia; order JALTZZ01; family JALTZZ01; genus JALTZZ01. The sequence continues at coordinate 8,706 of JALTZZ010000095.1, read as the reverse complement.
AATGTGGTGCTTAAATATGGCGATCCACCCAATAGAATACAGATACGGTAGCGAAGAAATGAGGAAAATTTTTGATGTTGAAAATAAATTAAACCTAATGCTCAAGGTAGAGGCTGCTTTAGCAAAAGCTCATGCAGAGCTTGGTAATATACCAAAAGAAGCTGCAGAAGAAATAGAAAAAAAAGCAAACACAAAATTCGTTAAATTAGAGAGGGTAAGAGAGATAGAGGCTGAGATAAAGCATGATATCATGGCAATGGTAAAGGCTCTAAGTGAAGCCTGTGGGGAGCACGGGAAGTATGTGCACCTCGGTGCTACGAGCTATGATATCGTTGATACTGCAAATGCCTTGCAGTTCAAAGAAGCTTTAAAAATTATTTTTAAGGATTTGTTGAATCTTGAGGAAATTTTGCTGAATCTTGCAGAAAAATATAAAAAGCTTGTTGCAGTTGGAAGAACGCATGGACAGCACGCTCTACCAATAACCTATGGTCTTAAATTTGCAATATGGGCAAGAGAGGTAAGAAGGCATATAACAAGGCTCAAGCAGGTAAAAGATAGGGTTCTTGTTGGAAAGATGAGCGGTGCTGTAGGAACTATGGCTGGATTTAAAAACGGCATTAAGCTTCAAGAAAAGGTTATGGAGTATCTGAAACTGAGACCAGCAACAGTTACAAATCAGGTTGTGCAGAGAGATAGATACGCTGAGCTCATGATGCTCTTGGCACTTATTGCAAGTAGTTTAGATAAATTCGCAAAAGAAATAAGAAATCTCTCAAGAACAGAGATAAAGGAGGTAGAGGAGCCCTTTGAAAGTAAGCAGGTTGGATCGAGCACAATGCCTCATAAAAGAAATCCCATAAACTGTGAGAAGGTTTGTGGACTTGCAAGGGTTATAAAATCGAACGTTATTCCAGCCCTTGAGAACGTTTCGTTAGAGCATGAAAGAGATCTGACGAACTCCTCATGCGAAAGGGTAATAATTCCAGAGAGCTTTATTTTGCTTGATGAAATTCTTAAAACAATGATAAATGTTCTTGAGAATCTTGTGTTTTATCCGGAAAACATAAAGAAAAATCTTCATTTAACCAAGGGGCTTATACTTGCAGAAGCACTAATGCTGAAGCTTGTTGAAAAAGGTTTGAGCAGACAAGAGGCACACGAACTATTAAGAAAACTTGCTATGAAGGCTTTTAAAGAGAATCGTGAGTTCAAAGATGTAGTTGTTGAGAGCGAAGTGGTTGATTATCTAAGCAAAGAAGAAATTGAGGAGATACTAACTCCAGAAAAATACATAGGCTCTGCAGTTGAGCTTGTTGATAGAGCTATTGAAAAATCAAGAAAAGAAAGGGAAAAAGACCTAAAACTTTTGTCAAATTGGTAACAGTGGTAAAAATGAAGCTTAAACCAAGTCTAAGACCTAAGAAAAGGTATGTTGCATTTGTCGTTGAGAGCGATGAAAAAGTATCAAGAAAGGAGGTTATTGATGGAATATTAAAAGCTGTTCACAGTTTTATAGGTATGAACTATGCAAGCGAGCTTGATCTATGGATAATGGAGTTCGATGAAAATGAGCAGAAAGGATTTCTTGTTGTAAACAATAAAAAACTTGGTATTTTAAGGGCATGTTTAGCTTTAATTTCCGAAATAAATAATAAAAAGGTTAGAATAAGGGTGCTGGGAGTTAGTGGAACTATAAAGTCTCTTAGGAGAAAGTTTTTAAATAATAAGATATTAGTTAAAAAAGTAGATTTAGAAGCAAGGTTCAGAGGTAGAAAGATAAAAATATGTAGGGAGTTTAATAGCTGTATAGATGCTTTACCATATGATGAAATTGCTGAATATGTCAAAAAGCAAAAATTGATGTTCATTGGATTAACAAAGGAAGATCTTGAGGAGAGGTGAAAAAATGCAACCGTTTCCTGGCATGGGATACGATCGGGCAATAACTGTTTTTAGCCCAGATGGAAGACTTTTCCAAGTAGAATATGCAAGAGAAGCTGTAAAAAGAGGAACAACAAGCTTAGGTATTAGATATAAAAACGGTGTTCTGCTTGCAGTAGATAAGAGGATAACCTCAAAGCTTATTGAGGCGAGATCTATCGAAAAAATCTTTCAAATAGATGATTATATTGGTGCTGCTACAAGCGGTTTGGTTGCGGATGCAAGAGTGTTGATAGAAAGAGCAAGACTTGAGGCTCAGATATATAGAATAACATACAACGAACCTATAGAAATTGAGCTTCTCGCAAAAAGAATATGTGATTACAAGCAGCTCTACACACAGCACGGTGGTGTTAGACCGTTTGGGGTATCGCTTCTCCTTGCTGGAATAGGAGATTCTCCAAGACTATTCGAAACAGACCCAAGCGGAGCACTGATAGAATACAAGGCTACAGCTATAGGTGCTGGCAGAAATATTGCAATGGAGATATTTGAAAACAAGTATAAGGATAATATGAGCAGAGAAGAGGCAATAATGCTTGCACTTGAAGTCTTAAATCAGGCGACAGAAGGGAAGCTGAGCAAGGAAAGCACTGAAATAGCGTTTGTAGAAATTGATAAACCTTTCACGAAGATTCCACAGGATGATGTTGAAAAGTTCATTGAAAAATTCAAGTCTGAATCCAAAGATTAGGTGATTTACTTTGGTAAGCCTTGAAAGGGCTGTTATTGCGAGATTGGAGATTAGAGGGGAGAGGTTTGAAATTTATGTTGATCCAGATTTAGCCCTCGCTATTAAAGAAGGAAAAAATGTGGATATGGATAAAGTTTTGGCATCATATACAATTTTTAAGGATGCAAGAAAAGGAGAAAAAGCAAGTGAAGAAAAGATAAACAAAATCTTCGGAACAAATGATCCAGAAGTCGTTGCAAGGGAAATTATAAAGAAAGGAGAAATACAGTTAACGACAGAGCAAAGGAGAAAAATGCTTGAACAAAAGAAAAAACAGATAGCTACAATTATATCAAGAAATGCAATAAATCCTCAAACAAATGCCCCTCATCCCGTAGAGAGGATACTCAAAGCTATGGAAGAAGCCAAAGTAAACGTTGATATATTTAAAGATGCAGAGGCACAAGTAGAGAATGTTGTAAAAGCTATAAAAAGAATTATACCTATAAAAATAGAAAAAAAGCTTATTGCCGTTAAAGTTCCAGCTCAGTTCCATGGAAAGATTTTTGGAAAGATAAGAGGTTATGGTGAGATTAAAAAGGAGGAATGGATAAAAGATAGCTGGCTCTTCCTAATAGAGATCCCAAGCGGGATCGTTGATGAATTTTTCGAATTCCTAAACAAGATAACAAAAGGTAATGTAGAAACAAAGATTCTTGAAAAAAGGTGATTGCATGCAGAGAAAGGTTGTCGTGCCCGGAGAGCTCGTGGCTAAGGGGAAGTATAGGCTTGGAGAAGGAGTATATAGAGTTGGAGATGAGATTTATGCAAGTGTCTTGGGTCTTCTGGATATAAAAGGCAGCTATGTTAAGGTTATCCCCTTGGCTGGAAGGTATATTCCGAAGGCTGGCGACTATGTTATAGGTATAGTTAAGGATATTCAGCCAGCATTTTGGATTCTTGATATAAACTCGCCATACGATGGGATTTTAAATGTAAATGAGTTTATAAGGGAGGTTGATCCCTCAACAGAAGATCTATACAAGCTTTTGCCCGTTGGAAGCGTTGTTCATGCACTTGTTAAGGAGGTTAACAGAGCTAAGAAGGTTCTTCTAACGTTGAAAGATAAGAAGGCAAGAATACTGAGAAAAGGCAGGCTTATAGAAATTGAACCAACAAGAGTTCCACGTGTTATAGGAAGGAGGAGTTCTATGATAAGCATGATAAAAAAAGAGACAAAAAGCAGCATAATTGTTGCACAAAACGGCAGAATATGGATAAAAACTGATGTTGACATGACAAAGTTTATTGAGAAAATTATAAGGATTATCGAAAAAGAAGCTCACACAAGCGGACTTACGGATAGAATAAAGGGAATAATAACATCAAAACTAAAGTCTGCTGAAAAAGGTGAAGGTAATGAAGGTGGGGAAGCCTGAAAAACTTATTGTAAATGGAAAGAGACTCGACGGAAGAGCATTTGATGAATTAAGACCTATAAAAATAAAGGCTGGTGTGCTTAAAAGAGCTGATGGATCATGCTACTTGGAGTGGGGCAAGAACAAGATTATAGCTGCATGTTACGGTCCAAGGGAAGTTCATCCAAGGCATCTCGCAAGACCCGATAGAGCTATATTAAGATGCGTATATAAAATGGCACCGTTCTCGGTTAAAGAACGTAAGAAGCCGGGTCCGGATAGAAGAAGCGTGGAACTGAGCAAAGTTATAACAGAGGCTCTGGAAAATGTTGTGTTTTTAAATTTATTTCCAAGATCTGCTATAGATGTTTACATAGAGGTTCTTCAAGCAGAAGGAGGCACGAGATGTGCAAGCCTAACCGCAGCAAGCGTAGCTCTCGCAGATGCTGGTGTCCCGATGAAGGATCTTGTCGCAGCATGCGCAGCTGGAAAGGTAGATGGTGAAATAGTTCTCGATCTTTTTGAGCTTGAAGACAACTACGGCGAAGCAGATTTACCAGTTGGCATAGTTCCGAGAACCGGTGAAATAACGCTACTTCAGATGGACGGCAATCTAACAAGAGAAGAATTCGAAAAAGCTCTCGATTTAGCTATAAAAGGAGCACTTCAGGTTTATGAACTGCAGAAAGCTGCTCTAAAAGAAAAATACGGTGGTGAAAACGGTGGAGAGCAATAGTATTGTTGCGAGCATAAAGAAGGACTACATACTCACGGTTCTTGAAACTGGAAAGAGGGTTGATGGAAGGGAGTTTGACGAATATAGGGAAATAGAAATCATAAGAGGCTATGCTCAAAGAGCGGAGGGATCCGCACTTGTTAGGATCGGCAATACGCAGGTTTTAGCTGGAGTAAAGTTGAGCCTCGCAACACCCTTCCCAGATACTCCCGATGAAGGCATATTATCCACAACCGCTGAGCTCGTTCCATTGGCTTCTCCGAGCTTCGATATAGGTCCACCAGACGAAAGGGCAATAGAGCTTTCGAGGGTTGTAGATAGAGCCCTTAGAGAAAGCAACGCCTTAGACTTGGAGAAACTCTGCATCGTTCCAAATGAAAAAGTCTGGCTTGTAAACGTTGATATATATATACTCGATTATGATGGCAATCTGTTTGATGCAAGTTGCTTAGCTGCTATCTCTGCACTCCTCGATGCGAGATTTCCAAAGCTTGAGGATGATAAAATTATATACGAGGAAAAAACAAACGAAGCGTTGCCAATAAAAAACAAGCCAGTAGAAGTAACCTTTGCCAAAATAGGAAAATACACGGTTGTTGATCCCAACTTGGAGGAAGAGGAGGTTATGGATGCAAGAATAACGTTTGGAATTACTCAAGAAAACGAGCTGTGTGCACTGCAAAAAGGTCTAAGAGGAAGCTTTACGAGAGAGGAAATTTTAGATTTGTTTGACAAGGCTATTGAAAAGGCTAAGGAGTTAAGAAGGTATTTAGAATAGGTGATAGAACATGGCGAGGAGAACAAAGAAGCTTCTTCAAGCAGCGAAGTTTGGTGCAAGATACGGATTAAAACCAAAAAGAAGATGGCTTGAAATTGACAGAAAACAAAGAAAAAAACATCTTTGCCCAGTCTGTAAAAGAAGAGCGGTTAAAAGAGTATCAACAGCAATATGGCAGTGCAGAAAGTGCGGTGCTAAGTTTGCCGGCGGTGCATACATTCCAGAAACTGGTATAATGAAGGTTAAGGTTGAAAGAATTGTTGAAAAGCTTGAAAGGGTAGAAGAAAAAGTAGGGGAAGAGTAGAAATGATGTATAGATGCATAAACTGTAACAAAGAAGTTGATCTAAAGCCAGAAGATCCTATAAGATGCCCTTTTTGTGGTGAAAGAGTATTTATAAAGATGAGAAGTGGAGCTGGTAAAAGGGTTAAAGCAAGATAATACAGTTCTATTTTCTGCTTTTTCCTAATTTTACAGCTTATTTATGTTACTTTATAAAGTTAAAAAAAGAAAGATAATTTATGAATTTTGGAAGATTCGCTGAGAATATTATAAAAGCACTCTCTCGTATAAAACCATTTAAAGCTTCAGACATTATAAAATTTTCCGAAAAAATGCCTAATGCCGAGAAATATAGAAAAGTAAGGAATGTTTTATCGTCAACGATTGTAATATTCTCATACAAAATACTTGATGTATGTGAAAACGATGAAAATGTGTTAGAAGAAATATTTTCAAAAAACTATGAGGAGCATATAAAATTAAGCGTTGACATCTTTAACATCAAAGAAAGAGATGCAAGAGCTGTATGCAGCATCATAACAGCTTCAGATCATCTCCTTGGTGTAAAGTCTGAAATTATAGAGTATTCGCCAACTAGATGCATTAGAAGGATAAAAGAATGTCCTATCTATCTAAAATCTAAAGAAATGGGTAAAAAAGATGAAGAAATATTGAGGCTCTGTGAAATTATAATGAAAAGCCTCTGTGTAAGCGTTGCAAAACACGTAAACCCAAATTTAAGGTATAAATATACAAAATGGCTCGCAAAGGGAGATCCCTATTGTGAAGAAATTATAGAGCTAAAAAGTTAAACAATTAATCAAAATCTATGCACTTTCCATTGTAGACTATTTCATGTAGAGTAAGCATGTATAAACATTTTCTGCACTCATGACAAACTGATAACGGAACAACATCCCCTGTTTTTGGACATTCAATCTGCATATATTAAGATGAAATAACTACCTACCACAAATAGATTTTTATTGAAACAGCTAAAAAGAATGAAACATGAAGATTCTCATAACCGGAAGACCGGGAATAGGAAAAACAACTCTCTGTATAAAACTGTATAGACTTCTAAAAGAAAAGAAAAATAAGGTAGTTTGTGGAATTGTGTCAAAAGAAATAAGAAAAGATAGAAAGAGAGTGGGATTTGAATTTATTGAACTTGGAACAGACAACAGATACCTACTCGCTCATGTTGATCTAAAATCCAAATACAGAATAGGAAAATATTACGTAAGCTTGGAAAACATCTCAAAAGCCTGTAGAGCCTTAGAAAAAGCCGCCGAAAACTGTGAGATAATAATAATTGATGAAATTGGACCAATGGAACTCTTAAGTAAGGATTTCATAGAAACTGTAAAAAAAGTTTTTGATTCTGGAAAAATTGTAATTGCAACAGTTCATTACAGAGCAAAACATGAACTCATAGAGGAGCTTAAAAATCGTAAAGATGTTAAAATTTTTGTTGTTAATGAAGAAAATAGAGATGGACTGCATAGAAAAATCCTTAAGTTAATAAAATAGGGGGTGCGTATTTGCACGCCACCATAGTGGGATTCAGAGGAACTAAGAGAAACATGTATAATGAATACTGTGTTTTACGCATAAATGATAAAAATCCAGCAAGATTCATTGGAAGAAAAGTAATTTTTAAGACTCCAGCAAATAGAACGATAAAAGGTAAGATTATAAGACAGCACGGAAAAGATTTGCTTGCAAGATTTGATAGAGGTTTGCCCGGTTTTGCCTTAGGTTCAAAAGTAGAGGTGAAGTAGTGTATATAGTTTTTGAGGGGATAGATGGCTCTGGAAAATCAACTCTCATAAATTTTTTATTTAATTGGTTAAATAGCAGAGGATATAGAGTTTTTGTTCATAAAGAACCAAGCAAAAGTAAAATAGGAGAGCTTATAAGGAGGTGCATTAACGAAAATGCGGATGCATATACACTTGCACTTTTATTTGCAGCAGATAGATACCACCGCATAAATGATCTCAAGGAGAAAATTAGTAAGGGTATTGTCTTGGCTGATAGATGCTTCTATTCTTCCATAGCATATCAAGGTGTATATGTGGATAAAATGTGGATAAGAGAGATAAATAAATTTGCTGTTAAGCCAGACTATGTAATATACTTGGATGTAAGCCCAGAAGTAGCAGTAAAAAGGAAAAAACATGAAAAAAAAGATTTATTTGAAAATGTTGAGTATCTAAAAAAAGTTCGAGAAAACTACCTTAGACTTGCGGAAGAAGAGAATTTTGTTGTAATAAATGCAGAACAGAGTTTAGATGTCGTAAAAAAGAGTGTTCTGAATTTTGTTATTAGAATTATTAAAGAACGCACCTAAGAATAGTTATCTTATCATTACAAGCATCATCTTAAATTTTTCTAAGGCATGAACCTCATGGGGCTCATTTGCTGGAATAACAACAGCTTCTCCCTCATTAAGAACAACTTTTTCTTCGGAAATTCTAACCTCTGCTTTTCCTTCGAAAACATATAGAAGAACATCATACGGCGCTGTATGCTCACTTAGACCTTGATTCTTATCAAATGAGAAAAGGGTGACATTTCCACATTCCCTATTTATTATCATTCTGCTGACAATAGAATCTTCGTGATAGCTAACAAGATCACTAAGCTTCAGCTTTTTTGCATTCATAGATATATTCTTAAGAGTTTTCCTATATATATCTTTTCGTGAAATTGGCTTTGTATCCTAAACCTATATATCTGCATCATTTTTAACATACCTTTATGGCTCGTCACTGGCGCGAGTATGACGAGCGGCTGGTAAAGCTTGGAGAGGAGATGTTCTCGGGTGCGAGCGGCTTTCTTCAGCTTAACATTGAGAAGGTTAAGCAAG
>JALTZZ010000094.1 GCA_027051165.1 archaeon | reverse complement strand
CTTTAAGAATTCTTCAATTTTCTCTTCTTTTGACATTAAAGCGTTTTTTACTTCCTCAGCTTCGAGGATCTTCTTTTTTATTTCAAATTCTTTTTCTTTTAGAAATCTCTTAAATTTTGTTCTAAAAATGTCAGATAAGGCTATAAATTCAGTGTTTAAAACTTTACTTATTTCTATTAGCCCTACTTTCTTTAATTCATATTTTACTCTTCTAAAATCTTCGCTTGACATTTCTTTAGCTATTTCAAAAGAAGCGATTTTTTCCTTGTTTAACAAGAGTTTTATTAAATGGACGCTTTGTTTTCTTGCACGAATCTTCTCTTTTCTAAGAAATTCTTTTAAAATGTCATCATCTATTAAGCGTCCACCTTCCTTATTTTTTGTCCACAAGCGTCCACTTTTGTCCACTTGAAATGTGGACGGGTAAACTTCGCTTAATTCATCATGTGGATGGTCTATGGACGCGTGGATTTTTTCGCGTCCACAATCACTATATGCTTTATCATCTTTTTTGTGTTCATCCTCTTTGAACATACATACCACTCCTAATTTCGACGTATTTTATCAAGGCTTTCGGGATGAAACGATAAGAATTAGGGACATCAACACCAATCCAAGGCTCCAACTCCATTAAGATCCATTCTTTACCTATACTCAAAATTTTACCTTTATATCTCTCTCCGTTCAGAAGTTCAATTACAACTTTTTTATCCAAAATAAAGTCCAAATCCATTTATTTAGCACCCCTCAATAGCCTTACGAGCTTTGAAATATCGCTTAGCTCACTCGCTGGGACAACGTAGCAGTCGTAAATCACTCTTTTTAGCTCAAATTTTCCTGTTCCAAAAAATCTAATTCTCTGGGTTCTTATGTATCCAGCGATTCTGTATTCTCCGAGATCATCATTTACGCCAGAAATAAGCTTAACTCCGTGGAACTCTATCCAGACCGTAAATATGCTATCTCCATTCTGCAGTAACTGGTTTTTTGGGTATAAAAACGGTAACCCTTTATTTTTATTTCTGTTTACTCTGCTTTTCAACTCTATTTTTATCCCATTAACTATAAAATCAGCTTTATTTTCTATCGTGCTGTAATTTCTTCTAATTGCTGGAACTTCAATGTCTTCAAAGCCATGCTGTCTTAAAAATTTTAAAAAGTAATGTTCCGCAAGCTTGCCAATTAAGTGGGACCTAATCCCACCGCCAAACCTTGGTTTCATGTCTTTGCTCTGTTCTACGATTTTTTTAGCTTCAATAAGAGCTTGTCGATATGTTGCCGGGTCTATTTTCTGCCACTTCATTGTGTCACCTTCAAAATATGCTTTTCTTTCCACTCTTTTCTAATGATCCCTGTTATTTTGTTGTAATCAGAAGCAGGAAGTCTTTCTAAAACTTGTATAAACTCGTAAAGGTTTGCTGTAACCTTTCCACCGCCGTTGTGGAGCTTAATGACAACATCTTTTTTCAACTTCTTGATTCTCTCGTTTCTATCTATGATCTCTTTGTTAACTCTTTTTTTCTGAATTTTAGGATCAAAGCTTTTGCATGCTCCGTTCTTGTAGACATATTTTTTGCTCTTTCTGCAAAAGCCGTAGTTCATGAACCTGTCTTCAAAATGTTTGCAAACAGAGCATCTCATCGCTTATTCCTCCCAAGTTCCTTGCGTATTTCTTCTAAAGAGATTGCATGCAATTTTACACCCTTTACGTAGAAAAATCGTTCAAATTTTCTCTTTACAGCGTCTTTTATCATCGAATTAACAGCTTCACCGAGATCGAGCATTGTTATTTCTATTTCCACACTTTTTCCGCTTCCGCTTGTTCCGTAGTATATCGTCCCGACGCTCAAACGTTGTTTAGAAGACAATTCCAGGAAAATAGAGCCGTAACCAGAAGGTTCGTTTGCATCGCAATCTATTATATACGTTGCTTTAGCTTTGGGCATTGCTTATTCCTCCTCACGGCTTTAAGCTGTCTAAAACGTCAAACCCTTGGCATTCTTCCGCCTCTTCTTTCTTCACTACTCCGCCCTTCCAGATGCAAAGCAACGTAAAATCAAGGTCGAACTGCGAGTGTCTGCAAATCCTGCAGTCTTTTTTCACTTGAACGGTTTTAGTCATCGCTTAATCCCCCAACTCGAGCTTTTCCCTTAAGCATTTTTGCCCTTCTTCGACCGCATTGTCGTAGTATGTGCACCACTTGTTACAAGGCAGGTAAAAATCGCAGTCATCATTGCAGACATCGTTTATTTTTAGGGTCATCGCTGTTATCCTCCACCCAAATATCTTTCTCATCAATGAACGTTATTTTTACTTTGAAGCTCTTTGGTGGCTTTTTTTCTTGTTTTATGTATATATTCATTGCAAAATTGAACCTTGAAGATAAACCTGTATCTGTGTAAAGCCATTTGTTAAAAGCTTCTACCTTTGGCTCTAAACTCAATGCCGCTACAGGCTTTTTATTTGTAAGCTTTAAAATTACTTCTTTTTCAAATACCATCACTATCACAGCCTTATGCTAAAAACAGGCATCTTCACTGGCTTTCTTTCCCTGAAGAGTTGAATCTCGTAGTTATCTGCGATCCTCAGAACCACGTCAACGTGCCTTAGCGAATTAATTGACATCTTTGGCACGGTCTCCTGAGATTCGAAGTCCTTGAGCTTGTCATGTGCAATAATAACGCTCGTAACTTTTGGCTTTAAATTGCTGAGAACTCCGAAAACCCAATCGTATAAGCTGTTCAATTGATTATATTTCCTCGGGCTTGGATCGCCCTGCAGAATGTAGCTTGCAACTGAGGTTATACTGTCTATAACAATGTAGTCATGATTATTTTCGTTCTGCAGGCTTCTTATAACGCCTTTGAACTGCTGAACAGAATAAACACGTCTATACTCAACATTGCTTGCGATTTCCTTGAAGAATTCTGGATCGAAGTTTTTATCTACAGCTATGTAGAGCGTTTTCTTGAAGAAGTTAGTGAGGACGTGTGCAAGCGTTGTTTTACCAGCGAAGCTCTTGCCAAATATTATTGCAACCTTGCCCTTAATCTTTGCGTAGATCGGCTTGTAATCGTTCAAAGAAGGGGCCTCTTTCCCAACCTTCTCAACGACGATTTGGGCCATTTTCACCACCATCAAGGTGTTTGAGAATAAGGTTTGCCACAAAACCCTTCCCAGCGGGGAGAATTACGTCATCTTTCGTGATAGCAATGTTGTAATACATTTTTTTCTGTATATTCTTATTCTCAGATATTTGGAGCAATGAAAAGTCATTGAGGTTTATTATTGCTAAACCATTGTTTTTCTTTTTTATCACTATGAATTCTGGCTTTTTCTGTCCAAGTAGTTCCTCGAGGCTCTGCATCACTGCACCTCCTTGGTGAGGGTTTTCATTTTTTGCCTCAATCTCGGCTGTATCTCTGGATGCGTGCTTAGCAAGTCTCTTATGACGTCACTTCTGTCTTTACACCTTTCTCGGGCTATTTCCTGTATAATATCCAACACCACAACCGGAATCCTCACCGTCACAGGCTCTTTCTCAACAGGCATACCACACCACCTGCCTATTTAATTTCATTTGGCATCATTTAGTTATATGTAGAATCACGAGTGTAATGTTATTTGAAATCTCTTTATTTCTTGTGTAATTAGATAATTCAATATAATTATATGCAATTAAATGATTACAAAAAATTTAGAGTGTTGTTAATTGCAGTTGTTTAGTAGATTATGTATGCCCGTTAAAACAAACGATGAAAAAGAACCTGTTACAGTTAGGATACCAAAAGAGATTTTGCGAAAGATAGAGCGGTATGCACGAGAGAAATACATGGATAGGACAGAATATATTCGCCGTGTTCTTGTAGATCACGTAGAAGAGAAAGAAAAAGAGGAACAGAAATTCATTGAAGAGAGGGTTAAATATTATCTCCAAATAAACTCAGAATTTAGAAAAAAGATGAAAAAATATATTGAGGAATTGGGGGGTTAAAAGTGGTGTTGTTTTTAAGTGCAGAGTGTCCATATTGCGGGAATGTAGGGGTTTATGAGGTAGATATTTTTAAGATTTTTTCGGGGGAAAACGGTTTACATGCACGTATAAGGAATAGTTATAAATTCGAGGAATTCTACCGAGAGATTTACGATAGAGTAGTCCACGAGCTAATAAACGAAGACGAAATAAAAATAGCGGAGCTTGAGAAAAAGCTTTTAGAATATGGAATCAGAGGTGAACTGGTGTATAACATTATAAGCCAGCTTAAGGTTGACCTTGGATTATACGAGCCGAGCCCAGGGATCCTAAGGAGGATCTCATAATTATACATTATATAATATATAATATGTCGAACCCCACTTAGGCAGTTGTCGAGCAGGTGGGGGCTATGAAATTAATTAAACTATTTTTTATTTTGATGATTTTTGGAGCATCTTTGGGTATTGTTTCTGGTCAACTCCCATTACTCCAAGAATTCTTCCAACAGATTGAGGAAACCCCAACAGAAGTTCCCGCAGAGATTGATCTAACCCCGCTTGAGAACATGATGGATATGGTCTCCAGCGATCTTTCAGAGTTGAAATCTCTTCCAGCTCCAGTTATAACTGTAGTAACACCCGAATATGGCGGATTCCATGACATGTATACCATAGGCGTTGCAACAACCCTTGGAAATCGAATGCTTCATGAAGCTGAAAACATTGTAAACTACATTAGTTCGCATTTCTCGGCGGCTTTTGGAGCTGGAGCTGGGGCTATAGTATCAGCAACATTAGGAGTTGGTGTAAACATATACGATATTACAAAGCGTGTTTTTGAGGGTTTAAGATATACAGTCTGGAGGGTAAGGGTTGTCCCCTGCACAGAGCTAAAAACAAAGAGCCCGATAATGATAACAGTTTCAGGTCCAGCAGTTAACAGTTATACCGCAGAGATAAACAATCAGCTCGCCGTGAGGTTTGTCAAGGAAAATGGCGTTTGGGTCCTAAAGGATACAAGAACTGGGAAGGTTTACAGGGGCCACTATGGAATTTTTGTCATTAAGCCCAAGAAGAGGCTTTCTGAACTAAAGTTTACACCTGAGGAACTTAAAGGGGAGCTTAAGGATATAAATAAAGTAAACATAGTTTTGGCTGGTTTAGACAGGCAGGGAACTTTGGCAGTAGGAAGGATGCTAGAACTTGCAACTACAGGAAGAATTTCAAATGTAAACCCGCAGGAACTTGTTAACTCAATATCCTCCTGGATCTTCAGTGCAATGCTTTTGACAGAAAATATGCAGAAGCTCCTGGACATGACCTCAAAAGCCTCGCAGTATATGCCAGGAAGGGTTGAAGCTATAGACCCGCAGAAAGCCATGAAGGAGCTTGACCAGGGCATAACGGTTATAGTTAAAGCTAATGAATACGGCTATCCAGTATGGGTTGAAGTGTTGAACTATGCTTAAATTTAAATCCCCATGGTGAAAAAATGGATTCAAATTACCTTGTGACTACTGGAATGATGACAGGATTTTTATTGGAATTGCTTTCAGTGTACTTTTTATATCAAGCAAGTATAAAATATGATTCAGAATTAGGTAGAACTTATCTTAAAATAGGCAGTTTCTTAGTATTTGTTGGCGTCTCATTTCAATTTATTGAAGAATTCGTCGAGGCCTACTGGTTTATAAGTACTTCAATCGCTCACAATAAATACCGAACTGAGCAATTAACAATCGCTTTTTTACTAGTAATCATTATCTGGATTATACTTACTGTTTATGTACAATATAAAAAGAAGCCTTCAAAACGAAATAGAAAAATTGATGATTTTATTTGAAGATTTTACGAGCTTTAATCTTTCCGATTTACAATAATTTTCTCTTCCAATTTTGCTAATTTGTTCTCTGTTTCTTTAAATAACCTCTCTAACTCTTCCAAATCTCTTTCTAATTCTTTAAGTTGTTTTTCCAGTTCATTTATTTCTTTTCCTATTTTTTCAGAGAATTCTCTAAGATTTCTTGTTATATTTCTTATTGTCATGATTGCATAGACTGTTGCTGCTACAAGCGAAGCCGCTGCAACAATCCATGTAAAACTCATTTTGACAATCCAAATGGTAAAAATAGCAAAAATTAAGCTAAATGATATCAAATACAACTTTTTCAAACTTTTTAGCGTGTTTTTCTCAGCTTCATATTTCTTTGTTATGTAACCAGATTTATGCTCTGCCCATTCTTCAAAAAGTTTTTCTCTCTTTTCAATTTTTTCAAGCTGTTTGAAAAGTCGATAGCTGTAATCATCTATATCGCTCCATGTTTTCTCTAAGATCTTTTTAATTTCTTCATCTTTTGCAATTTCCATCAATGAAAATATAATATTCTGCCAGTAAAGTGCTTCTCCCCATCTATTTTTGAGATCCAATATTATCACCTCAAACGGACAATTTTCTTAACCTTAAAGTCATTTTCCTCCAAAATACATTTTATTATGTCAATGTCCTCAGCTTTTAGCTTTTCTTCAATAACAATTTTCAGCTTTGTTTCAGTTTTGGATTCTTTTCTTAGATTGTCTGCTATAAGGTATCCAGCACCAACTAAGGCTGCAATTATTCCAACAAGTTTTATAAATGCAAAAATAACGCTAAACACCTTCCTCACCTCTTTATTTCCTTAATCATGTTTTCTTTTATTTCTTTCAACCTGTTTTTAAAATGTTCTAACAAATCTGCTGTTGGCTGGTATTTCTGCTTAAAAGCCTCTATTATTTCGCTCTCTTCCTTGTTTAACAGGTCATTTACTGTGTAAATTCCCAAACTTCTGAAAATCATTGCCTCGCTTTCATCTTCTACGAGCTTCTCGATACTTTTTTTCTTAATCTGATAGTTATACCACTCTCTCTGTTTTTCTCTTACTATTTGCTCGGCAGCTTCTTTTATACGCAATTCTTCCTCTTCCCGTGCCTGCTTTCTATATCTTAAGATCAAGAATGCTGTAAGCAGGGGCCATAGCCAGCCGGTCCAATACGTGAACATTGCGTATGTTGTATCAATACTCTCCTCAATGTCCTCCCATGTCACTGGTTTTTCCTCAAGTTCTCGTATTTTCTTCCTCAGTTCAAGGTTTTCTTTGCGTAGCTTGTTTATCTCCTCCTGCAGGATTTCGTTCTGTTTCCTCAGGTCTTCGATCTGCTGCTGCAGGATTTTTATTAGCTCTTCAGTTGGTATTGTCTGATTTGTGGTTAAATTCGTCTGCAAAGTTTGATTTTTCAGCTTAATTTGCGTTTGATTTGTGGGCAAAGTTTGATTTTTCACGGCTTGTTCGGTCAGATTTGCCGTTGAGTTGCTCAAATTTTTAAAATTTTTGCCCGTTTCGTTCACGTTTTCCTCTCCAAACACCACATAAAACCCAAACAACAGCAGGCTAAACAGTATGAGTAGCCTCTTCATCCTCAAACCTCCTATATTCTTGTGCAAAATCTTCTGGGGTAAACTGCCCTTCTTTAGCCTTTCGGGACCTCGGAGGCCTAACTTTTATTTTCTGCACGGTCTCCATGTTGTGGAAATATGCGTATTTTTTGCCCAATTTCCTGAGGTGATAGGGGTCTACACCGAGCATTTTAGCGATTTCCTCGCTCCAACTACGTTTGAAAAACCTCTCTTTCATCTGTCCGAGCACCACTGGATCAATATCTCTCCATGTCTGGAAGTCTAATGTCCACGCTAAACCCTGTGCCCTGCTTATTCTCGAATAGATTTGCAACTGTGCTCTCGCTCTTTGCTGGTATCTGCTTAGGCTATCGAGCTGATCTTTTTCCCTATTTGGGGCAAACAAATTTGCATCTGCCACGAAAAAACTTAAAAATCGCTTACGATTAGTCATTTCCTTCCACGTTTCGTAGATTGTGCTGAGATAAATAAAGCTCATGATAAACCTGTCAAGCGGATCATCCACGAAGGCAAATGTTATGACGCTTGCATGTTTACCCTTCAGCATGTCTTTTATGCTCACTCCCTCGTCACTTATCAGCCCAATTGAGGCAAGATACCTTATTTTCATTATCGT
The DNA here is from genome assembly GCA_027051165.1 of archaeon. Lineage (GTDB taxonomy): Archaea > Hydrothermarchaeota > Hydrothermarchaeia > JALTZZ01 > JALTZZ01 > JALTZZ01. The sequence continues at coordinate 5,306 of JALTZZ010000094.1, read as the reverse complement.
TTGGCTCATAAAACCCGGCGTGCCCTCTTCCTCGAGCAGATTTACAAGGTCGTTGAGCGAATAGTTACCAAGGAGCTCGATGTATGATGCGAGCAACAATCGTTCTATGGGCCCACTTGGAAGTATTTTTGGCAAAAGTCTTATTAGATCCTCCTCTTTAAACTGTATTGGCTTGAAAAATTTCTCCATTTCTGGATATTTCTGTATAAATTGTTTGTATTTTTGCGTGTTTGGGGTGTATGCAATTGTTTCAAATCCCTTTGGTTCCAGCCCAAAATCCTCTTTTAGCACTTTGACCATTTCTTTTTCATCATTCGGTAGGTTCATGAACACAGCTTCGCACTTTCCTTCCAAAGCAGGCTCGATTTCAACAACTTTACGCTTGCGGTGAAGGTCTATTTCCTTAAGGCTCTGTGCCAATGTGGTTTTTCCTGCCCCCGTTATTCCAACTATGGCTCTATGCACAACCTTCTTACTCACAGTTACAAAATTACCTTTATTATTTATTCCAATAGCTACTTTAGCCCCAACATCATTTTTATTTTCTTCATAAAATTCTTCTTTCTCCTTCCATAGAGCTTCATACGTTGTTATAAGACTCATGATTCATCCCCCTTAAGGTATTTTCCAGCTAAAATAAGAGCATCTTGAAGCCAGTTGACAAAAATCCTACGCCATTCTTCTTTCATAACAACAAGTCTTTCATTCCCTTCTTTACGAGTAGAAACTATTCCGAACCTTTCAAGTGCATTTACAGCCTCACTTACCGTTTTATGCTTATCTTTGTATTTGTCTCCATAAACTTCCTTTGCTATGTGTGTTAAAGATACAGGCTTGGCTGGGGATTCCTTGCATGCAAGATACATAATAACCTTCGTTCTTTCCCCAGCTTCATTTTTAAACAAGTTCTCTAATTCTTTATACAGATTTTGTCTATCTTCTCTCGCTCTGAAGGCTTCCTCATAATATTCAATAGCCAATATTGCATACTCAAGAGCTTTCTCAAGCTCCCTCAACTTATCATCTAAAAAATATTGTTTCTTGTATTCCTCAATATGTTTAGTAAAAAGCTCTTTATTTTTCTTAGCAATTGCAATGAATTTTTCTCCAGATTTAAACATAGAATAATCTACCATTATTTTTTCATTCATGCTCTTACCACCTTCCTTCTCACGTTTTTCCATATACTACGCAACTATTCTTTTGAAGTGCTTCCTATTTCGATACCACCTCCTCACCGAGGTTTATGGGCCTGTTTCTCCCGCTCATGCGGATCAGGCCCCTTCATCCTCGGTGACCGGGACGTCTTTTTCCCTCTTTCTTGCAGCCTGAGCATACTTATAAGCCTGTCTTATAGTTGCCGTAATTTCCCTAAATACGGTCGATCCAACCACATCTATTGTATCCAGCACGTCATCTTTAGCCTTCTTTCTAATCTTATCGAAGAATTCTTCAGGTTCGGTAACAATCTTTTTAGCAAGCTTCCAAGCATGTTCAAGCTGTTTTTCAATAATTTCATGTGTTTTTCTAAGCGTTTCTATCTCTTTTTGTGCTTTTTCAGCAAGTATATTGCCTAAATTATCAACCGTCCACTCATATACATCTATTTCAACATCTCCCTGGGCAGTTTTTACCTTCTCGACCCTTGTAGGCTCTTCTCCTGGATAACCCGCAATGATCCAAATGTTACCGTAGCTTAGCTTACAGTGTTTGGGGATAAAGTGTTTCTCGCCGTTCCATCTCGCATTTAGAAGCCCCTTGCTTGGATATACGATATATCCATATTCGGTTTCATAAATACTTGGTTTAATTTTCTTACTTTCTGGTAAAAATGGCAATTTAACCCCTATCAATGGCTTAACCCTAACATATATTTGTCTTTCTGGATTCCTTGCTGGAACTATTATTATGCTTCTTGCTTTAGCAGATTCAACAACTAAAATAGCCATGAAGCTTAAGAACATGAGAAGGAATACGAGCTGATACGTGCTGAAGCGTTTTGCAGAAAGAGCTTTATGAACTTGCCCTATTGCACTTGCAAGGGCTCCTAAACCTGCTACAGTATATTCTGTATTAAAAATGAAGAATACACTAAATATAAATACTATTGCCAATAGGCTAAATATAGCCCTACTATGCCTATGAACCCATTTTGCAAATGCACTTGCCTTGCTTTCCTCTCTAATTTGCTCCTCTATCTCCTTCTTTATTTCTTCTCCAGGAGCCTCCATAACTTAGTCCTCCATGAAATATTCAAACGGGATATACACTGCTGTTAAAACTATAAGCAACCAGTTTGCGTTGCCGGTTGCAGCGTTTAATAGTGCAAGCCAGAGAATCATGTCTGCAACGAGCATTCTGAATCCCGCTGAAAGCGGATACAAGTTTACGATCCAAGGGTTTCCTTTATTTGTTACAAATATGTGCATCAATACGCCGAGAATTCCAGCTATAAACCCGTAAGCTACTGAGAACTGCTGTGTTGTTGTAGCTAACAGGAGTATTACTACAAACCAAACCCACTCCAATATTGTCCACCACATGGGGCCTCACCTCAGCAGGTAAATTTTTCCTATTTTTGTGAGAGGATCCCAATCAGTTACGGTTAAGTTCATTACAGTTGCATTCGCTGAAAGATCTTCAAAACTTGGCAAATTATACGCTATATACGCTTTACCTATGTCGCTTTCTCCTCCCCATCTCCAGTCAAAGTCTCTGATAAAGAAGCAGCCTATCCATCCATCACCTACTCTTTCTTTTTTCCACCATATATCCTCATACTCGGCATAAGGAACCGCTATTAAACCGAAATACACTTTATATACTGATACTTTTATATCAACGCCTCGAGGTATAGGTCCCCAGAATCTTATGGTCCCTTTCTCATAGACGACGTAATAGTCTGGATTCCAGAAGCTTGCACCCTCTATTACTACAGCTTTACCCTTGTTTACTCCAGTATAACCGTCAACAGGCATAACTTCACGCTTAAAAACTTCTAACGCTCCGTTTATCGTCATTTTTAGCAAATCACCTAATGATACTGCATGCGTTGCCGGCAGGCATATTACCAACATTACAGCCAATATTACGGCTCCTCTCACAGCCAGTCCTCCTTGTATTTATAAATAATGTATATTATTCCAGCCACCAGAGCGAGGAAAAACCATAAATTTAGCAAACCAGCGTCTTTTCCAGCCATTATTTCTCCTACAAAGTCATCTGTAAATACGAGAAGTCCTCCGAAGAATATGGGATCAACAATGTAGCTGAATAAACCGAATAAGCCTAATATTACCCCGAAATACATCATGACCAAGCCATACCAAGCATGGTCCACACCGAAACTTGTTATAAGTAAGACCGCAGCTACTACTGGGATGGAAAATACCAATAAAACTTGCCACCATTCGTCATATCTGCCCATAGTCGTGTCTATTACTATTATCAAGCCAAGTATAACTGTTGCAAGTAGGAAGCCTTCAGTTCCTCCAGAGGCTTGTGCCGGGAATATGTATGTAAGGATAGCAGCTCCCAGAATAGCTCCACCGGTATAAAACATAAGTTTTGGCAGGATCCCCTCGCTGAGAGGAGTTATGTACATAACTATAGCAAGTACTATAAGAGCTCCTGCAACCCATACTGACTTGTAAAAGCTTGATCCCCATGAGATTAATAAGCTGAATATAGCGGCACCTAAACAAATTATACCGTTTTCTCCCTCTCCCTCTCGTATTGAGTAGTATGCATAGATACCTAAGAGCACTGCTATTATTATGTTCCAGAACCTTATACCGTCCTCGAGGCTTAGACCTGGTATAAATGCCAACTTCCTTATCCCTCCTCGATTTGCTTCAATATTTTCCATATCGTTTTTAAATCATGGCGTTTATGGATGTTAATCAACTGTTTAAGGTATTCGACTTCTTCTTTTGCCCTAAATAGGTCTACATCATCCAATATTAGCACCTGCGGCATTTTTACCACCTAAACTTAAACTTATGTCTACAGGGACGTTTCCCAATAATCCCAGCTTATAAGCGATGAGAGCGAGGAATATCCCAACAAATATAACTTTAAGCCATGAATTAAATGCATATCCTACAACAACGCTTACAAATACAAGCAGATACGTAAATACTGTTACTTTGTATATTTCCGCATCGAACAATGTTATTTTTAAGAAATCAAAATACTGGGATGGGACCAAAAACAACGGAGCTATCGTGCATGCCATTGCTAATAGTGCTGCATACTCCCAGCTTGAATGTATTCCTATGATCAACACGGCTACTGTAAATATAGCCAATATCGTTATGGCAGGCTCCATTTCAATCATCTCCAGTTATTTTCCAAAATATTCTCGCAAATAACGCCCAAACTAAACCCAGCAGTATAGTTTTAGTTGTTTCTTCCGTTCCTATTATCATGACAGCGAGTATTACAGCCACAAGGAATAAAACTGCAAACTTCCACATCCATATCACCCTAATCCAATAATCCTAACTCATCTGCTATTACTACGACCGTAGTGGTTGGAAAAATATCAAAGGGAGCTGGGATAATTCCATCTATTGCACTTGCTATAGTGGCCTTTGGGTTTTGTGTTAAGGCATAAGCTACTCCGCCACCTGTAAATACTTCCAGCACGTCGCTTAACCCCGGGATTATGTTCAATGCATCTATTATATCGTAAGCTAAGGCTATCGCTATTTTACCCCAGTTCATTCATACCACCCAAAAGATGCTCCGAGAGCCCAGCCTACCGGACCGAGCAGAAACGCTGCTAAGTTTATTATGCCATGCTTCCAGAGAAAGTAGATCAATAGGATGATTCCTGGCACTATAAGTAGCATGAAGCCTATAGTTATCGCTATGCTCCATAAGAAATACATCATGAAATCTTTCCAGTCTCCGTTGAAATAAATCATTATTATAATTGCCAATGCCCACCAGAATATTGAAAATATGCTTATCAAACCTAAATCCTGCCCGAACAACTCGAGCAGAGGGAAAACTATCCAGTCCATTTAACCACCCCCATAAGGTAATAAATTTCCTTCAAATTTTATTTTATCAAGAATAAATAGCTTCATTTTAATAATTTCATTTAATGTCCATCCATTTTTTGAATAAATTTCAAATTTTTGCCTGATTTCTTCCAAATCCGTATCTTTCAACACAATTATTACATCAACATCACTAGTTTTAGTTTCTGTAATAAAGCCGTCATGTATTGTATATATTTTTTTAAAGATAATATTGTTATTATAATCTACTACTATGATTGCTATATTATATCCTTC
>JALTZZ010000093.1 GCA_027051165.1 archaeon | reverse complement strand
TAAAGAACTTACACAGATATTCTAAGCGCTCTGTTATAAAGTTCGCAGCCTTGAGTGTCCTTTTATTGGGCATGCTCATTTCTCTGGGATTTAACAGCAAGGAAAAGCTTCAAGCCCTTGCTGAGTCATGACTCTGCAGGGGGGTTAACAACTTAATCAATTCCCTCAACTTTTAAGAAAAATTTGTCACACTTCTTAATGATTCAAATAATATTCACGGTAATTTTAATAATGACAAATATTTAAGTGTTTTTCTATCAAGAAATGCTATATAAATCTTAAATCATAAAAATAAAGGCAGATTTTATCATCTGTCCATATTCTATCACAATTTCTAAAACTCAATAAAATGACCGTTTCTTAGAATAAACATATTTCTGTTTAGGGTATATCCTTCCTCTTCTGCAAGCTCTACATAGCTTGCGACCATATCTAAGCTACCGTGGCAGGGTATAATGTTCTCTGGGTTGAGCATTTTCAAGAGATCTCTGTGATCCTCCTTAGAAGCGTGTCCGCTTACGTGAAGACCCTTAAAGAGCCTTGCTCCCTGCATCTTCAACTTTGTCTCAAGTGCATAGCGTTGAGCCATGTTTATAGGATTTGGTATAACGTTTGCTGAGAAAACAACTTGATCCCCCTTTTCTATTTTATATGGAACTTTTTTGTTGCTTATTTTTGTTAAAAGAGCATCTGGCTCTCCTTGGTGTCCGGTTACTATTAAGAGATATTTTTCTTTTTCCTTCTTTGCCTTCCTAAGTGCCTTGCTTACAGCTACAACCTCTCCATATATATGAGTTCCCTCTGGCAAATCAATAATTTTCATTTCCTCCGCAATTCCTATATATTTTTCCATAGATCTTCCTAAAATAAGAACATCTCTCCCTATTTTCTTAGCAAGGTTTGCTATTGCACCGACTCTTGCAACATGGGAAGAAAACGTCGTAACAATTAGTCCTCTGTCATCATCAGCCTTTAAAAGAACGTCTCTCAGCATGTCCTGTGCTATTTTTTCGCTTGGAGTTCTCCCTTCTTCCATAACTCTTGTTGTTTCAACAATTAAAACTTTTACACCCTCTTTTCCAAGCTCCTTAAGTCTCTTGTAATCTGGTATCTTTCCAACAGTTGGAGTATCGTCAAGCTTAAAATCGTTTGCGTAAACAATTGTTCCTTTTTTTGTATGAACAGCTATCATCGCTGTCTGGGGAATGCTGTGAGTAATATTTATAAACTCAACGGATATGTCGTTTGTTATTTGAAATATTTCTCCAGTCTCCACGGTAAAAATTTGATTTTCCACACCATCTTTCTGAACGAGTCTTGCAGTGTATTCCGTTGCTATTATTGGGGCATTATATTTTTTTGCAAGAATAAAGGCAGCACCAGAGTGATCAAGATGCCCATGTGTTAATATAATTGCTTTAACTTTTTTTCTGTTTATAACTTCATCATTTGGAATCACACCCCTTCTACGCAGATCTTCTATACTAAGTTTTGATATATCAGTATCTTCGTGAATCAGAACTCTATCAAGCCTTATTCCCATGTCTATTATTATTCCCTTCCCATTTACCTCGATATAAGTCATGTTTCTTCCTACTTCTTCGTAACCTCCCACTGCCACAACTTTCATTTTCATCGCCTTCTTGCAAAGCTGCTGATCTCTATACCTCTCGCATCAAGCCATTCCTTAACAAATCCCTTTATTATAACGTTTACTTTTTTGAGTTCTTCTATATTTTTTGATCCTGTAAGAAACATTGCCATTTTAAGCTCTTCTTCAATTTTTTTAGCCTCTTTTAAAACCTCTTGTGAGCTAATTACAGCTTTTTTTAAAAAAGGAAGAGCAATTCCGCATGCTATTGCACCTAAGGCAATGGACTTTGCAACCTCCAAACCATTTCTTATACCGCCAGTCGCTATTATAGGTATATTTGTTGATGAAAGGCATTCTATAAGTGATATCGCCGTTTTTATTCCCCAGTTGAAGAAGAGCTTTGCTTTTTCGTTGTTGTTTCTGTAGAACTCTATTTTTGCAAAGTTTGTTCCTCCCAAGCCACCTACATCTATTGCATCTGCACCAGCCTTTTCTATGAGAACGGCATCCTCAAGAGAGATTCCAGCTCCAGTTTCCTTAACTATTACCGGGACATTTAGACTCTTCTTTATTTCCCTTATTGCATCAAGACAGCAGCTAAAGTTTCTATCTCCCTCTTCTTGCAGAATTTCTTGTAGCGGATTTAAATGCAGAGCTATGGCATCTGCTCCTATCATCTCTACAGCCATCTCTGCATGCTCAACTGTATATTCAACGCAGAACTGAACTATGCCTATGTTAGCTATTACGAAAGCGTTTGGGGCATAGTCCCTTACTACGGAAAATGTGTCCTCAAGCTCCTTTTTTTCAAGTGCTGCCCTTTGACTTCCAACTCCGAGTGGGATGTTAAGCTTTTCTGCAGCAATTGCAAGGTTTTTGTTTATTTCCTTAGCTTTTTTGTGTCCACCCGTCATGCCAGCAATTACTATGGGCATGCTTATTTCTCTTCCCAAGAAAACTGTTTTTACATCAATTTCATTAAAATCTATTTGAGGCAAAGCTCTGTGGATGAGTATGATATCTTCAAAACCGTTGGATTCTTCACTTTCAACATCTTTTGTAATAGAGATTTCGATATGCTCAAGCTTTCTCCTATCTATTCCTTCTTTTTTATTATTTCTTTTAAACACATCAACACCCTTTAATTTTTCATCGCTTCTATTATAGCTTTAGTAGCCATTTCAGGATCGCTTGACCTTGTAATTGCACCTCCTACAATAATTATCTTTGCACCCGCTTTTATAGCTTTTGGAACAGTTTCTTTCTTTAAACCTCCCGCAACGGCTATAGGTGTGCTAACGCTCTTTGCAAGTTCGTTGAGTATCGGGAATGGTATTTTATCATAATCGCTTCTTATCTGCTTATCTATTCCTATATGGAATATTATATAGTCAACTCCAAGCTTCTCAAGCTCTTTTGCACGCTCTATTATCTCATCCTTATCCTCTATCCCTATCAGGTCTGCCATCACTTTTACGTTGTATTTCTTCGCAGCACCTAATGCATCTTTTATTGTTTCGTCGCTTGCCAAAGCGAGGATGCAGATTATATCAGCACCAGCTTGTGCAGCCATCTCTACCTCTATATATCCAGTATCCATAGTTTTCAAATCTGCAACTATTGTTGCATTCGGAAATCTTCTTGAAAGCTCTTCTACAGCACGCATGCCAAACATTTTTATTAGGGGTGTTCCAGCCTCAAGGATGTGTGCACCACCTCTTAAGCTTTGTTCTGCTATTCTTATAGCTTCATTTAAATTTCTTAAATCGAGTGCAACCTGAAGCTTTGGAAATTTCTCTTCTTTTATAATTTTAAGTTCCATAAGCTTTTTTTCACTTACTTCACCACTAAAGCTCCACATTCTTGCCAAGTAATATGCATCGAGAAGTCTTTCAAAGTTTTCTACGATTCTGCCCTTAGCCACACCGCTTGGAATAGGTTCAAAGAATCTCCTTGGTAAAAGATCGTGATCCCTTGCAATGCCTTCTCTGTTGTTGAAGTATCTTTCAATGTTGTATATCCTTTCTCCAGCTCTTAGCAGCTCCTCCTCGCTGAAGTATATTCCAGTTGCAGATGTAAGGAGCTTTGCATAGATTTCTGCTTCAAGATTCAGAGTTTTGAAGGTAGCAAATGTTGTGAGCTTGCATACAATAAGCGAATCAAGTGCAGCAAAGATGTCTTGAAGTTTTTTGACGTATCCTGCTATTTCAAATTCCTTTGGTATAAATCTCGGTAGTCCAAGAACTTCTTGGGAAATCGTATATGCCCTTAAGTGACATGCACCTCTATTGCTCGTGGCATAAGCAAGGGGCATTGCCCTTAAGGCTCTCGGATCGTATGCTGGCATCTCCAATCCTTTTATATGCATTGCGAAGTCAGCATTTAGTTCTTTAGACAACCTTGCAACTCCTTCCGCGAGAAGATTCCCTATACCTTGCCTTTCAGCGGTCTTTTTTATAAGCTCCAAAACCTTTTCTTTATCGCCCCATTTTATCTCCTCATCTATGAATCCCTTTTCATACGCTTCCATCGCAAATGCAATAACACCACCCATAGATATAGTATCAATTCCAAGTTCGTTGCATAAATGGTTAGCCATTGTTATCGCTTTTAAGTCGAATATCTCAAGGTTTGCCCCGAGGCTCCATATGCTTTCGAATTCTGGACCGTGTATTTCCATGCCGTTTACAGATGTTATCCTGCCGCATTGAACCGGGCAGGCGTAGCAACCGTATCTCTTCTTTAAAAGCTCCTTTGCAAGTCTCTCTCCGCTAATTTTTTCAGCCATCTCCGTAAAAGTATACTGGAAATTCTTTATAGGAAGAGCACCAAACTTGTTTACTATGTTTACAAGGTCTGCTGTTCCATAGAGCCTAACAGCTTCCAACGCCGGGTGCTTCAGGATTTCTCTGAGTTCACCCACATACTTCTTAAAAGCGTATTCGTTTGCGATTTTTGGTTTTTTGTTCCCCCTAACCACAACAGCCTTAAGATTTTTTGATCCCATTACAGCTCCTAAACCGCCTCTACCAAAAGCTCTTCCTCCATCGTTTATTATATTTGCAAATCTAACGAGATTTTCCCCGGCTAATCCTATACAGGCTACTTTACCATATTTAGAGAGTGCATCAGTAGTTTCGCTCGTGCTCCTGCCCCAGAGGTTCTCCGCACTTTTTATTTCAACATTTTCATTCTCTATTTTTATATAAACAGGTTTTTCAGCCTTTCCTTCAATTATTACTATATCAAAACCAGTTTTTTTAAGTTCAGCACCAAAGTATCCACCAGAATTAGAATCAAAAACTGTATTTGTTAGAGGAGATTTTGACGTTAATGAACATCTACCGGACATTGGGACAGCACTTCCCGTTAGAGGACCCGTAGCAAATATGAGCTTGTTGTCCTCGCTAAGAGGATCTATCTTCGGTTTTAACTCGTTAAGGAGAATTTTTGCCCCTATACCTCTTCCGCCAATGAAATTCATGTAAAGCTCTTCATCCACATCCTCAACACTTATTTTTTCTTCTGTAAGGTTTATTCTTAGAAGCTTGCCGTAGTAAGCCATGTTATACCGCTCCTTATATTCTGTGGAAATCTGAAAATCAAGGTGCTTATATCGTTGAGAAAAATTTTTAAAAGTTAAGCTCTTACATATAAAAGGCTTATTTTTATAGCGAAATTTTTTTATTATATTATTTGCAGAATTGAGAATAACAAAAAAATTAAAAATTTATACAGTTTTTCACAAGAAATGTTTTTTATTATTCACTAATAAGTGCAATATATAGGTTCAACGTTAAAAAAATTCTCTTTTTATGGAGGTTTTTGTATGGACACGAGTCCTATTGTGAAGGAGAGGGAAAATATTCTTTCGAGGAAGATTGAGGATATTACAATAGATGAAGCGAATCTTGAGCTTTTGAAAGTGGCTAAGGAACTCGGTATTGAAACAGTTTTTGATAGGCTTGCAAAACAACAGCCAAGATGTATATACTGCTATTTAGGTGTTTCTTGTAGAATATGTGCGATGGGTCCGTGCAAGATAACAAATAAGGCAGATAAGGGTGTATGCGGAGCAAATGCAGACGTTATGGTGGCAAGGAATCTTTTGAGGAACATTCTTGGAGGAACTTCTTCGCATGTTGATCATGCAAGGCACGTTGCAATGGTTCTCTTAGAGGCTGCCGAAGGCTTAGCACCCTATAAAATAAAGGACGTTGAAAAGTTAAAGAGAATAGCTGAGAAGCTTGGAATTCATGCAGATGATACAAACGAGCTTGCAAAAAAAGTTGCCCTTCTTGCATTGGAGGATATAGGAAGGAGCATAGACAATGGAACAATGGCGTGGATAAAGCTTCACGCACCAGAGGAGAGGATAGAGACTTGGAAAAAGCTTGGTGTTCTGCCGAGCGGAGCGAGCGTTACAGTTGTCGAGGGCATGCACAGAACGAGCATGGGGAACGATGCAGATCCGGTGAACCTCGTGTTAGGGGCTGTTAAGGCAAGCATCGTAGATGGCTATGCCGGGCTGAGCATGAGCACGGATCTGCAGGATATTCTCTTCGGAACTCCAAAGCCAAAGTTCAGCGAAGCTGGAATGGGAGTTCTTGAGGAGGATTACGTAAATATTGCATGTCACGGGCATGTTCCAATTCTAAGCGAGAAGATAGTTGAAGCTGCAGAGGAGCTTGAGGAAGAAGCTAAAAAAGCTGGAGCTAAGGGAATAAACGTCGTTGGAATATGCTGCACGGGCAACGAGATACTTGAAAGGCAGGGTATCAGAGTAGTTGGAAATGAGCTTAACAGCGAGCTCGTAATAGCAACTGGAGCCTTAGATGCAATAGTCGTTGATTATCAGTGCATATATCCGAGCTTGGCGGAGATAGCTAAATGCTTCCATACAAAGCTCATAACAACATCACCTATAGTTAAAATTCCGGGTGCGGAACATATAGAGCTTGATACAAAAAAGGCGGATGAAATAGCAAGAAAAATAGTAAGAAAAGCAATAGAAAGCTTTAAAATGAGAGATAAAAGTAAAATTAAAATACCAAAGTTTAAAGCAAAGGTTCTCGCAGGTTTTAGTGTGGAATCCCTCCTTGAGGTTCTTGAAAAAATCTCGCCAGAAGATCCGCTTAAACCGGTTATAGATGCCGTGAAAAGCGGGGACATAAGGGGATTTGCAGCAATAGTTGGATGCAACAACCCAAAGGTGAAGCACGACTATATGCATGTAGAAATTGCAAAGCTCTTGGTTAAGAACGATGTCTTGGTTATAGCAACGGGATGTGCGGCACATGCACATGCTAAAGCTGGTTTAATGGTGCCTGAGGGATACAAGCTCGCTGGCGATGGATTGAGGAAGGTTCTTAAAGCTCTTGGAAGTGCCGCTGGCTTAGAAGCTCTTCCGCCGGTTCTACATTTTGGCTCATGCGTTGATAATTCAAGGATAGGAGATCTGCTTGGAGCTATAGCTGATAGGCTTGGAGTTTCGATTAAAGACCTCCCCGTAGTTGCAAGTGCACCGGAATATACAACCGAGAAAGCCATGGCAATAGGAACATGGGCTGTAGCTCTGGGAGTGCCTACTCATGTAAATCCGGTTCCGAGAATCTTAGGAAGCGAACTTGTAACAAAGCTTTTAACGGAAGAGGCAGAAAAGATACTTGGAGGATTCTTCTTTATCGGAGAAACTCCAGAAGAGACCGTTGAGAAGATGCTTAAAATCATAGATGAAAGAAGAAAGAAACTTTTCTCTTAATTTTTATTTTTTAAGAAAATGGTTCTATACTGCTTTTGCTATTTTTGCCCAATTTAACTTATATAAAAATCTCGTTAGAATATTGCTTGCTAAGATATCCGCAATTCTCTTTCACCCTCCTCATCCCTCTCAAGGAGCTCTGTAAACTGCTTCAAATCTATCATCAAACTAAAAGAAAAGCTTAACTCGAAAAGCATGAAGAACTATTAAGAAAATTTTATACAGTTTTTAATTAAAAGAGAACGGAATATCTGTTTAAATGGTGGAAAATCTTAAATAAAGGTTAGCTGTCATGCCATCATCATGCACATAAATGTGAACGGTTAAGTATTTATATGATTAAATGCAAATATTTAAATTGGGTGAAAGATTTGCCGAGGAAGTGTGGTAGAAGAAAAAAGAAGAATACAAAAAAGAACAACGAGAAAAAGAAGAAATAAAGATTTTAAATTTTTTAATTTTTTTACAAACGTTTCCAAAAAATAAATATATTATGATAGCTGTTCTTTCAGGCGGCACGGGAACACCAAAACTGCTTCAAGGATTAAAGCAGATTTATCCAGAAGAAGAAATAAGTGTGATTGTTAATACTGCAGACGATATGGAGCTTGAGCATGGCTATTTTTCACCAGATGTAGATACTGTTATCTATACATTTGCCGGAATAATAAACGAGGAAACATGGTATGGGATAAAAAACGACACTTTTAAAACACATGAAATGTTAATTAAGCTTGGTTATGAAGAATATCTAAGAATTGGGGACTTGGATAGGGCGAGCCATATATTCAAAAAGCATATAATGAAGAAAGACAAGCTGTGCACGGCTATAGAGCTTCAAGCTAAGGCTCTCGGAGTAAAGGCGAAGATATATCCAATGAGCGATGAAAGAATAGAAACAAGGGTTTTAACCGACATAGGAGACTTACATCTGCAGGAGTTCTTTGTCAAGCATAGGGCAGAGCCGAATATAAAAGATGTCTACTATAGAGGAACAAAAAAACCATGTGAAAAAGCTTTAAAGGCAATAAAAAAAGCGGAAGCGGTTATAATAGGTCCGAGCAATCCTATAACAAGCATATTACCAATATTATCAATTAAAGAAATTTCAGAAGAAATAAAAAAGAAAAAGGAAAAATGCTTAGCAGTAAGTCCATTGATTAAAGGAAAACCTTTTAGTGGGGTTGCTGATAAGTTTATGAAAGCCATGAATTATGAACCAAACTCCAAAGGTGTTGCAGAAATATACAGAGATTATATAAAATACTTTCTAATTGATGCGGATGAAGATGAGGAGGTATGCAGAGAGATAGAAAAAATGGGTATAAAGTGTATTAAAACGAACATATTAATGAAAACAGATGAAGATAAAAGAAAACTTGCAGAATTCATTTTAAAATTGCTTGAAATTTTCTAATCTTTAAACTAAAAAATAAATAAAAAAATAGTGGTTTACTCTTTTTCTTTTATAATCTCCTCTATTTTTATCCTAAACACCAAGTTTTTTCCTGCAAGTGGATGATTAAAGTCAAGTTCCACTTCATCCTCCATAACCTTAGAGATTCTCGCAATACCGTAGCTCGTGCTTACGTAGGATCCCTCTTTTGGATCAATTCCGCTATCTCTAAATATTTCTATTGGAATTCTTTGGATCAAATCTTCTCTTACGTGACCATAAGCCTTTTCTGGTGGAATTTTTACCTCCTTTTCTTCACCAAGCTCCATGCCAACAACGGCTTCATCCAAGCCAGCGATTACTTCACCGCTACCTACAACAAATTCAATAGGCTCGTAACTTCTCTCTGGATAGAAGATACCAGCCTCTTTAGCCACATCTTCATAGCTTGTGTCAAAAATTTTCCCATCTTCCAGCATGCCAATGTAGCTTACCTTAACCTTATCTCCAACCCTTACCTTCAAAGCATTCACCAATCTTAAGCCACTGTTTTCTACTATATAAATCTTTTGTTAGGTATTTAAGACCTGTCCAAATAAGTCATCACCCCAAGGAGCAGCAATAGAACATGAAGATGTGGGCGAAGAAGTTAGCATTTCTGATGGTTTTTTACGCTACAAGCTCTTATCTTTCAGTCCACTTCTAAATAAAGAAGACTTTGCTTGTAAGAGGAGACGTTCAACCTTGCGCCCTTGCCAAGGGTTTCATGAACATAATCTAAGCTGAGCCTTTCGAAAACTTCCTTTTTGATAAAATCAAGCAAAGTTAAGAAATTTCTTGTTGAATAAACTTTTATCGCTATAGTTCACCTTTCCGCAACCGAAAATATATACCTTCATATTCCTCGCCCTCTTTCTCCGCTTATATATTTTACTGTGTGCATGCTTGTGCCAATACTTCGTTATTTGGACAGGTGTTTTCGCTGAAACATAAACCTTATAAACATGTTTCGTGGGAGATTTCAACATGCACGTGAAATGGATGTTCGCAGTAATGTTTGTTTTACTTCTAATACCGGTAGTAAATTCTCAAGAGCTGAAGGTAGCTATACTTGTAAGTGACAACGAGGCTGATATGGCAGTTGCTGCTACAGTAGAAAGTTCTCTGGAAAGGAAGGGAATGGAGGTTGATATATTTGTAACACCTTGGGGAGTATACAACAGCACCATTGTAGACAGAATAAAAGCATATTCACCATCAAAGATCATTATAATAGGTGGAAAAATAGCGGTTGTAGATAAGTATGAAGATTCTCTCAGCGATTACGATATAATAAGAGCCAGCGGAAGTGATAGATACGAAACCGCAGCACTAGCGGTAAATCTCTTAAAGAACGTTTTTAATGTCGAAGTTTCAAATGTAGTCGTTTTATACGGATTTGATGACTATTCCTTAAAGGAAATTGTAAAAAAAGCTGAGGAGCTTAATGCAGTTGTGATCTTAGTAAAGGATAATCAGATACCACCGCTGGCTAAGGAGATCCTCAGAGAACTAAAACCGGGTAAGGTTGTTATTAAGAGGACTCCGAACATGATTAAAGAGATAGAGCTGGAAATAAAAGAGGTTGTAAAAGAGGTAGAAGTTGAAGAGATGCCTATAAAAGAAAGAGCTTCAAGAGAGATTAAAGAGGCGGAAGGAAAATTAAATGAAGCAAAAGAAAAATTTGCTGAATATACGGGCGTAGCAAAGGTTGCTGTTGAGAGACTTATAGAACTTTCAGAAAAGGAACTTTATGAAGCAAGAAAAGCCTATGAAAATAGAAATTATGGAAAAGCATATGGATTAGCAGTTTCAGCAAAGGTGCATGCAAAGAATGCAATAAAGATCATGAAAGAAGTGCAAGTAGAAGCATTTTTGGGTATATATAAAGATATCGGTGAGATGAAGAGTTTAATGGAGAAAATTAAAGAAATGAAAACAAGAACGAAAGAGGACATCGAAAAACATAGAAAAGAAGTGCCAGTCCAAATAAAGTAGTTCTGGACATAACTATACTCGGCATATAATGAACATAAATTTCTCTTCTCTTTTTTCTTTTAATTTTAAGTTTAAAATGGGTCATATTAATATCTCGTTATCTCGGTAAAAGTTCGATATTTCTTTACGAAATTCGGAAAATTTTTCCTCAAATATTTTTATTTCTAATGTTATTCTGTAAAATTATTCCGTGGAGCTAAAGTGCGTAGGTTGTGGTAGAGAGCTCATATACGTAAAGCTTGAAGACGGAATAGGGCTAATATGTCTCAACTGCAATCTTAGATTCAAATATAAAACCGACAGTATAGAAGAGGCATATGAGAAGCTTATTGAGGAATTTTATGATAAAAGGCTTAAAATTTTAAAAAAAGATGCTGAAAAGCATAAAAAAGGTATCCCGGATATACTGAGGAGGATAGTTGCAAAAAGAAGTATAGAAGTTGTTAAATATAAAATTATAGAAGAAAAAGATATAGAATTTGGAAGAAAGATAGAAGATTTGGATATTGATGAAAAAATAAAGAAATTTTTGATATATAAAGGAATAAAAAGATTATACAGATTTCAGGAAGAAGCGTTAAATAAGATTCGTGAGGGAAAAAACGTTGTTATCGTTGCTCCAACTGCGAGCGGGAAAACAGAAGCATTTATAATTCCAATTGTTGAAAAGATATTAAAATGTAAAAAAAGCGGTGTAAAGGCTCTTATAATTTATCCAACAAAGGCTCTTGCAAGAGATCAGCTGAAGAAATTTAAGCTTATAGAGAGGTTCACTGGAGTTAGATTCGAAGTTTTTGACGGAGACACAACAAGCGAGGAGCGAAGGAAGATAGCAGAGAATCCACCAGACGTTCTTATCTCAAACCCGGACATGCTGAATCTTCATCTTTCTCTACCAAAAAGCACGTTTAAGGACTTGGTTAAAAATATAGACTTTCTTGTAATAGATGAAGTTCACGAATATAAGGGGGCTTTTGGAACAAACGTCCACTTTATCATAAAAAGATTGAGCAGATTCAAGGACTTTGTAATAATAGGTGCAAGTGCAACAATAGCTAATGCTGAAGAATTCTGCACAATGCTCTTCGGAAGAAAAGTTGAGGTTGTCGAAGGTAGGGGTTCGAGAAGAACAACACATCTCCTGATTATATATCCACAGCTAAGTGAATACTCCGTTGTTGTTGATATCCTCAAAGAGCTGCTGAGGGAAAAGCTTAAAACAATAGTCTTTGCCAACACACATAAAAATGCGGAAATAATAACAAGAATATCAATGAAAAATAATTTAAATGTTGCCGTTCACAGAGCAGGGTTAACAGCAAGCTACAGGCGTAGAGTTGAAGAAGACTTTAGACGTGGAAAGATAGATGCAATAGTTGCGACACCTACTCTGGAGCTTGGCATAGATATAGGCGATGTGGATGCTGTTTTAAGCCTCTTAGTTAATTACACGAGACTTGTTCAAAGGATTGGAAGGGCTGGAAGGAAGGGTCAGGAAAGCTTTGCGTTCTTAATATTGAGGCAAGACGACCCAATAAGCAACTACTACAGAGAAAATCCAGATGACTATTTCAGCGATATAGAGCCGGCTTTTATAGAGCCAAAGAACGAGGTAATAGCACGTTACCAGCTTATAGGAGCGTGCTTAGATAAACCACTGCTTTTCTATGAGTTTAGAGAATTTGAAGATTTAAAAGAGAAGCTTGTTAAAGACGGAATGTTTAAAAAGATAGATAAGGTATATATTCCAACTAAAAGAGCAAGAGAAGTTTTTCTTAAGTATAATATCAGAGGTGGAGGAGAAAGCATAAAGATAATACTTGACGGCAAATATATAGGTGAGAGAAATTTGCCCATAGCTATAAGGGAGCTCTTTCCAAATGCGATATATCTTCATGCAGCAAAAATCTATAGAAGCGTTAAGCTCGATTTGGAGGAGAGAAAAGCTTACTTAAAGCCTACCTCCGAAGAAAACGTAAAAACAGAGCCTCTTAGATTTACAATTCCAGAGATAGTCGAGGTTGTTTCTAAGAGAAAGGTATATGGCTTAGAGGTTGTGTTTGCAAAGCTTAGAATAACGGAGATAGTTCACGGGTATATAGAGAAGGAAATTTTTACGAACAGAAAGATAAAGGAGGAGAGCATAGACCCGATAAGTTATACGTATGAGACTAAGGGATTTGTGTTTACTGCTCCGCAGCCAAGAGAAAACGCAGAGGATATCGCTGGAAGCTTTCATGCACTTGAGCACGTCCTAATAGAGAGCAGCAACATGCTTATTGGCGGAGGAAGCGAGGAGATAGGCGGTGTTTCTATGGGAGAGAGCGGAACAATATTCATATACGATGGAGCGATAGGGGGAAATGGTGTTTCTAAGCTCCTCTACGATAGACTTGAGAGAGCCTTTGAAAGAGCACTAAACATCCTTAAATCGTGCAAGTGTAAGAGAAAGGACGGTTGCCCAAAGTGCACATATAGCTATAACTGCGGAAACAATAACAAGCCGCTTTATAAGCCGGGAGCAATAGAATCATTGGAAAATATAATAAAAGGGGAAAAACGGAGAATAAATGAAGAATATGTTAAGGAAAAAGCATATGTTTAATTTTTAATTGTTTATTATTTGAGCACAAGCTATTATACATTATTAA
>JALTZZ010000092.1 GCA_027051165.1 archaeon | reverse complement strand
CTCCCTTCTCAATTTCCTCTTTTTCTTTAATTTTTTTTTAATTCCTTTCAAGTTTGACAAATTCACACTTTTGTGTTAAATTATCTCTAACAATTTCAAAACCTCTACCTCTTTTCTTAAATTTTAATGAAAACTCATATATGGTTTCATAAACTTTTATCCCCAATAAACCTCTTCTTGTTCGGCGTCCAAGTATACCATACTCAACTTCTGAAACTATTTTTAATGAGAAATTTTCAGATGCACCAATTTTTATATTTCTGAGATATTCAATATCTCCCTGCATTGATATTGCATTTTCTAATCCATAATTTGCTATATCTCTAATAAACTTAAAAATTTCAACAAAGTTGGACTTCCCAGAGGCATTAGCACCAATTAATACGTTAAATTTCCCAAGATCTACTTTTAATTCTTTAAAACTTTTAAAATTTGTTATTTCAATTCTTTTTATAATCATTCTTTTAATCCTCCTTAAATCTATTAATTTAATTGTAATTTTTAACAAAGAGAGACAATATATAAAATGTATACAGATTAGCTCTATTTTTTATATTTGCTTAAAATTCTTGCACCTTTTCTTTTAACCAGAACAACATCCTCTATTCTTATACCGAAATCTGTATATACTCCCGGCTCCACGGTTACAACCATGTTCTCCTTTAAGATGTCCTCAGAGTTTATGCTTAAGTTCGGATGCTCATGAACGCTCAACCCAATTCCATGACCTAAGGAATGTATAAAGTTCTTCTCATATCCATATTCCCTTAAAACATTCCTTGCCACCTTATCTATCTCTTTTGCTCTTATACCAGCTCTTATACTTTTTATAGCTTCTTTTTGAGCCTCAAGAACGGCTTCATATACCTCGTATATCCTTTCATCAAAAACGAATGTTCTCGTCATATCGGAGCAGTAGTGTTCGTATTTAACTCCAAGGTCAATAATAACGTTTCCCTCTATCCTC
This sequence comes from archaeon, assembly GCA_027051165.1. GTDB lineage: Archaea > Hydrothermarchaeota > Hydrothermarchaeia > JALTZZ01 > JALTZZ01 > JALTZZ01. The sequence goes on along the minus strand of JALTZZ010000092.1, from coordinate 45,245 downwards.
TTCATCGAAGGTTTTGCATGGGGTATCTTGGAGTTTTCCCAAGAGGCAACTATAAAGTCAAAAGCCTTATCAGCTACCATACTTGCAATTCTCTCAAGCTCTAATGCAGCTTCTCTTTCCGTAATATTTTTTGAGACGAGAATTTCGGCAATGCTCATAATTTTTTCCGAAATCTTAGTAGCTTTTCTAATTTTTTCAACTTCCTCTCTATCTTTTACAGCTCTAAACTCTAAGATGCTGAAATCAATTACCTTACATTTTTTTAAAAAATTTTCATAAAATTTGGCATTTATATGGTTTAGATCAGCACCAACTTTCCCTTTTAAATTAATTTCTGGTTTTTTTCTATACACCTCGTATTCAAAGCTTAAGCCACAGCTCTCTGCGTATGTTGAATCTATATTTGGAATATAGAGCTTTATAGAATCTTTTATTACCATCACCGTGAAAGATAAAGGATAATATCCAGTTAAATAGTAAATATCCTCAGGTCTTGTTACAACAACGTAGTCAAGATCCATTTCATTCATCTTTTTTACAACGAGCTTGATGCGGTTATTCATATATTTCAGCTTGTGCATTAACTTCTAACATGATAGAAATCTTGGCTATCGCAATAGCTATAGACTTAATCATTGGCGAGCCAAAATTCCATTTAATTACATATTTCGCAAAAGTGGTTGAGTTCTTTGATAGGAAATATAAAAGAAGGAAAAATTTTTTTGATATTGTTGCTGGATCCTTCTTAACTATTTTTATAATTTTTTCAGCCTTTTTAATAGTTTTTTTCGTAAACAATATAGAAAATTACTATCTAAGGATACTTCTTCTGTCATATTTACTTAAGATATCATTTTCAATAAGATCTCTCTTTGAACACGTGAATGCATGTTTGGTTGATGACATAGAGGAGTTAAGAAAGAATGTGGGAAAAATTGTCAGCAGAAGAACCGAGAACCTTAGCAAGGGGCACCTATATTCTGCAAGCATAGAATCCCTTGCGGACAACGTTGTAGATGCTGTTATAGCCCCCCTCTTCTACTTTACTCTTTTTGGAGTATACGGTGCATTTATATATAGGGTTGTAAATCTTTTAGACTCTCTTATTGGATATAGAGATGATAGATACGTATATTTTGGCAAGCTTGCTGCGAGGTTGGATGATTTTCTTAATTTTTTTCCCTCCAGATTTTTGCTTGCCGTCTTCTTAATATACTACATAAAAAATCGAAGGATAATGGATGTTTTTAAATACAAGTTCAAAGTAAACTATTTGCCCATATCTCTATATGCATTCCTGCTAAACGTTAGGCTTGAGAAGATAGGTGTTTACTCCATAAATGAAACAAAAGAATTTCCTAAAAAGAAGGATTTAAAAAGAGCAATATCGCTGACAAAGAAAATAGTGGTTTTCTATATACTTTTTTTATTTGTTCTTAACTATATGAGGTTTTCTGCTTGATAAATAACCATTTTAAAATCTTTTAGGAGTTAATATTCTTCCATGCATTTATGATAAAGTTCGTAGGAGTTCACCATAGACACCAATACTCGATAGCCGAGGTTGAGGATGCGATAATAAAGGAGATGCCCGAGATAGTATGCGTTGAGCTTCCGCCTGACGATTATATGAAATTTTTGCTTGTAAGATTTTACTTGGAGACAGAAATGAAAATAGCAATTGTAACTGCTTGCGATATAAATGCAAGAGTGTTTTTGATAGATTGTGAAAAAGAAGTTATCGAAAAAAGACTTAGAAAGAGCTTAAAAATAAAAAATGAAAAAGCATTTGAAAAATTTCACGAAGGAAGCATAGCTGGCTTTTTGAAGATCGTTTGGAATGAAAATGAGGACGAATATAAAAAAGCCCAAGAAATATTGATAAAAGAGAGAGATGCAATAATGGCTAAAAAGATAAAAATGTTAAAAGAAAAATTTAGGGATAAAAAAATTCTGTGTGTTGTCGGACACAGCCATGTAAATGGCATAAAAAAATTTCTTGAAGATAATAGTCTCTTAGAAAATTTCCTTAAAGAAAGAGAAATAGAAGTAAAAGAGCCATTAGAGCTCGATTGCTCTGAAATAAAGATTTTTAGTTAATGTATGACTATTAAATAAGGTGCTTTATAACTTCACATTCTCAATATTTAAAACGTTTTCTTGATAGAAAAGTTTATAAATATTTACCCCATAGTAAATTATAGATTATGAATGTATGGGCATAAAAGTTTATCAAACGTTTAGCAACGGAGCGTTGTTTACTTCCTTGTCATTTTGTAACAACGGGGGGAGGGGGCCTAGGGGGCATAGAAATAAAAATTAGCTTGTAAGGCGCCCCCTAGGATTAATAGTTTTACAACTACTAGTATATAAATTTTTCGCTTCACATGTTGAAAATGTATACACATTCACACTTTAGTTTATAATGTATAAGCTTGCAGTTAAGTTTTAATAAGCAATTCATCTTTTTATCTTTTAGTTTTTTAGAAAATAATTTTTTATTTTTTCGAAAACAACCCCAATGCATAGTATTATATTGTTTTTAAATAAAGTTTATATTAAATCATTAATTATATAATCATTATTATTAAACCTTTTAACACAACATCGTTTTAAACAGTTTTTTGTTGTGAAGTTGTTTTTTCTAATTTATGCTGTTATTTGGCACCGCAGGAGTTCCCAATAGCTCAAAAAGGAGAGACACTATTTCTGGAATAATCCGAGTAAAAGAGCTAAATTTAGATTGTATGGAAATAGAATTTGTAAGAGGAGTAAGAATGAGGGAAGAACTGGCTAAAAAAGTCAGAGAAACGGCGAACGAGAATGAAATTGCGTTGAGTGTTCATGCACCATACTTCATAAATCTTAACGCAAGAGAAGAGAAGAAAATTGAATATAGTAAAAAAAGGATAATTGATTCTGCAAGAATCGGGCACCTATGCGGAGCAAGGAACATTGTATTTCATGCAGCTTATTACATGGGCGACGATCCGAAAGATGTTTATAAAAAAGTAAAAAAAGCTATTGAGGAAATTCTAAGCGTGATAAATTTTGATGTAGTCTTAAGACCGGAAACTACTGGAAACTGGAAGGAGTTCGGAACCCTTGAGGAGGTAATATCCCTGAGTCAGGAGCTTGAAAATGTTCTTCCATGCATAGATTTCGCACATATACATGCGAGAACGCATAAATACAATACCTACGAGGAGTTTACAAAAATTCTTGAGAGAATTGAAGAAGAACTTGGAAAAGAGGCAATAAAAGACATGCACATACATGTATCGGGGATCGAGTATGAGGAGTATGGAGAAAAGAAGCATTTAAATTTAAGAGAATCCGATATGAACTATAAAGACCTCATTAAGGCATTAAAGGATTTTGGAGCTTCCGGGCTTTTGATAAGCGAGAGTCCAAACCTTGAAGAGGATGCCGTTCTCTTAAGGGATCTATATAGAAAGCTTTGATCTATTTTATCTCTCCTTTTAAAACCTTTTCAAATTCCTCAATTATTCTTTTGAATATCTTTTCTCCTTTTTCTTTACTTGCTTTGCTCGGTTTTCCAAAAACACCGCTTTTTGTTAACGTTTCTCCTACAAGATACTTAGGAATTTCATAGTTTTCATCAACTATTTTTTCTTTTCTTACAAAATTTTCGTATAGGTATAGCATTAAACTCGTTTCTGCTTCGCATGCGTGCATTGGCTCGCTTTCTAATATATCACCTATATCTATTTTTGTCATGTCTAAAAAGTAACATTCAATATCAGCTCTTCTACAAGCCTCCTTTATTGCCGCCTTGTGCATAGAGCCGAGATGTCCGCTAACTATGTAGATCTTTTCAAATCCGCTTTCTTTTATGCTCTTCAGAATGTCTATTAAATAGTTCATCAATGTTTCAAATCTAACACTTATCGTTCCGGTATATTTTGACGTCGAAACACACACGCCATAGTATATCGGCGGCAGATATGCAATTTTTGTTCTTTTTGAGAGTTCCTTTACAATTGCAATTGTTATATCGCAGTCTGTGCTCAGCGGTAGGTGATAGCCATGTTCCTCCACGGCACAGATTGGGAGTATTATCTCTTTTTTATTTTTTAAATATTCCTCAACTTCTTTCCATGTCATCCTCCAGAGTTCTACCTCCATATAGATCACCATATAATGCCTTTTTTGCACATCTCAACGATTCTACTTATAATTTTTCTCGTGCTGTCAAGTGGACATTCTTTTTTCTTCCTAATCCTTACTACTTCGGAATTTAATCCGTGCATTCTTAGTTCTTCTTTTAGCTTCTCCTCGTCGAAGCTTTGATTGAAGCCAAGAACTATGTAATCTGGCTTTATGTCTTTTATCGTTTCTATGAAGTTGCTTGTGCTCTTTCCGAGTATAGCTACATCTACAGGCTTTAGATATTCAACCATTTCCGCCCTCTGATTCTCTGGAACTATCGGAACCCTCTTCATTTTCTTTACGGTTTCATCTCTTGCCACTATTACAACAAGGACATCTGCAATCTTTTTAGCCTCTTCAAGAAGCATTCCATGCCCAGGGTGCAGTATATCAAAAACCCCACCAGTAACAGCTACTTTTATAAATTTTCTATATTCTTCTTTTAAAAAACATCTATCATCTCTGCACTCAACAAACTCCTCTGCACCGTGCTCTTTTACGAAATTTTTGCTTATATATCCTTTTTTTATCTGCTCTATAAACAGTCTGACGATCTTTTCCTTTACGGTTTCCCTTTTCATTCAGCAGAAATAAAAAATATAACAAGATTAACCCTTTCTCTTCAGCTCTTCTATTGCCCCTAAATCTTCAAGCGTTGACAGATCTCCCATTTCTTTTCCAGAGAGTATTGCTCTTAGAACCCTTCTCATGATCTTACCGCTTCTTGTCTTTGGAAGAGATTTTACAAAATATATCTCCTCAGGCGTAGCTATGGGTCCTATAACCTTTCTTACATGATTCTTAAGCTCTTTTTTAAGCTCTTCACTTGGCTCATAGTTCGACTTCAGTATTACAAAAGCAACTATTGATTCTCCCTTTATTTCATGAGGTTTTCCGACTACAGCGGCTTCCGCAACCGCTTCATGACTTACAAGTGCACTTTCAAGCTCTGCAGTTCCTATTCTGTGTCCAGCTACATTCAAAACATCGTCTATTCTTCCGATTATCCAGAAGTATCCATCCTTATCTTTTTTTGCGCCATCTCCAGCAAAATATACTCCTTCAAATTTGCTCCAGTAAGTATCTATATATCTCTGGGGATTGTTAAACAGTGTTCTGAGCATCGCGGGCCATGGCTTTGTTATAACCAAATATCCGCTCTTCGCTTGCTTTCCTTGCTCATCGAAAACGTCGGCAAATACTCCCGGGAAAGGCTTCGTTGCAGATCCCGGCTTAAGGGGAGTAACCCCCGGCAAAGGAGTTATCATTATCATACCGGTTTCCGTCTGCCACCATGTGTCAACTATCGGGCACCTCTCTTTACCTACAACTCTGTAGAACCACTTCCAAGCTTCTGGATTTATAGGCTCTCCAACGCTTCCTAAAAGCCTTAATGTGCTTAGATCGTGTTTTTTTACCCATTCCTCACCGTATTTCATAAACATTCTTATTGCAGTTGGGGCTGTGTAGAATATCGTTATGCCATGCCTTTCTATAATCTGCCAGAATCTATCTGGCTTAGGATAATCGGGTGCACCTTCGTATATGAAAACCGTAGCTCCGTTTGAAAGGGGACCATAGACTACATAGCTATGCCCGGTAATCCAGCCTATGTCTGCAGTGCACCAGTATATATCGCTATCTTTTAAATCAAAAACCCACTTGGCTGTTATATAAACGCCGACCATGTATCCGCCGTGAACGTGAACAACACCCTTTGGCTTTCCCGTAGTTCCAGAAGTGTAGAGGATGAAGAGCGGATGCTCGCTGTCAAGCTTCTCAGCACTGCACTTATTGCTCGCATCCTCCATAAGCTCGTGCCACCACAGGTCCCTGCCCTCTACAAAGTTTATCTTTTCTCCAGCCCTCCTATAAACAACAACATTCTCAACGGTTGTATTGCCCTTTAAAGCCTCATCAACGTTGTTTTTTAGGGGAATAAGCTTCCCCCTTCTATAACCGTAATCTGCTGTAACAACGATTTTTGCCTCTGCATCTTCTATTCTATCCCTTAAAGCATGAGAACTGAAGCCTGCGAAAACAACGCTGTGCACGGCTCCTATCCTTGCACAAGCGAGCATTGCTACTACAGCCTCTGGAATCATTGGCATGTATATCGTTACCCTATCACCTTTCTCAACACCGAGCTCCATAAGAACATTCGCAAATTTACAAACCTCTTTATAAAGCTGGTAGTATGTCAAAACTCTAACATCTCCTTGCTCGCTTTCCCATATTATTGCCGCTTTGTTCTTTTTTCCATTTTTAATATTTACATCGAGACAGTTATATGAAGCGTTTATCTTTCCGCCGACAAACCATCTGTAAAAAGGTTTTTTGCTGTCATCAAGAACTTTCTGCCATTTTTCAAACCAATAAAGCTCCTCTGCAATATTTTCCCAAAATTTCAAATAGTCTTTTTCTGCTTCTCTATATACATCCTCGCTATTTATCCACGCTTCTTTCTTAAACCTTTCACTTGGAGGGTAAACTTCCTCAATTTCAAGCAAAGATTCTATAACACCTTCTTCGCTCACGTTTATGCACCTCTGCTATACTATATTTGACCAAAACTTTCTTTATAATAATTTCGTTTCAAAGAAACAAAATTTTTATATAACAGACTTATACAAAAAAGTTTTATGGGTTTCCGTTCGATAGAACTCCCGGGAGTAGGTGCAAAATACGAAATAGAAACAGAGAATAATGATAAAATAGCAGTTGTTTTTCTAAGAAATGGAAAAATACAGCTTTATATATTAACAAAGGAATGCGAAGAACCTGTAGTGGTTGACCTTTCTCCCTCAGAAGCAAGGAGAATAGGAAACGTCCTAACTGGGGCTATATTTGAGAGCATGGAGGAATCCGTTGAGATAGCATTCTCTGCTCTTGCAGACTTAAGAATACTCGTCCACACGTATAGAGTAACGGAAAAAATTGTAGGAAAAAATATAGAAGAGCTCGATATTAGAAGAAAAACCGGAGCAACAATAATAGCCGTTTCAAGAAAGGGAAAAAACTTTATCAATCCACCACCCCACTTCATTTTTGAGAAAGACGATATTATAGTAGTTATAGGAGAACAAGAACAAATAAAAGCCTTTGAAAAGGAGATTTTAGGTGTTTAAATGGAGCAGTTTGCATTAGCAGTAATAATATGTGCTTTTTTAGCTATTTTCATGAAGAAAATATCTTTTTCGCCAATTCCAGCGTATATAATATTCGGATTGATTCTCGGAAAGAGCGGATTAAATTTATTTGGTGAGGACGAAATATCAAAACTACTCGGAGAAATAGGGCTTATATTTTTACTTTTTTACATAGGACTTGAGCTGAACTACGAAAACTTAAAAAAAGAGGCTTATAAAATAACAGCAGGCGGTTTTTTGGATCTTTTTGTTAATTTTATTTTAGGGTTTTTATCGGCATTTTTGCTTGGCTTTGATTTGAAGGAGTCCTTTGTTATAGCATCAGCCTTTTATATAAGCAGTTCAGCCATAGTTATCCATTCCCTGATCGAAAATAGGAAGTTGATATTTCCAGAAGCTGAAACAATAATATGGCTTATGGTGTTTGAAGATATAGTTTTAATATTCCTTTTGTTCTTTATATCGGCAGAATCTGGAGGAATTTTCTCCCTTTTTCTAAAAACTGCTGTATTTGTTTTTCTTGTGTTTTCTCTTGTAAAGGTTTTTTCAAAGCATATAGATAATATTATCTCAAGAGAAGACGAAACCTCGCTTCTTTTTATTTTCTCTCTCGTTATATTCGTCTCCTTTTTTGCAAAATCTATAAATGTGCCAGAAGCTCTTGCAGCAATTTCTCTTGGAGCTTCTATGTCAGGGTTAAATACAAAAAGAATAGAGGAATTTTCAAGACCCTTTAAAGATGTTTTTATAGTTTTGTTTTTCTTTTTCTTTGGGGTATCTGTTGAGATTGGCTACATATCTGTAGAAAGCATTGCTGTAGTTCTGCTTGCAATTATAGGAAAATTCATCTCAGGAGTTGCGATAGGAAAGATAAGCCATAACTCATTTTACTCTGGCATAGAGATTGGAGCCTCTACTGTAGCGAGGGGAGAGTTCTCAATAGTTTTAGCTTCAATATTCGGATCTAAAGAGGTATCTGCACTGATAGCTTTTCTTGTCCTTTCCACAGCTATAATAGGAACCATAACAGCAAAATACAGCAGAAAAATAATTAAAATAATAAAAAAATTTTAAACCTCATTCTTTCTTTTCTTTTTCTTCTACTTTCTTTTCCTCTTTTACTTCTTCCTCCTTTTTCTCTTCTTTCTTTTTATAGACATCAACAAAATGAACTTCTTTTATTCCCTCTATATATCTGAATATATCCCTCGCCACAAGAAGCTTTAGGTCTTGAGTTTCTTTAACGAACTTTGTTACGTCTGCAAGCGTTATCACAGCCTTTGAATCGTCTATCTTAATATCATGCATGCTCGGATCTGCGAAGGGCATGTATAGCTCTAAGAGGAGCCTTATTTTTTCTTCGGTTTTGTTTATCTTCTCTTCAACTTTGAATTCATACTCTACCTCTTTTCCAGCGAGCTCGCTGTTGAAATCAACTCTAACTCTTCCACCGCTTACACTAAGCACTTTTGCTGGCTTGCCATCAATTTCAACCACCATGCCAGGAACAGGATTTATCTTGTTTTTTCTGAATTCTCTGAGCGGTATTACCTTTATTAGATCGTCCCTTCTTAATCCAAAGGCTTTTTCTGGTGGAATGACTACCTTTTTTGTCTCGCCTACTTCGCATCCTTCAAGAGCTTCATCCAAACCCTTTATAACATGTCTAGCACCTACAACCACAGGCTGAGGTTTGAATTTGACGTTTTCTTTGTATAATCCGTGCTCCTTTGCAACGCTCTCTATATTTGTATCAAAGACCTTACCACTTTCTTTTATTCTGCCTATATAGCTTATTCTTATGAAATCACCCTTACTTATCGGCATTCTATCACCCGCTAAATTTCTCTCCCGCATCTTGGACAGTATATAACGTGTCTAAACGTGTTCGACGAAAACCTTAATCCACAGCTTATGCAATGGTATTCGTCATAGGGATACATCCAGAAGCCCCTTTTTTCTATTTTTCTTTCTTTATAATCTTCCCTAATCATTTTGTGCAGGAAATTTATATTTATACCCAATGCAGCAATATCTTCTTTGTCTATATATCCGAGCATGTAGGCTCTTGCAATGTATGGGTAGTATTTCTCAAGCTTGTGCCTTGCACACAGATCGTGCAGATCGCTTTCGTTAACTTCTGGAAATATTTTTTTAAATTTTTCGTTAAACTCCTCTATAAATGACAGCTCAACTTCAAAGCTTCTGCCGCAGATTTTACAGTATCTCGTCTCAATTATAAGCATTGAATAGTAAAGGTGTTGTGTAACATCTTAAAGATAACGGTTTAAAAATATAGTGCATATAGCAAGTGAGTCGAGCTTAGTTGTGCTTTGACTCTATGTTTTTCGATACAAGATATTCAGCTTATTTTTCTTCCAGAATTTCTTCTTCAGACACATACTTAATTGATTAAATTTTTGCTCGCACTAAAATCATGAAAAATTAAAAGGGTTTAATAATAGCACCCTCATCCGCTGAGCTCGCAATTCTCGAGTATAGTGCAAGGTATCCCTCCTTAAATTTCGGCTTCTTTATTTTTATAGTTTTTTTCCTCATTTCAAACTCTTTTTCGTCTATTAATACATTAATCTCTCTTTTTTCTATATCAATTTCAACGGTATCGCCAGTTTTTACATAGGCAATCGCACCGCCTTCAACCGCTTCTGGAGACACGTGCCCTATGGCTAAGCCTCTCGTTCCACCGGAGAATCTCCCATCCGTTATTAGGGCTACGTTCAGACCAAGACCAGATATAAGCGAGGTTGCTTGAAGCATCTCACGCATGCCGCTTGCCTTTGGCCCTTCGTATCTTATAATTACCACATCCCCATCTTTTATTTCTCCAGCCATTATAGCTTTTACTGCCTCTTCTTCGCAATCGAAAACCTTTGCCTTTCCTTTAAAGTGCATCAGCTTTGGATCCAATGCGCTGAGCTTAAGAACACAGCCTCTTGGAGCCAAGTTTCCTTTCAGGACTATTATACCCCCCTCCTTTCTATATGGATTTGTTATATCCCTTATGACCCTCTTGTTGGCTTCCGGATTTATTATCTTAAACTCTTCAAGGTTTTCTCTTAGCGTTTTTCCAGTTACGGTGAGAACGTCCAAGTTTATCCTATCCTTTATTTTCTGCATTACCGCATGCACACCGCCAGCCCTATCAAGGTCTTCTATAAAGTTCTCTCCTCCGGGGCGCATGCTCACTATTGTTGGAATTTTTCTGCTTATTTCATCAAATATATCTAAATTGATCTTTATTCCAGCTTCATGAGCTATCGCTGGCAGATGCAAAACTGTATTTGTTGAACCCCCTATGGCGAGGTCAACAGCTATTGCGTTTTCAAACGCTTCTTTTGTCATTATATCCCTCGCTTTTATATTCTTCTTGACGAGCTCTACAATCTTCATTCCGCTGAGCTTTGCTATTCTCAGCTTTTTACTATCTATAGCTAAACTCGTTCCACAGCCCGGCAAGCTCATGCCGAGTGCTTCCGTTAGGCAAGCCATAGTGTTTGCCGTAAACATTCCAGCACACGAGCCATGTGTGGGGCACGCAAGCTCTTCCAAGTTTTTCAGCTGTTCTTCGCTAATCTTACCAGCTTTAAACTCTCCAACGGCTTCAAAAACAGAGATTAAATCAATCCTGCAATCATTAACAAATCCGCTGCACATAGCTCCGCCTGTTACAACGATAGCTGGAATGTTCAGCCTTGCAGCAGCCATTAGATGTCCGGGTATTATCTTATCACAGCTCGGTATTAAAACCATGCCATCGAACCTATGGGCTTGGATCATGAGTTCTATGGAATTTGCTATTATCTCTCTGCTTGGCAAAGAATAGTGCATCCCCTCATGTCCCATTGCAATACCGTCGCATATAGCTATCGTGTTGAATTCAAAGGGCACTGCTCCAGCTAAGCGAATCCCAGCCTTTACTGCTTCGGCAATTTTGTTTAAATGTGCATGCCCCGGAACGATTTCGCTGTATGAATTTACAACCGCTATAAAGGGCTTCTCAAGCTCTTCATCTGTTAAACCTAAGGCTTTAAGAAGGCTCCTGTGTGGTGCTCTTTCCAAACCTTTCTTAACATCATCGCTCCTCATAGTTACTGAATATTGCTACCACATTTATAAAATTTTGGCAATCTCCCAAATCCCTTTTTTATTTTATCTTTGAACCATTTAACTGCTATGGAATCTGTGCTGTTATATAAAACAATAAACCCCATGTATCCCTCATATCTTAGTTTTTTAATAGTATCATAACATATTTTTAATTGTTTTACAGCTTTTCTTGCATCATTACGTCCAAATTTTCCTTTTTTAACTTCACATAAATATATTTTATCATTGAAAAATAAAATAAAGTCGCAACCCTCATCCATGTTAAAAAACTTGTTACATCCACTATCAAACTTAACTTTAAAGATGCACTTTGAACATTTAACCCTACAAGAGTCTATTTTTTCAAATTTTGTGTATTCTTTCACAAGATTTTTAGGTATCATTTCCTTAAATTTTTCTGCTAATTCTTTTGGATTCAAAAATTTCCTCGACATCTGCATACCTGTTAAAGAGTTCTGCAATTACTGAAGAAAATTCTTCCTCTCTAATACCGTTCTCTGATATTTCAACTTTCTCTACAGTCCCATCAACCTTAAATCTATAAATTCCAACATTTTCATAACTTAAACCTTCATCATCTCTATAATTCAATTTTTCTTTTTCTTTTTTACTTAATTTATTGAGTTTAATTAAATTATCAATTTCATCGAGAAAAATGCTACTATGCGTTGTTACTAAAACATTGCAGTATTTACTCAAAAGAGCCAATCCCCTCGCTACAATGCTTTGAATATAAGGATGGCAGTGGGCTTCTGGCTCTTCTACAACAAAAAATGAGTTTTTTTCTAATACATGTCTCATGAAGATTATTAATGGGGCAAGCTCTCTTGCGCTGGATTGTGCTCTTAACAGAGGAACATTTACCTTTTTCGTTACAAATTCTATTTCTGGAGCAAATCTATCGTAATGCTTTAAAATAAACTTTCCACCTATTTTTTCTTCCAAAAAATCCGCTATGGATGATATTTCTTTATCTTTAACCTTTAAATCTAATGTTGCTAATGTTTTAAGCATGTCTCTATCAGCCAATCCTAAAATAGGTTCTGCTACACGCTCACTAATAATTCTCCCAAGGATATATTTATAAGCTCTCAATATTCCAGCTCTGCTGTCTGGAAGTATATACGGTGCAAAATGATAGGGAACATAATTTTGGAACAAAATATTAAAAGCTGTTGAAATGGTTTCTATAGAGAGATCACCCATGTATTCAAAAATCTCTTCTTTGTCATATTTTCTTGGAAGAAGTTTTGATAGTATTGGATATTTTTCATGGTCTTTTAAGTAAATAAAGATTATATTTTCTTCTATATCAACGTCTAAGTATTCAGGTATTTTCCTTATTCCATTAACATAAAATCCTTTCTTCGTTATTTTAATCTCTATTTTTACGTTACATTTGTCATTACATACTATTATAACACTTTTTTTAGCACCTTTATTTATCAAATCTTTGAGATTTTCCACTCTGAAGACATCCTTTAAACCATCTTTCCATTCTTCTCTTAAAGCTTTTTCTGTAATTTCAAATGCTTTATTTAATATCTTTTTTATGTCTTCTTCTGTAATTCTTTTATTTTTTTCGATTTTTTCGGATATTTTTTCAATAAATCTAAATAACCTCGAATAATATTCAAATTTTGGTGACACTCTATAGAGAAGCCATATTAAGTAGGCTAAATAAGATTTTCCACTTCCACCCGGACCTACAAAAATTGTTAAATCCTTCAATGTTACATCAGCTTTCTTTATCGGTCCAAAATTTTCTACGATAATTCTCATTACTTATTTGGTTTATCCCTGATAATATAAAAAGCTTACTTAATGTATCCAAACAATCTCAACACAGCCATCGCTAACAAGTATTCCATATGGTTCTTCTCTAACAAAGGGCAGTTTTTTGAATCCTCCACAGCTTGCAACTCTGTGCTTCTCGTCAATTTTAGCTACGTGTGAATGACCGAATATTACCCAAGTATCTCTGTTTATTCTGGCAAATTTCTTCCACATTTTCTCTAAAATCGGTCTCTTCAAGACTCTTGAAATAATATATGCCAATATTCCATCAGAAAGATCGTCTCCATGTGTTGCAATAATCTTGGTGCCATCTATATCAAACTCTGCTATTTTACCGAGAGGAATAAAGTTTAAGGTTTTTTCTTTTATATCTGGATCATGCAACCTTGTTCCTCTAATAAAATATATCCTTACAATGCTATTTATACCTAAGATCTTCGGAATTTTCTCCATTCTTTCTCTATCGTTTTTCCCAAGCTTTTTATAGTATTTTGGAGAATCAAAAAGATCTCCGACAATTACTACGTTTTTAATTCCGTTCTTTTCTAAAAAATTTCCTAAATTAAAAAAATTATCTTTTATATGCAAATCTGATATAAACAGTGTCTTTCCACTCAGTTTTATCTTATTTTCTATTTTTAAAGGCTTTATTTTGTAAAGCAGAAATCTGAAGTTAAAAGGGATAAACACTATGAGCAGAAGAAGGTATATTTTAATGAGAACGTCGGAAATCATAGAAACCACTCCAGCTTTGTTTGGTTTAGCGGAGAACTTCTCTTAAGATATACCTCTAGGGGTATTTTCAGCCTTGTCTTTATATCTTCAAGAGCTTCTTTGAGTGTTGAGAATTTCTTAGGCTTCTTCTCCATAGCTTTTCTTACGTTTTCCCTTATTTCCCATACCCCAACCGGTATTATATAGCCCTCGTATATCTCTCTAAAAACAACAGCACATGCTTGCTTCTTCATCTTTTCAAGAGCCTCCGCTACTGCTAAGCGAGCAGCGTAGTAAGCACCAGCTTCGCTTTCCGCATAGGTTGTTCTTCCAAAAAAGCCTTCCCTCTCTACATTTATCGCCGGCTTCGTATATGCAAGAGTCCATATTGTATTTGGTGCCCAAGCTTCAAACATTTCAAACTGCCACTTAGAAGGCATTAGTAATATTTCAAAGTGATTGTATAGATACGTGTTGTGGAAAACCATGTATTCGCTTATTTCGCTGTATTTCTTTATTTTTGATATCACATGCTTGCCAACAATATCATCAACCGCAGTTATGCTCCATCTCGTAGGAACAAGCCTTTTTTCAATACCAAAAGCTCCGCTTGAAAAAGCTCTTGAAATATAGTATACGTCATATCCTCTTTCGTATAGCTCTACAACCGCTTCATTAGCTTTTACCTTATCCTCAAGAAGATTGTCAACTCTCTTTGGTATTTTCGGATTCTCCGCAACGTCAAACTTCTCTATAATCCCGCTTGCTCCGAGAGGCTGAGATACTGGTGAAAATGTTAATGAATATTTCGGTTTTTTTGCAAATTTTACTTCAGTATCAACTGGCTTTATGGAGAGAGCTACCTCCTGATTTTTTTCAACAATTTTATCCATTTTTTTAACATTTTTTCTTGTTTTTCCCCTAACGAGCATGGATCTCAGCTTTACGATATCTTCTAAATCCAAACCATACCACTTTGATGGATCGTCAAGGATATCTGCTTTTTCATCTTCTACAGCTGTTAAAGGTCCAACAAATACGTTTGGATATCCGCTGTGTCCAACGAATATGCTTGGAGAAGGACCAAAAATTTCTTCTCTGAGCTTTCTCTCAAAAGAGCTCTGAATGTTTATCTTTGTTAATAAGGGGCATTTGGGTCTGTGGCATAGAAGCCTGCTTCCTTTACAAGCTAAGCAGAGCTTTCTGCTCATAGGTCTGTATTTCATTATAGCTTTAACTATTTCGCACTTTATTTTTCCCATTAAACAAAAATTCAAGCTTAACCTCAGTAAGTGAAGATATAATCTTTAAGCCTTACCCCTCTGCCCTCTACGACTCTTCCTATAACCATAGCCCTTGTTCCGTGCCTTTCACATATAGATATAACATCGTCCGCAAACTTCTTTTCTACGACAATGCAGAATCCTATTCCCATATTAAACGTTCTATACATTTCTTTCTCGCTTACATTACCGAGCTTCTGTATAAGCTTAAATATTTCTTTTGGTTCTGGCATGTTTTCTATCAAAAACCCGTATTTTTTGCTTAGCCTTGTAAGGTTTGAAATCCCTCCGCCAGTTATGTGGGCTAAGCCCTTAACCTCGATGCTGTTGAGAACTTCAAGAACTTCTTTAACGTATATCTTCGTAGGCGTTAGGAGTTCTTCTATAAGTGTCTTTTCTCCGATTTTATATTCTTTTGGAAGATTTTCAAGCAGAACCTTTCTTGCAAGAGTGTAGCCGTTGCTGTGCAATCCGCTGCTCTCCAAACCTACTACAACATCTCCCTTCTCAATATTCTTTCCAGATACTATTTTGTCCTTCTCTACATAGCCTACTGCAAAGCCCACGAGATCAATATCCCTCGTTATCTCCGGAAGCGTTGCTATCTCTCCACCAACAAAGCTTATATTTGCTTTTTTAGCACCTTCAAGAAGCCCTTTTGCTATCTCTTCTGCAACTTTTTCGTCAACCCTCTCAAAAGATATATAATCGAGCATTGCAAGAGGCTCAGCCCCTATGGCTATTAGATCGTTTACATTCATTGCTACGAGGTCTATCCCAATGGTGTCGAACTTATTTGCAATCTTAGCAACAAGTATCTTGCTGCCAACGCCATCGCATGTTAAAGCAAGTGCAAAGCTTCCGAGGTCAATTAGCCCGGAGAAGTGTCCAAATCCATAAAGTGGCTCACCGAACCCTTTTCTCTTAAAACCCTCTAATACACTTACAATTTTCCTTACAGCGAGAGATTCTTTATCTATGTCTACTCCAGCTTTTGCATAGGTCATTTCTTCCCCAGCACCCACGTAAACCACCTCGTTAAAATCCGTTTATATGAATATGCATATTAATTTAACTCAAATTTTTGAAAAAAAGGAAGAGCTTAAAAATTATTTTGAAGATATTTTAAGTAAAAAAGAGATAAAAGAAGCTAAAAAGGATTCCCATGCAAGAAGAAAGCCGATAGGATGCGGAATTACCGTTCACGTTGCACATGGCTGCGATAGAGCCTGTTTATACTGCTACATCCAAGATATGGGCTTTGGATTTAAGCCAAAACCATATAGACTGTGTGGAGAGCAGATATCGTATGCGCTACTTTCAAACCCATACTTCGTTCCAACGCTCTACGGCACATATATAGCTGTTGGCAGCGTTTCTGAACCGTTTATATTTAAGGAAAAGGCTTTAGAATATCTGGAAAATTTAAATAAACTTGGGAATCCAATCCAAATATCAACAAAAGAGTATATAGATAGTAGCTTTGCAAAGAAGTTGAGAAGATTCAACATAAACGTTCTCATCACAATGGTTTCAAGGGATAGAAAGCTTGAGCCTAATGCAAAGAGCTTCGAAGAAAGAGTAGAGAGCATTCACAACCTAAGAAAGAATGGAATTAATGTATCAGTATTTTTAAGACCAATAATACCGGGAATAAACGATAAAGAAGAAAATTTAATTAGTATCTTGGAAGTTGCACTTGAGGAAAAAGTTCCCGTTGTTTTTGGAATTTTCAGAGCCACCGAGAAGAATATAGAAAGGTTAAAAAGAGCTAACTATGATATAAAGGAAATTTTATCGAGATTAGAGAAACATCCAAAGGGAAAAATGCAGATAAATCTAAAGATAAATGATATAATAAAAAAAGCATGCAATCTTGCAGAAAGCTTGGGAATAAGATATTTTATAAGAGCGAGTTGTGCAACCTCATACTTCAGCAGAATACCGAATGCCGCAAGGGAGTTTGTAAAAGGCGGCTGCGTTGGTTGCGAAAATGCTTGCATAAAAAAGCTTCCAGAAATCGTTGGAATTGAGGAGATTTTTGAAAGATTTGGATTAAAAGTTAAAAATATTGAAATCAATAGAGAGATTTTTGTATTCGCGGAAAAAAGCAAAAAGATTAATAAAAAAATTTTAAAAGTTGTATTAGAAACTGTCTCGAGGAGGAATGTGGTATGGTCTTCGTAGATGAGAACCTGTGCATAGGCTGTGCTCTCTGCGTTCCCTTCTGCAAGAGAGGGGCAATAGAGGTTTTTGGCACGGCAAGAATTGATAAAGAGAAGTGCTCAAACTGCTTAGCATGCATAGATTACTGTGTAAACGGTGCTATAAAGAAAGAAGAAAAGAAGCTATAGAATTACAACCTCAACGTCGCTCTTTTCCTCCACCATCTTCTTGAACTTCTCTGGATCTGCCTTTGTTTCTTTTAAGTAGCCATAGTGCATTGGAACAACATACTTGGGCTTTATCGCAAGAACAGCTTCTAAGGCTTCTTTCATGTCCATTGTATATGTTCCTCCCACTGGTAAAAGTGCTATATCAGCTTTTACATCTCTCATCTCTGGTATAAAATCCGTATCCCCTGCATGGTATATCCTGAGCCCACCAACCTCTACTATGTAGCCGAAACCGGAGCCTTTTGGATGGAAGGGCTTGTTCGTATTGTATGCATGAACAACCTCAATTTTTACACCTTTTATCTCCAACACATCTCCAGCGTTTACTGATCTGCCGTTTTTAAACTTCTTAACACAGTCTTCTGGAGCTACAACAACGGTTTCCTCTTTTGAAATTTTTTCTATAGCCTCTTTATCACAGTGATCAAAGTGCCCATGTGTTGATAAAATTATGTCCGCTTTTTCGGCTTCCTCTGGAACAACGTAAGGATCTATGTAGATAACTATATCTTTTTTTATTTTGAATGTTGCATGCCCAAGCCAAGTAATTTCAACATCGCCAAACTTCTTGCTACCCATATAAACCACCTATTTAATAATCTGGTCGTCGTTATATTAATACTTTATTCTCTCATAACTCCGCTTGCTGATGTGAAGTAACGAAAAATTCTCTGTGAGCAGAGAAATTTATGAACTCTCATCCAAATATGGATTTTTCAATAGAGTAATAATTTTCGATACACTCAGCTCTACTCAAGACTATGCCCTTGAGAAGGGAGAAAGAGGAGATGTAGTAGTTGCACGCACGCAGACACATGGGAGGGGAAGGTTCAACAGAAAATGGTATTCTCCGAGAGGAGGACTGTGGTTCAGTGTTGTTTTAAAAAGCAACGGTATAAACAGCATCGAAGCCTGTTTAGCTGTTCTCAGAATTTTAAAGAGATTTCTAAGAAATGTCGGAATAAAATATCCCAATGATATATTCGTGAATGGAAAAAAGATATGCGGGATAATTGCAGAAGTAAGGAATGAAGATGCGGTTGTTGGAATAGGGATAAACGTCAACAATTCTTTGCCGGAGTTTTTAAATGCAACGTCTCTTAAAGAAGAAACCGGAAAGGAGCACGATACCTTTGCGTTGCTTCTTGAAATACTTGAGGAATACGAGAGGGTTATGAATATGAGCAGAAAAAGAAAGATTGGGGAATTCAGAGAAAATCAAATTATACTTGGGAAAAAAATTAAGGTTCAATTGATAAAAGAGGAAATAATTGGAACCGCAGTAAACATAGATGAAAATTTTAACCTCGTATTAATTGTGGATGGTGAAATAGTAAAAATAAATGCTGGAGATGTATTTTTAATAGATTAAATATTTTTCCTCTTTTTGTGCATTTCTATAGCTTCTTCAATGCTCAGCTCTCCAAGAGCAACTTTTCTCGCAAGATCTCTTGATATTGTTATCTTACCGCTAATCTCTCTACTTCTAATCTGTATTTTTCTAATTTCTCCATCATTTGGCATGGGCTCTATTTTTTCCTTTATTATCTTCCCAACCTTCAGAGCTATATTTATAGCAGCTATAATATCCTTTGTAGCCCTGTTAAACTCCTTAGAAATGCTTGGAGTTGTTGATCTCTCGCAAATAATCTCTATATCGTGCCTGAAATTCTCCTGAAGCGTTTTAAGTATCCTATCCCTATATATTCCCCCTCCATCCCCAACCTTAAATACGATTTTATCCGCTTTGTAATTTTTGAGGAAGCTTTCTATCTCCTTCTTGATTTCCTCCGGAGAATATGCTCTTGCTACTCTAACAACAATGCCGTCACCAATAAAAGCAATTCCGGGCTTTAATCCCGGGTCTATTCCAATAAAAAGCTCCTTAAATTTTGATTTAAATCCATTAGCTATTCTTATTGCATCCTCAACATTTGTAACAATTTTTTTATCTTTTTTTATTTTTTTAAGCTTATTTTCTTCTTTTTTTGATGTTAAAATAACACTCACGTCCTCTGGAATTTTTTCGATATCATCAACTACTATAAAATCAACATCCCTCTCCTTAAGCTCCTTTATAACTCTGTAATAGAATCTTGGCTCCCTTGACAATAGTGCTATGCTCACGATAAAAAATATAAAAATTAACCAATAAAATAATTCTATGCAACGTGCAGTTTTAGGTGCGGTTTTTCTTCTGCTGCTCATTTTAGTAGGTTATTTGCTCTATGAAATAAAAAACTTAGAAAACGGTATAAAAAAAGAATTAAAAAGTATAAAGAATGACATAGAAAATTTAAAAGAAGATTTAAACCGTATTGAAGGTAAAATTTCTGAGGAAAAATTAATTTTAGCCAATATAAGCACTGCTCTTGAAAACATCGAAAAAGAGCTATACTCCATAAGGAAAGAAGAATATAGATATACTACGGTAAATTTTGTTGGGTTAACGAAGAACGGCGGTGTTGTTCTCCCCATAAGGATAGGAGTAAAGGAGGGGGACGGAAGCATTTATATAAGAATTAACGGTGTTTCCTACGATGAAAGCTTCCAAGAAACGGTTAAACGTGCTGTAATTGCAAGCAAAAAATTCTTAGAAAAAAAGGAGAAGAGGAGCTTTGAGGATTTAGATGTCGTCGTTTGGGTAGAGAATCCGTTCATGAACCCTATAAACATAGAGGGCGGAAGCATGGGAGCTTCAATTTCGCTTGGAATTATATCTCTTATCGAAAACAGAAAAATAAAGGAGAAAACAATAATCACCGGTGGGATTTCGAGCAACGGCACAATACTGAAAGTAAAAAAAGTTAGAGAAAAGGCTGAAGTTGCAAAAGAATATGGGATAAAAAGATTTATAGTCCCAAAGGGGCAGTGGGTAAACATCTCTGGAATTGAAGTTGTTGAGGTTAGCCGTTTAGAGGAAGCCGTAGAAGAGCTTCTTGAATAGCTACCACTCATCTATGGCTTCCTCGATTCTTTTTGCCCATTTTTTAAATAAACTCCTCAGCTTTCTTTTAACCTCTTTTTTAGGAACAGCATAGTATTCGTAAGCCCTACCCTTATACCTAACAAGAGGCTTTCTGTAAACTATGCCAACAGCCATTAGGTTCTGCAGTGCTCTCTGTATCAAGCTTCTGCTCTTTTTAAGTCTTTCGCTAAGCTCCTCTGGCGTTCCCGGCTTCTCCAACAAGCTTAAGTATATGTTGTATTCAAGATCCCTCAGCCCCAAGAGGCACTGAACTATGAAATTCATATCTGGCTCTATGTTACATAGGATGTTCCTAAGCTCAAGCGCTCTAACGTTCATACCTATCAACAAATTCAAATATGTTGAACATGGTTAATAAATGTTACTATGGCGATGCACACCGCTGAAAAAGTTGTTATACTTTCGGTTGTGGTTTTATTTGCAACAGCTCTCCTTGGATGCTCGGAAAAGAAAGCACAATCGCCTAATACCGTGGAAGATCTGCAAAAAGCACTTAAATCTGGAAAACCTGTTCTGCTTGAAATGTATACGGATACATGCCCACAGTGCAAAAAGCTTGCCCCAATTATAGAGGAGCTTGAGAGGGAGTATGGGGATAAGGTTGTATTTATAAAGATAAATGCAAACGCAAACGAAGAAAATGCAAAATTACTCTGCATGCACAATCCTATGTGCACGGTTCCTACCGTTGTCATTTTTGATAAAAATGGAAATAGAAAAAACGTTATTATCGGTTATAGAACAAAAGATGTCCTTGAAAATGAAATTAAGGCTGTTTTAAGGTGATGCTGTTTGGATGAAGTAGAAAGAATAAAAAGGAAGAAAATGGAAGAACTTCTTAGAAAAATGAAAAAGAAAGAAGAAGGTGGAAAAATGGTGGATAAACCGATACATCTAACAGATGCAAACTTTGATGAGGCTCTGGCAAAGTATCCGCTTTTGGTTGTGGATTTCTGGGCTGAGTGGTGCATGCCGTGCAGAATGATTGCCCCGATTATAGAAGAGCTTGCAAAGGAGTATGCTGGTAAGGTTGTTTTTGGAAAGCTGAACGTTGATGAGAATCCAACAACTGCAATGAAGTTCGGAATAATGAGTATTCCAACTCTTATTGTGTTCAAAAATGGAAAAATAGCAGATAAAATTATAGGAGCAGTTCCTAAGGAATATCTCAAGGCAAGGATTGATCAACATCTCTAATTTTAGTTTTTTTCTTTGTTAGAGTTTGTTGAGAAATCTTTGTTATATCAAAACCGCGATATTTTCCTTTCGACGAGAAATAGAAGAGTTATATGAGCAAAATGCAGAAAAATCTTTAGCAGATTTTTCCTTATTTTTGTTTTTAATGTTAAGATGAGCTGAAAGCTATATGGTAGATTACGACAAGCTCGTTGATAGGCTCAAGGAGGCTCTTCTCGGAGATCTAAGAAAAGAATTTAGGGAGTTTAAAAAAGAGGTTTCCGGCTTATTAGAGGGATTTAGAATCGCTATTGAAGGCATGCGATCTGCGGTTGAAACTACTAATAAACGCATGGACTCTTTGGAGAAAAGGATGGACTCCTTAGAAAAAGACTTAAGAGAGCTTAGGGATAGAATTGACAAAGTTAGAGAAGAGCTAACCGCGAGAATTGATGAGACTAACAAGAGAATAGATGAACTCTCAGCAAGCTTAAGTGCAAGGATAGATGAGCTTTCCTCAAGCCTAAACGCAAGGATAGACAAAACAAACAAGAGGATTGACGAAACAAACGCAAGAATAGACGAGACCAACAAGAGGATAGACGAGCTTACTATAGAGATAAGCAATCTGAAAGCTGAATTTGAAAGGTTCAGAAAGGATCAGGAGGTAATAAAAGATATCTTAGTTAGGTTGAGAAAGCTTGAAGAAAAGGTATTTACTTAAGGGATTTGAAATTTAAATCGCTCTTATAGCTTTGATATGTAGCTGAACAAATATAACATGATTTTAAGCTTAAAAGCGAGAAATAGAAGGGTTACAAGAGTGAAAAATTATTTTACAGTTATTTAAAAATTATGGTAGTTCACGATCATGCCATAATCGTAATTTCTCAACAAACTCGCATTAAATAAAGAACTTTGAAGCAAGCAAGCCAACAACTATAGCGATGAGCGTTGCTGAAACAACCTTGAAGAGATTCTCTTGTTCAAGGCATCGAATCTCGCACCTACATAGCTCTTAAGTCTTTCCTCAGTATTTTTTATTTCGTTTCTCAGATCGCTTTTCGTTGCAAGGGTTTCAAGGCTTTTTTCAACAGAAGAAGTTTAATCTCGGGATCCAAAACGATCTCTAAAACGATGCCTTTTCCTGAGCTCCTCATCTCTTTCAAGTGCTTCGATGATTTCCATAAAAATTTGTCAATGAAAGGATTTGTTGAGAAATAGTGCTATATCATAGCTGTTCATATAAAATAATGGGAAATTTCCTTAAAAAAGAAAAACAGATACTATACCTACTAAAATGCAGTAAATTCCAAATATTTTGAACCTCCTCTTCATAAGAAATTCTATAAATATCCTTATAGAAATCAATCCAAATATGAAGCTTAATATAAGTGCAACAATGTATATTTCAGCATTAACCACAACAACCTCTCTATATTCCATAAATTCCAAAGAGAATGCACCAAAAATCGTTGGAATCGCTAATATAAGAGAATATTTTGCAGCATCACTCCTTTTAAGTCCTAAAATAAGAGCTGAAAAAGTCGTTACTCCAGTTCTTGAAATTCCCGGTAGTATTGAGAGGCTCTGTGCAATGCCAATGAGCGCAGCATCTTTGTAGCTCATCGTATTTACCTCTTTTTTTAAATTTTTGAAATAATCCATAGAAAACAATAGAAGTGCTGTTATAAAGAAGGATAAAGAAACCAATTTTAATTCTTTAATTTCGGTTCTGAAGAATTTGAGTATAATGATAGATGGAGCTGCCGTAAATGCCGTTGACAATGCTAAAAGCTTTAAAATTCTTATATTTTTAATGGCTTCTGCAATAAAATTCCTGAAATAGACTAAAACAGATAATACTGTTCCTAAATGGACTATAAGATCAAAAAGTATGCTTTCGCTTTTATATCCAAATATGTTTTCAATTAAAACAAGATGACCAAAACTGCTTATTGGCAAAAATTCCGTTAAAGCCTGCACAAGCGATAATACAACAGCCTCGCTCAGGTTCACTATATTCTATATTCTTGTTAGTTTTTATATAAATTCCCTAAATATACTATATAGTTGGTGGTGAATTTATGGTTGAAACAAGAAAAATATATATGAGTGGAGGATCAAGCTATATAATCTCTCTACCAAAAAAGTGGGTTTTGGAGAACAACCTAAAGCCGGGTGATAGCGTTTTTGTTTTTAAAAAGGACAACTCATTAATAATAGAGGCTCAACCGATGAGCGAGGAGAAAAGAAGGTATGTAAGCATAAAAACTTCTCAAGCGGTATCAACTAATGCTCTGGAGAGGCTTATAATCGCCTACTACTTAAATGGATACGATGAAATAAAAATAATTCTTGACAGCAAGGATAATTTAAGGTTTAGAGATGTTGTTAGAAGACTTCCAGAGCTCCTTATAGGTGTAGAGATAGTTGAGGATACTGATAGAGAAATCCTGCTTGAAATACTATTAGACGAGGAAAGGATCCCAACTATAAAGGCTTTAAAAAGAATTAATTTAATTATAAGATCAATGTTGCATGAAACATTTAAAATAATAAAGGAGAGAAATATTGAACTTGCAAAAGATGTGATTACGAGAGAAAAAGAGATAGATAGGCTTTATTTTTTAGTAGTTAGACAGCTAAAAAACAGCGAACTTTTGGAAAAGATGAACATAAAGCATAGGGATGCGCTTGGCTATAGAATGGTTGTTAAGAGCATGGAGAGGATAGCGGATCATATAGAGAACATTGCAAGGGTTCAGATAAATTTAATAAATAAAAATATAAAGCCGATTGAAGGATGCTTGTCCCTTGTAAATATGGTCTCAAAGGTTTATGAAGAGTCAACAAAAGCTTTCTTCAGCAGAGATATAAAAACAGCAGAGCTTGCATTTGAGGATCTTGAGAAGTTTAAAATAAAGCATGAAGAGGTTTCCAATATGCTCTTTAATAAAAGTATGAACGTTTCAGAGGCAATTCTATTCAAATCGTTCTTAGACAGCTTAGCAAGGATAGGAAGCTATTCGAGCGATATTGCCGAAATTGCAATAAACATGTCCATAGAAATGTCTTAAAAATAAAATAAAAAGATTTATTGTATCTTTTTCTTCAGTTCCTCTATATCCTTCTCTAAATCGTCGAGATCTCTGAATTTAAATTCTTTCTCTCCTACACCAGCTAAAGCCCAGAACAGCCTCGCAATAACTGGCATAAGCTTTCCCGCATAGCCGGGAGCATGCGTTAGAAGATTTGCTGCTAAATCTCCGAGCTGTTCAAGAGTTTCTTTGTCAAGATCCTTTATTTTCTCACTTGCATCACCGAACAGCGTTATTCCGCTACCTAAAACCTTTTCCCTCTTGGCATATACCTTAGCAGCCTCGCTCGTTATCCTATGCACACCCATTTCCTTCACCTCAGTAATCAAGGTATTTCATATATTCCCATGGGGTTATATATAAGCAATACTGATTCCACTCGTCTATCTTTATCTCCATGAAGGCATCGAATATGTGTGAACCTAAGGCACGCTGCAGAACCTCATCTGTAGCTAAGTGATCTAAGGCATCTCTCAGCGTTGTTGGAAGCTCCCCTACACCGTATTCCTTCTTTTCTCTCGGAGAAAGCTCGTAAACGTCCTTCATCAATGGATCTCCCGGATCAATCTTCTTCTTTATGCCGTCTAAGCCTGCAGCAAGCATGCAAGCAAAGGCTAAGTATGGGTTGCAACTTGGGTCTGCACCTCTATACTCAGCTCTAACCGCTTTTGGATTTTTGAAGTATTGTGGAACTCTAACTAAGGCACTTCTGTTACGTGGCGACCAGCATATGTATATAGGAGCCTCAAAGCCGGGCACAAGCCTCTTGTAGCTGTTTACGGTTGGGCATGCAATTGCTGTCAAGGCTTTCGCATGCTCAAGCAAACCTCCTATGTAGTATCTCGCTTCCTGACTAAGCATAAACTCGTCATCTGGATCTGCAAAAACAGGCTCGCCTTTAAACGGCTCACCCTTCCATAAGCTTTGATGCGTGTGCATACCGCTTGCATTATCTAAGTATAGAGGCTTTGGCATAAACGTGGCAAGCAAGCCGAACTTCTTTGCAACGTTCTTTGCAACGAACTTGTATATATAGAAGGCATCTCCGCACTCAACGAGCTCCTTGGCTCTAAAGTCAATTTCAACCTGACCAGCGGTAGCCACTTCGTGGTGGTGATACTCCACATCTAAGCCCATTAAGTCCATGTAGTATGCTGCTTCGTTTCTAAATTCTACAGTTGTATCCTCTGGTGGTGCTCTGAAGTATCCTTCTTTTGGTCTTATTATCGGATTTCCGGGGGTTATCTCTGGACTGTTCGGCATTACCCTTGGAGGTCCCCAGCTGTCTCCCTTACCACCGTTTGGGCTTACCCAGAGGTCGTATGTGAGCTTTGTAGGATCAACACTTTCAAATACGAAGAACTCTATTTCTGGACCAAATATTGCTTTGTATCCCATTTTTTCAGCTTCTTTTATAACATTCTTAGCAACATATCCTCTTGGATCGCAAGTTGCTATTTTTCCTCCGTCCTTTGCCGCAAAAGCTTCGTATATGTCTCCGAACATTATAGCTGTCTTTTGTATTGGGTCTGTTATCCAAGGAATAACTCTCAGCGTTTTTGCATCTGGCATCCAAACCATGTCGCTTTCCTGTATTCCTTTGAATCCTCTGACACTTGAACCATCGAATCCTATTCCTTCCTCAAAAGCATCGCCTTCAATGAAGATCTTCGCTGGAATGTGAAAAGCCTGCATAATGCCTCTTACATCGCTGAAAACACAAAGAACTTGCTTAACTTCATTTTCTTTCAGAAGTTTTTTGGCTTGTTCAACATCTGCACTCATAATAATCCCCAGCATAGCGTTGTTGCTGGGGGTATAAAAATCTTTTTATTAAATTTTATGAAAATTTATGAAAAACCCTCACTTTTTGCACCTGTATCTAAAACTTCCTTTACCCTATCTATAACAACTTCAGCCAGCCTATAATCGGCACCTATGTGTCTTGCATAGTATATTTTTACATTTTCAAAATCGCTGCATTTTCTTTTAATTCCTATCATCTTCGGTATATCCTCGAGAACATGCGAACCTGCAACCAAAAAAAGCGGAACAACAACAATCTCCTTATATCCGCTTTTAATAAGCTCTTTTAATGAATCTCTAACCGTAGGCTTGCATGCGACGTATCCAACACTCGTCTTTATGTTTGTTTTTTCTTCAACGAGCTTAGCGATCTTGTAGAACACGTCATCTCCCTTTGCCGTGCCGTGCCCGGCTATAAGTATTGCAATTCTCGATTTCTTTGAAAGCCTTTCCATAATGAATAAAATAAAAGATGCCAATTAAATATAAAACTTTAGTTTCATAGACTTGTTTAAAAATTGAAGCTGTAGCATGATCAAGAATTTATAATCTTTTTAAGAGATGAGCGAAGGCATGAGAACTCTCTTGTATTTATTAGACTATCAAGCAACCTTTCAAATTTTTCTAAGTTTAAATTAATTATCTCGTGAAGTTCATCTGGATCTGTAGGTAAATTAAATTCTCTTAAATCAATACCATTTCTCCTCGCTACATTAACTACAAAATCTTCAAGCCTCGGACATATTAGCACAACATAATTACCTTTAGGATCCTTTAATATCTTTATATTTGGGCAATTACTTTTATATTCTTCGAGCTTTTTAATATATGGGTGCTGACTTCTTCCCGGATCTTCATCCAAAACTGCTATAAATCCTTTATACTTATTCAATTTATTACAGATCTTTGCTTTTCCAGCCTCATGGATAATTTTTGATATACCAGTAATCTTTTTAATAAAAAGTTTATCTGGTTTGCATTCAACAAGCATCATTAATTATCCCTCTAAGATTTCTTCAATATTAAAGAAGACATCAAGATCATATTCAAGAACATCTTCTAATTTTTTCTCGGATAACTCTTTAATTTTAGTCTGATACTCCTCAAAATACGTAATAAAAACTTTTATATCCTCAATAGGAGTCTTTTTTAACAGTGTAAGGAGAATATACG
Organism: archaeon; assembly: GCA_027051165.1. Classification (GTDB taxonomy): domain Archaea; phylum Hydrothermarchaeota; class Hydrothermarchaeia; order JALTZZ01; family JALTZZ01; genus JALTZZ01. The sequence continues at coordinate 17,360 of JALTZZ010000092.1, read as the reverse complement.
GATTGTGTGTGGATATGAAGTATTGATTGCTCTTGTCTCTTGAAATGATCTCCGCAAGATATTTTGTGTAGTATGGAAACGCATGCGCTTCTGGCTCTTCAAACGATATTATGGAATTTTTGTTTGACTTAATTGCAGAGATGAAGAAAATAAGCCTTTGTAAGGTGTCTGAAACTGTTGTATATGGATACATTATCAGTATATCCTCTTCCTGAAATCTCCCAACTTTTATCTTGTTTTCTTCCTGAATAAAGATCAACTTTAATCCAAAAGACCTAAATAGCTCACGAACAATGTTTTTTATTTCTTTGTTTGTAAGAACAATGCTGAACAAATTTTCGCCGTTTGGGGGTAGGAGATATTCTGTTTCTTGTCTTTGAGATGGCTGTGCTTGACCAAAACGATAAAATTTAAACGATTTTAAATATTCCAACAAAATATTTGGCTGTGTTAGAATACTTCTTGACTTCTTATCGTTAAAATAGACATATGTATAAAATGTCCCGTTTTCAAATGAAATGGTTATTTTTAATCTTTTTTCGTCGTTGTATTCTATTTCTACTTTTTCATCCAGATTTTTGTCATAAAAAATATCGCTTATCTCTTCCAACCTTACAAACATTCCTATATTTTTTGTTGTGCCTCTATTCCAGTGAGCAATATATGAGGGAATTCCAACTATAGCTTCCAAAATGTTTGATTTGCCCGTATTTGGTTTGCCTATAAAAACATTTACCCTGCTACAATCAATTTTTGCCTCTTTAATAGACTTAAAATTTTTTATTCGAACACTTTTTATCATAATTTTTGTTATGTTTTCTTAGATATAAAAAATTTTTTTACAGTGAGATTTGTTGGGAAATTCTGAAGATGAAACAACTATAAACATATATGAGCTGAGATGACCTATATATACTAAGCTACTGGCATGGTAGCTAAATAGGATAAAATAACTTTTGCATTTAACGAAGCAAAGAAGATCGCGAAGAACCTCAATAAGATTTGTGCAGAAGAAGGGAGGGAAGCTAAAAGCATCTCCAAAGGATATTGTAATAAGAGGGTTAAGTTTAAGGAGGGGGAATACATAGCAAGAGATCTCAGCTACGAGCTTGATCATACTTTCACAGCATGTGCAGAAGAAGTTAATTGCTCAAGAAAGAACGGAAAAAATACAATAGTTTCCTGCTCCCCAAACATTTGTCTATCGCAAATATTCAGGGCAATAACAAAGCAAAAAATTTTCATCCTCGTTGATGATCTCAACGATTTTGAAAGCTATTTTTAACAGATAGAGCTTATGAGTGCAAAAAGCTTAGAACTTTCTCGAAGAATGGATTTTAACCCACATTAAAAAGACTTCTTCACCTAAAAGACTCTAATTAAGATATATAGACAAAAGTAAAGGTTTATTTATCGCTTTAAAGAGGAAATTCGGCAAAAGGTCGGGATGCTGGAAGCATGCTAAAAAGGATTTCATTCCCTTCCTCTTTGCCCTACCTATATGAGAGTTAAAATTTTGCCAACCCTGTTGCTTTGCAGGCTGGCAGTGTGCATGTTTGTGTCAAAATTTTGATTTTTTACAGACTCAGTTTCGTAAAACAAAACTGAAAAGCATGATTTTGAACTCTTCATAAAAAACAAAATATATTTATACTTGAAGTATGAAAAAACGTAGTATGGCAGAAAAAATAATGGTATGCAACAAGTGCAACAAGCTTTTTAGGGTAAAATTTTCTGGAGTAGAAAAAGTTAAATGTCCAAAGTGCGGTAGTGATGATGTTGAAAGCATATATAAAAAAGGCTAAAAAAGAGGGAGGTTTGACATGAAGCTCCTAATACCCGGACCCGTAGAGGTTAGCAACGAGGTATTGCTAAGCGTTGCAAGACCGTTGATGGGGCATAGAACGCCTGATTTCGAAGAAATACTGATGAGCTGTATAGAAGACCTAAAATATGTGTTCCAGACGAAAAACGACGTTGTAATAATTACTGGTTCTGGAACAAGTGCCATGGATGCTGCTATTGCAAGCACGATAGGAGAGGGAGAGGAAATTATATGCATAGGCGGCGGAAAGTTTGGTGAGAGGTTTGCTGAAATAGCTAAGAGCTATGGGGCTAAAGTGATAGAGGTTAATGTGGAGTGGGGATCAACATTTGACAAAGAGAAGCTCGAGGAAATCGTAGCAGAGAGCAATGCAAAGGCTATCACCTTAACTCACAACGAAACCTCTACTGGTGTTCTTCACGATGCGAGTTTTGTTGGAAAGCTTGCAAGAGAATACGACATGCTGTTTATAATGGACGGCATAACAAGCGTAGGCGGTGATGATGTAAAGACCGACAAATGGGGCGTAGATATATGCATAACGGGATCGCAGAAGTGCATAGCAGCACCCCCGGGATTAGCAATGCTCTCAATAAGCGAGAAAGCCTTGGAAGCTATAAACAACAACGAACCGAGAGCTTACTATCTAAATCTTCAAAAATATAAAAAATCTATAGAAAAGAGAACAACACCGTTTACCCCAAGTGTAACACTTATATACGGTCTCTATCAAGCTTTAAAGGAGATTAGAAGGGAAGGTCTTGAAAGAAGAATTAAGAGACACAGAACGCTTGCAAAAGCTACGAGAGAAGCTATAAAAGCCCTTGGCTTAGAGCTTCTGCCGAGAGAGGAAATCGCATCAAATACAATAACCGCAATAAAAATACCAAAAAATCTTACAGATGATGATATAAGGGGGAAGCTGAAGAGCAAGTTTAAGGTTCTCGTAGCTGGCGGTCAGGCAAAACTAAAGGGCAAAATATTCAGAATAGGGCACATGGGAAACGTAGGCTACTTGGATCTCGTAGGTGTAATAGGTGCACTTGAACTTGTGCTCAAGGAGGCAAACTTCAACGTAAAGCTCGGCTCTGGTTTAAGTGCCCTTCAGGAGGTTTTTGATAGGGAAGGAGTATGAAAAGGGATGTTGCACTTACGATAGCTGGCTCCGACAGCGGAGCTGGAGCTGGAATACAGGCTGATCTAAAAACGTTCTCAGCTTTGAACGTGTATGGGGTAACGGTAATAACAGCTCTAACAGCCCAGAATACACAGAGAGTTCTTAAAACCTTCGCCCTACCAAAGGATTTCGTTGAAGCACAGCTAAAGGCAGTGCATGAAGATTTCGAAGTAAAAGCAGCAAAAACTGGAATGCTTGCAACAAAAGATATCATAAAAGCTGTAAGTAAAAATGTAGGAGACTATCCTCTTGTAGTAGATCCGGTAATGATTTCAGAAACTGGATACAGGCTCATAAGCGAAGATGCAGTAGAAACTTTAAAAAATGAGCTTCTTCCAAAAGCTACCTTAGTAACACCGAATATTAGAGAGGCAAGCATACTATCTGGAGTAGAGATAAAAAACGTAGAAGACATGAAAGCTGCGTGCAAAAAAATAGCTGAATTTTGCAATGGTGTCCTTATAAAGGGTTCGCATCTTCTTCTTGATGAATCTGTTGATGTCCTTTTTTTAAACGGAAAATTCTATGAGTTTTCTACAAAGAGACTTGAAAAGAGAACGCACGGAAGCGGATGCACGTTCTCAGCAGCGATAGCTGCATACTTAGCTATGGGTTATGACGTCGTTGAAAGCGTTAGGATGGCAAAAAAATTTATATTTAGAGCGATCTTAGAGTCTGAAAAAATTGGTAAAGGTGTTGAACCAGTTTACCAGTTCGGAGAGGTTTTTGAGGGATACTACAGATATGAGGTTATAGAAGGGCTAAGAAGAGCTCTTGAAGAGCTCAAAAAGCTAAAAATTGAAAAAGTTATTCCCGAGGTTGGAATAAACATTGTTTATGCAATACCATCTGCAAAGGATATAAAGGATGTTGCTGGGATTAGAGGAAGAATTAACAAATATCTTCATGGAGACGTTTACTTTGGAGCATCTGAGCATGTAGCAAAAATTGTCTTGGAGGCTATGAAACACGATCAAGAATACAGATCAGCAATGAACATAAAGTTTGACAGCAGAATACTTGAGATATGCAGAAAATTGGGATATACGGTTTCAAGCTTCTCAAGGGATGAGGAGCCAGAAAACGTAAGTTCAATGGAGTGGGGAACAAGAAAAGCTATAGAAAAGGTTAGAAAAGTTCCAGATATTATATACGACTTAGGTGCGGTTGGAAAGGAACCGATGATAAGGATTCTTGGAAAAAATCCCTTAGAAGTTGTGAGAAAATTGAAAAATATTCTTGATTTTTATTAGAGTTTTCCATTGTTTTCTAATACCTTCCACAAGTGTGGTGCTTGCAACACCACTCAATTATTTTTGTAAATGATAGTTCAACATATTGTAACAAACAAGGAGAGAAATAAAAAATGAAAAATGAGGTGGTGGAAGTATGTGCAGAAATGTAACTCCATTTGAGGCTCAAAGGCTTATAAATCAGCCAGACATTCTTATACTGGACGTTAGAACACCGCAGGAATACAACTCTGGGCACATCCCGGGAGCAAAACTTGTGCCTTTGCAGTATCTTCCATACATCGTTGGACAGCTAAACAGAAATCAAAAAATACTTGTATACTGCAGAAGCGGGAGCAGAAGTTTGCAAGCATGTCTATATCTTTCAAGGCTCGGATTTACAAACGTCTACAACATGCAGGGTGGCATTATTGCATGGAAGAGTGCTGGACTAAGGCTTGCGGGTGAATATCCGATATATGCAAGAAAATTAATCTAATCTTTTTGATATTTTTTTATAACGTAATACACTGAGAAAAGAAATCCAAAAACAACACCAAAGGATATACCAAGAATAGAACCCGTATCTCCATACAACTTTTTTCCTATAAAGTATCCTAAAAATCCAAAAATTATTATATTAATTGCAAATTCGAACGCTAAATTTATTGCTTCAACTGTTCTCCTAACTTCCATATTTTATCTCCTACATAATGTATGTTTTTTACACATTTTCCCCTTTCATTCTTATCAAATTCTTCAGCACTCCATAGTGAGATGCCAATAGCTATGGGTTTTTTATGATTTTCGTCAACTACTATTACGAAATCTCCTTTTTTTATGTTTTTGTCGTAGTCAACAACTCCGGGTCTCATTATATCTGCCCCATTTATTATATGCGGTATAGCCCCTCTATCTACGACAACAAAGTTTTTGTTGATTTCTTTGAGTTTTAATGCTCCTTTTACTGTTAAAAAGTATCTTTTATCATGCTCAAGAATTAGAGGCTCTCTTTCAATTAATATAAGTTTTAGATCATCCATCTCGGCAACTTCAACCTTAGCTTTTTTTGGAATTATATTCTCATATCCCAATTCTTTTAATTGCTTTCTTATCTCGTTTACTTTGTCCTTTCTTATAAAATACCTCTTCATGGTTAAGATGAGTTACGGCATTATTTATAAAATCTTCGATACTGAGGTTTGAGTTAAGCATGTGCAAATTTCTCAAAGAGAGCACGGTTATTTAAAAACATTCTTTCTATAATTTTCTACTCGTTAGAGTTTAAAACGTTTGCAATGAACGTAGAGAATTTGAAAGAGGTTGTGCAGTTTAACAACAGAGTATCTGATTCTGAAAATTGGGGACACTTAGCATGTGATTTTTTCCTCAAGATGAGAGAATACTACAGATGGGAGAAAGAAATGAAGCTTTGGGACGAGATTGACAACGAAGATTTTGCAGAATGGCTTTCAAAGAAGCAGAAGGAATGGAATGAGCTTCATGACGTTGAATATAAAAGAATTGGTAGCTATATGCCGCAGAGCTATGAGCTTGTGAGGGAAATCTTAGAGAAAGGATATGCATACGGGTATAAGAAAGTTTTTCCGAGATATTCTTTCTTCCTTGCAGAAGTTGTGCAAAAACATGGAAAGGACGATTTTGAAATTTATATTACTGGGAAAGAATTCTCAAGAGACATAATTGCACCAAAAGCTATTTTAATTAAAAACATCATGTTTATAAGAAGAGATGCTATAGAAAGATATATATACGTCAAGAAAGAGGAAGCAGAAGCCGTAAGAACCGGAATGCAGAGAGACGTATTTGATAATATAACAGTGGATGAACTCGTTAAAAGGGAGATTGATCTCAGCTTTTATCAGTTAATAGCAGAAAAAGAAGAAAAAGAAAAAATCTCGATGAAAATGAAGTGTTCGCAAGAGGATGTAGAAAGCAGAGTATCTGGGGATATGATTGAATTGCTTGGAATTCTCAGTGATAATGGGAAAATTGCAAAAATAATTGAAGAAAAAGATAAAGTTTTGCTTGCATACACGTTGCTAACAATAACGTGTAAAAGACCTATAATAAATGAGATATTTGAATCTTATGAAAAGGGGAAGGGCTGGAAGGAGATTGATGAGGTTCGAAAAATGTGCTACAAAAAAGTTTTGGATTTGTTAGAGAAGACTCCAGAGGGTGGTGTATGTGCTCCCGTTTGATAAAAGACAGATGAAAAAGCTTATGAAGCAACTTGGCATGCAGATGGAGGAGATAAGAGCTAATGAGGTTATTATAAGACTTGATGACAGAGATATCATTATAGAGGAGCCTAATGTCGTTATAGTAAAGGCTATGGGGCAGAAAACGTATCAGATAGTGGGCAAGGAGAAAGAAGTGCTGAGGTTGAATGAAGAGGATATAAAGCTCGTTGCAGAGCAAGCTAATGTAAGCTTAGAAGAGGCAAGAGAAGCCTTAGAAAAGACAAAGGGGGATCTTGCAGAGGCTATAATGATTCTCACAGAGAAGAAAGAAAAATAAAGTTTATTTAAAAGCTTCAATAATCTTCTTTGGTTTTATCTTATTCATATCTAAGCCTACTTCTTTGGCACTCATTCCCATGGCTAATCCGAGTATCTGAGGATAGTGGACTACTGGAACATTGTATACTTCTTTAAACTTCGTTTTGAGTTCAAGCTGTCCCATCTCATACTGAAGGTAGCATGCTGGGCATATTGTTACAAGTGCATCAACCTCATGCTTGCTCAGATCTTTCATCTTTCTCCTCAAAAGCTCTATAGATACATTGTCGTTTAATCCTCTCGAAGTATTTCCACAGCATAGGTTCTTTGTTAAGTAGTTTATGTTGTTTGCCTTTGTTATGTTCACAAGCTCATCAAGTTTCGTAGGTTTTATTGGATTGTCAAAGCTATCCATATATTCGCTTGGTCTGACGACATGACAACCGGTATGTGTTGCAAGCTTAAATTCACTAAGCTCTTTTGTGATGTTCTCCTTTATTTTGTCCAAGCCTATATCTTCATAGAGAACCCTTATAAAGTGCTTTACTTCTATTGTTCCCTTAAATTCTAAACCGTATTTCTTAAGAAATTCATTTACTTCCTCTCTTTTCTTACTGTCCTCCTTAAGCAACTTGTTTGCATGAGCCAACGAATTTGCACAGCCGTTGCACAGAGTTACTATGTTTAATCCTTGTTTTTCTGCTAAAGCTAAATTGTATGCAGCCATTTTTAGCCATGTTTCGTGATTAAAAAGCTCAAACGGAAATCCACAGCATATAAAGTCTTCCATATCAACGAGCTCAACACCAAGCTTTTCAAAAACTTTTCTCGCAGAGAGCTCGTAGTTTGGGAGCTTTGCTGGAATTACACATCCCAAGTAAAATGCAAGCTTCATTATTCACCACCCTCCTTGCTTTTCCCTTCAAGAATTTCAAGAACACCAGTGCTCTCAACGATATCCTTTGCAACTTCCTGCTTTATCTTTGGTATAGGTAAACCAAGCTTTTCCCTCTTTTTAAGTATCATGCCACTTAAAGCTGTTCCTTTACCTCCATAAGCTCCCGTTGATATTCCTGTGCTTGCAACAGCCTTTGCCAAGCCTACAAACTTCTGTGGTATCTTTATACCTCTTTTAACGGCTTCCTCCCAGAGGGCAAGGATTATCTCTGTAATTTTGACCTTCTGCGGACACTTTTCCATGCACATAAAGCACTCTGTGCAGAACCAAAGTTCCTCCTTGTTCAGAACATGATCAACGCCATATAACCTTGCCTCATCTATCAGCCTTCTCGGATTAAAGGCACTCTCTACCCTCGCTACTGGACACGTTCCCGTGCATGTTCCGCACTGATAGCACATGTTTAAATCAAGCTTCTTTAAAGCCTCCTCAACATTCATTCTTCTTTACCTCCTTTAAACCATAGGGACATGTTTATTTCGTTCTCAAATGTTAAGGCTTTTGTTGGACAAAGATCAGCACATTTTGAACATGAAATGCAGAGCTCCTCATTATGCTCCACCCTTCCGTATCCCCTAAGACCTTCAGGAACTTCAACATATCCTTCTAAGTCTTTCTGTGCGAGCTCCCTTATTAGCTGAAATATTATCCCTCTCTTCCACCACAATGACTCTATATCCGCATTTTTTACTGTTGAAAGATCAAAGAGCCTAACCGCATCATAAGCCTTTGTTGGACAGTTCTCGTAGCACTTTAAGCATGCAACGCACTTGTTTGCATCGTATTTTACCCTTCCAAATCCATAGAACGTCAGAGGAATCTCTATTTTGTCTACTTCTTTTTTTGCAAGCTTCTTTATTATACTTATAAGCATGTCCCTGTTTTCTGTATTAACATCTTTTCTCCTTTCCTTTTCTGCCAATTAAATCACCTCCTTAACAGCCTTTGCTTTTCTAAGTGGCGTTGGTCCAAGCTTCTTTGCTCTTTCAACCATCATTTTTGCCACTTCTGCAAACTTCATAGACTCTGGAGCTGGTATCCAGAATATTTCGAGCCTATCACCGCCTATACCTATTGCATCGAGCAATCTCTTCGCGAACTGTATCCTCTTCTCAGCTTTTAGGTTGCCGTCGACGAATGCACAGCTTCCCGGTTCGCAGCCGCCAACGTATACAACGTCGGCTCCCTCTTTAAATGCTTTTAGAACATGTGCAATGTCTATTGTTCCGCTGCATGGTATTCTTATTATGAAAACGTTTGGCGGATACTCTAAGCGAGAAGTTCCAGCAGCCTCGCTTGCGGCATAAGCGCACTGCTTGCATGCAAAAGCCAAGACTATCGGCTCATCTTTAAATATCTCTTTTGCACTCCTCAGTATGCCTTCTATCTGTGCAAACATTTGATCGAGCTCGTAGTTTCTACGCATAACCGCTCCAGTTGGACAGCCTCCAGCACAGGCACCGCAACCTTGGCACTCAACCTCGCTTACTTTGGCTTTTCTGCCGAGATGCGTTTCGTGAACCTTTATAGCTCCATACGGGCATAGGGTTTCGCATATTCCGCAGCCTATGCAGAGCTCCTGATTTACCTCAGCTTTGTTGAGGATTATCTCGACCTCTCCCTTTCCAAGCAAGCTCATAGCTCTTGCTGCGGCTGCACTTCCCTGTGCAACGCTCTCTGGGATATCTTTTGGTCCGCTTGCAGCACCGGCTATGAATATTCCTGCAGTAACAGTATCAACAGGTCCAACCTTTGGATGAAGCTCTCTCAAGAATCCATCCTCACCAGTGGTTATCCTCAAGATGTCAGCAAGCTCCTTTGTGCCTTTGCTCGGTCTCAACGTGCTTGCCAAAACAACCAAATCAGCTTCAATTTCTATAGGTTTTCCAAGAAGCGTATCTTCTACCTTTACGTAAAGCTTCTTTGTTTTTGGATCCTCTCTTATCTCGGCAGGCTTTCCTCTAACTATCCTCGCACCAAGCTTCTGCACCTGCTTGTAGTATTCCTCATAACCCTTGCTGAACGCTCTTATATCCATGTAGCAGAGATAAATCTCCGCATTAGGATCAACATCCATAAGGATCATTTTTGCATGTTTAATGCTATACATGCAGCATATTTTTGAACAATAGCTGAAGTATTTTTCATCCCTCGAACCTACGCAATGTATAAATACATACTTTTTGGGAGGCTCGCCCTCTATAACAAGCTTCCTCTTCTTCTTGTCGTATCGAGCATCGCTTGGCTTAAAGGGCTTTCCATGCGTTGGTCCCTCTGGATTCAGCATTTGAGCAAGCTCGAGCTGCGTTATAACGTTCTTATATTTACCGTAGCCGTATTCTTCTACAGCATAAGGCTTCCACTCCTCATAGCCAGTGGCTACTATTATTGCTCCAACCTCAAGCTCTATTGTCTCCGGCTTCTGATCGAAGTCGATCGCATCTGCTGGGCACACCTTCTTGCATACACCACAGTTTATGCACGCCTCTGGGTCTCTAACTGGAATCCTTGGGAACTGAGCTGGATAATTTATGTATATCGCCGGTCTAACGTCCATACCTTCATACCACTCACTTTTAACACGAACTGGGCACTTGCTTACGCATGTTAAGCATCCTATACACTTCTCTTCATCTACATACCTTGGCTTTTTCTCTATCTTTACCTTATAGTTCCCTACGTATCCGCTCAGCTCTTTTACCTCAGCGTATGTTATCACTTCTATCTCTTTAACCTGTCTGAGCTCGTGGAACTTCTTTCCGAGGATGCATATTGGACAATCATCCGTTGGGAATACCTTGCCAAGCCTTGCCATGTTTCCTCCGAGGTGTGGTCTCCTATCTACAAGATACACCTTATATCCAGCCTTTCCCAAATCAAGTGCAGCCTGTATTCCCGCTGGACCGCCGCCTATAACGAGAACGCTTTTCTTAACCTTTAGCCTCATCGTTCCTATGGGCTTGTGGTGCTTCACCCTCTCTATGCCGCCAGCTACGAGAACCTTTACCTTATCCGTAGCCTTCTTCTTGTCTCTATAATGAACCCAAGAAGCATGCTCCCTTGAATTAACATTTTCATGGAAAAATGGATTTAATCCTGCCTCTTTAAGGACAGTTCTAAACGTTTCTTGATGAAGGCTTGGCGTGCAGTGTGATGATACAACCCTATTTAGATTATACTTTTTAATAGCTTCTTTTACGAGATTTCTTCCGGGATCTGAGCATAAAAACATGTGATCCTTAGCTACAACTACGTTTGGAAGCTTCTTTGCATATTCAACAACTTCTTTTACGTCCACACTTCCAGCTATGTTTACACCGCAGTGACACTGGAAGAATCCTATTCTTATTTCTTCATTTTTCTTTTTCTCTTTTTCAGACATTTACACTTTCACCTCCAGCTTTGGGAGTTCCTTAATTTTTTCTATGAATCCATTAGCTTTTTCAACAAACTTCTTATAATCAGCATTTACGACTTTAATAATATCAATTCTATCTTTTTCTAATCCTATTCCTTCAAGAATAGCTTTTGTAAGTTCTACAATCATTTCCGCATTCTTGTTTCCCCTTCCGTAGTGGCAGCCGTTTTCGAGACAACCTACAAGCAATACCCCACTTGCACCGCTTTCAAATGCTTTAAATACATCTAAGAGTCCAACTCTTCCGAGACAAGGAACTGGTATTATTAAATAGTTTTCTGGATATCTTTCTCTGCTCATTCCAGCAGCATCTAAGGCTGCGTATGCACATTCATAGCAGACAAATGTCGCTATCTTTGGCTCTATATCAGCTTTCATAATCTCCTCTATATATGCGAGCATTTCTTTTGTTGAAAAGCCGGGAAGCTGAACAGCCCCTGTTGGACAGTTAGCTACACATGTTCCACATGCCTTGCAGCTTTCCTCGCTCACCTTTGCCTTTGACGTTTCACCAGCGGAATACATAGTTATTGCTCTGTGCGGACAGAGCTTGTAGCATATCTCGCAACCTATGCACATATCTTCGTTAACGCTTGCTCTTGCCCTTTCAAAACTTGCTTTAAGCTCAGTTGCAATCTTCTTTGCGACAGCCTTAGCTTCTAAGATAGCTTCTTTTACACTCTTAGGCTCGCTCGCAGCACCTGCTAAGTATATTCCTCTTCTCCTTGTCTCAACAACCCTAATTTTAGGATAGAACTTCTTGAAAAATCCGTAGCTGTCAGTTTCGACATCAAAGAGCTGTGCAAGTATGGTATTCGTTTCACGCGCCTTCAGTGCACTGCTCAGAACAACCATATCAGCGTTTAGTGTTTTAACCTTCTGTTCAAGGGTATCCTCAAGCGTTAAGCTGAGTTTACCATTTTCTTCTAAAATATCAACGATTTTTCCTCTTATAAATTTAACTCCAAGCTCTCTCGCTTTTCTGAAGAGCTCCTCTTCGCTCTTCCAAGTAGTTCTTATATCCATATAAACTATATAAACATCTTTACCCATCTCTTTTAGCATTATTGCATGATCAATCGAGTATATGCAGCATCTCTTCGAGCAGTAGCTGAAGAACTTTTCATCCCTTGAACCAACGCAGAGTTGCATTACAATGGTGTCTGCATCAACTTTTCCTTCTTTTAACATCTTAGCAAGCTCAAGTTGCGTTATGACGTTTTTGTATGTTCCGTAGCCGTATTCGACCATATCATGTGGCTTGAACTCCTCTATGCCTGTGGCTAAGACTACCGCACCAGCCTTAATGCTCTTTACCTCTACCAAGTCCTCTATTTTTCTCATTACGGAAATATCGAAGTTTCCTACGCTCCCGCTTACCGAGAATACTTCGGCGTTTGTTATTATTTCTGTGTTTTTAAGCTTGGACTTTATCTCCCTTATAATTTCTTCGCCACTTTTATTAAAAGGATATACTATTGGAACATCTTTCAATATTCCACCAATTTCTCCTTCTTTTTCAACGATATAGCACTTAAATCCAAGTTTCTCAAGCTCAAGTGCTGCGGTTAATCCAGCGATTCCAGAACCAACTATCAAAACAGATTTCAGCTCCTTAGGCTTTTCCTTCTTTAACCCATTTTCGCCAGCTCTTGCCTTGCTTATCATCGCTTTTATCTGTGCCTTAGCTTTTTTTGCTCCGTCTTTATGCACATAGGCTATGTGCTCCCTTATATTCACGATGTAGATGTTCTTTATTCCATGCTTCTTTGCAAAGTTCTTAAAAGTCCTTTCATGCCACTGGGGCGAGCATGCCGCTATAACAAGCTTCTCATAATCTTTGAACTCCTCAAAACCGTCTATGCATACTGCGTTTTTAATCTTGACTTCAACATCCCCAACTTCTCTTCTCAAAGAATCAGCTATTGACTTTAAATCGAGTGTTATAGCACCGTTACATTCGCAAATAAGCACACCTATCATTTGATCACCTCGACAGTGCTTGCAACGGCTTCTAAAACAGTTTCTGGAACATCTTTAACGCTACTCGCTAAGCCGGCAACGAAAACATTAGGAACGTTTGTTCTTCCATCTTCTGATAAAATAAACCCGTATTCATCCAGCTCTAAACCGAGCATTTCCGCGAGCCTTTTTACATTTTCATTCGGTATTAGAGCTGTGCTTAGAACCACATAGTCAACCTCTAACTTATCTACTTTTTTTTCAAGAGTATTTTCAAAATAAACCTCAAGCTTACCATTGTTTTCAACTATATCTCCGGGTCTCGATCTTAAAAATTTGATTCCAAGCTCTCTCGCTTTTCTATACCAATATTCATAAAATCCCGGAGTTCTTATGTCCATATATGCAATGTAGATCTCGATATCTGGATACTTTTCTTTCAGCATTATTGCATGCTTAATTGCAAACATGCAGCATATCTTTGAGCAGTAGGCAAAGAAGCGTTTGTCTCTTGAACCTACGCACTGTATCATAAGCACCTTTTCAGCTTTGAAGTTATCTTGCTTAAGCATCTTAGCAAGCTCAAGTTGTGTTATGACGTTTTTGTATGTTCCGTAGCCGTATTCGACCATATCATGTGGCTTGAACTCTTCAAAGCCAGTAGCTATTATTATTGCCTCTGCTTCGAGCTCTATTTTTTCTGGTTTTTGCTCAAGGTCTATAGCGTCTGTTCTGCAGACCTCCTTGCACTTGCCGCACTTATTGCACGCTTGCATATCTATGGTGTAAACAGGTGGGATAGGCTGTGGATACGAGTATATGGCTTTTCTTTTTCCAAGAAGATTATCTTCTACTTCTACTGGACATGCATCTTTGCAGAGCTCGCAGTTAACGCATCTATCTTCCCTAACGTATCTCGGAAGTTTTTCTATGACAACTTTAAATTTCCCATTTTCCTTCTTTATTTCCTTAATTTCAGAATTTGTATATATTTTAAGGTTTTCTAATGAAAAAATGCTCGATCTGTAGAAGCACTTTCTAATTCCCGGCATATCTATGCACGAGGTTATGCAGACGGAGCAGTCTAAGGGCATGCTCGGAAAATACTTGTGCAAGAAGTTTGCATTTCCACCAAGATAAGGAGATTTTTCAACAATCGCAGCCTCTAACCCATAGCTTGTAACCTCTATTGCACTCTGCATGCCAGCTATTCCACCACCTATTATCAAAATCATACTTTAAGCACCTCGTATGTAAGGTTTTTATTAAGAGCAACTTCCCTCTCGCTTAAGCCCAAAGCTAAGCCGAGAAGCTGTGTAAAATACATTACTGGCAACATGTAGTTTACTTTAAATTCCTTTTCTATCGTAAGTTGCTGAGTGTCGAGGTTTGCATGGCACAGCGGGCAAGAGGTAACAATTATCTCAGCCTCAGTTTCTTTTATGGAATCCAATACATTTTTTATTGTTTGCAGTCCAACCTTTTCATTGCTCACAACTAAGGATGCACCGCAGCACTTCGTTTTTCCATCGTAATCAACTGGCGTGCCTCCAAGAGCTTCAACGAGACTATCCATAGTTTTTGGATTTTCCGCACTCTCCACAGATATTTCACGAGGTCTAACAAAAAGACATCCATAATAAGAAGCAATCTTTTTATTTATCGGATTTTTTACCTTTTCTTTTATTTTATCAATACCAAAATCGTTAACAAGAAAATCAACAGCATGCTTTACTTCTACAGTTCCTCTATATTCCAAACCCGCTTCTGATAATATTTTATTCATCTTCTCCATATAGCCTGCATCGTTCTTCATCTTATAGTTTATATATGCAAGCCTGTTGTAGCACTCACTGCACGGAGCTATTATTGTTCTGAGGTTCTGTTCCTCAGCCAGAGCAAGGTTCCTCGCCGCAAGGGCGTTTGCAAACTTATAGTCGTAGCTGGGTATCACGCTTGCACCACAGCAGTTCCAGTCTTCTATTTCAACAAGCTCTATTCCAAGAACTTTAAATGAGCTTATAAGGCTGATAGAATATGCATCCTCCATACCCTTTAAGGAACATCCCGGATAGTATCCTACCTTCATTGTTTATCCTCCTTTTCCTCTTTTACACATGCTTCGTATATCTTCTTTATTTGATCGAGCTTATCTATTTTATCAACATCTTTTGGTATTTTTCCCTTTTTCCAAAGCTTAAGTCCGAGATTTATGTCTCTGAGAAGCTCTTTTAACCCCTTACCTCCTTTTGCCACAAATTCTCTGACAAAAATTCCTTCATTAAATCTACCATACTTAAGCATGTGATCAAGGAATATTTCGTAAAATATCTTAGTCGTTTTATTTGGGTATATGCCACGCTTAACGGAAATGTTGCGAAGTGCATAGCTTATTCTTGTAAAGCTGATGTTTCTTGGACATCTATATGTGCAGTTGTAGCAAGAGGCACAGAGCCAGTGCGTATTTGCTTTGAGAACTTCCTCTTCCAAGTTTAGCTGTATTAGGTGTATCATCCTTCTTGGTCCATAATCCATCGCAAAAGATACTGGACAGCTTCCCGTGCAGTCACCACATTGAAAGCATGCAAATGGATTTTCACCACTTATCTTTGAAACCTCTTCTGCAATCATCGCTGGCACCACCTACTCATCACTGTCAAAATTGTCATGATAAATCATAAAAAAATAATGGTAGAAAATTGAAGGTTCAACAGCTACTCAAGTATACCCTCTTCTTTAGCCTTCTGAATCTCTTTTTCGAAGTATTCCTTAGCTTTATTAATGTCCATGAGATTTTTAAGCTCTTCATCGAGATTACTTGGCTTTATAACAATTAACCAGTTTTTTCCCGGCTCCTTGAGGACATTTGGATCGCTTACAGCATCTTCGTTCACTTCCACAACCTCACCGCTTAATGGGGCGTAGAGCTCGCCAGTTGCCTTAACGGTTTCTATTGTTCCAAAAGGCTCTCCTTGAGTAACCTCATCCCCCTCGTTTGGAAGTTCTATGTAAACAATGTCTGCGAGAACCCTTGTTCCCAGCTCCGTAATCTCAACTCTCGCCTTATCACCTTCGATTTTTACCATTAAGTAGCTTCCATAGGGCTCATAATATGCATCATCTGGAAACTCCATACCTTCTATTTCCACAAGCCTTGCCTCCTATAACCCTTTTCCATAGACTACTTGCCACATTTTATTTTAAAAATTTTTCGTCCGATGGAATTATAATTATTATAATAAAAAATTAAAAAAGAATTATTCAGTCTCAAAAATAGCCTTTGGTTCTTTAGGTGGAACCCCCATATCTATAAAGTGCGGAACCCTTAAGCCTCTCTTTTCAGTTTGCTCCAATCCCTTTATGACAAGGTCTATATCTTCTATCGGGATTGATATTGTCATGTGAATATCGCTGAACTTCCCAAATTCCTTTGCTCCTGAGCAAGGTGGTCCTATATTCGGTTCTCTTGTTATTACTGTGTAATACCAGCCATATGAGCATGGAATTGCATTTGGTCCAAAGAACGCTTTCATCTCTATGTGTTTACCCATAAATGCGTATGCGTGCCCTATTCTTGTCATCTGCCAAGGTGTCCCAATGACCACTATAACATCTGGTTCAAACCTTATTTTGTTGAGAGGACCCATAGCGAGCCCTCTAACTGGCTTATCGAATTTTGGTCTCGCTTCAAGCTGCTTTCTTGCAATATCGTCGTCTTTTGCATATTTCTTTGCCTGTATTTTTACATTATCCTCCACCGTTCTGTATCCAAGGCTTACAAGCTCACTCTTGCAGAGACTGTCCAGAAGCCCCTTTTCCTCGAAATACTTTATATCAAATCCTGCTACAAATCCGCCAGCAGCGGCAATATATGCAAGCTGGCATGAATACACCGGCTTCTTTATAAGTCTCACGCCTTTTAGATCTTCTTCGCTAAACGCTATTTTCACTCCTATCGGATCAAATTCCAATCTAAGTATAGATACGAGCTTTTCATGAATTTCCTTCAAGTTCTTCTTCTTTTCTAATGCAGTTGCTTCAGCAGCCATTCAACCACCTTCCAATATTTTCGAAAATACTTTTCGAATTTTTAGTATATAAACTTTTCGGTCAATGCCTATAAATTAAAGAGCATAAATTATGATTAATAATCATAATAGAGCTTGACATGTTTATGATATTTTTTCATTATTTATTGTTTAAAATTGTAGAATTTTATGCATTTTTAAAATCTTAATAAAAATATCAATAAATGATAAATAT
>JALTZZ010000091.1 GCA_027051165.1 archaeon | reverse complement strand
CATACTTTATAGGAATTGCAGTTTTTGCAACTGGAGCCTTGTTATATAAAGCAATGGGCATCGCGGTATGGTCATTAGTATTGCTTATAATATGGAGTTTAAGCATCATAGGAAACCTTGTTTTCTTGGTTATGGCTTTAATTTCTTGGAAGGACATAAAAACCAACTTTAAGATACTTCTTTCAAGGCATAAAGGTTATGGTATATACAACATAGTAAGAGCAAATAAAGTTATTGATAGAATTGTTGCTAAATTAGAAAGCAATCCAGAGATTGCAGGTAAAAAGAGGCTAATTAATAAAGAGCATATATATTATGTTAAGCAATCTCCTATTTTCTTTGTTCCTCATGTCTTTATACCAGAGGATAGTGCGATGAGCATACCTCTTAAAAGTGAAGACAAAGTTAATGCAACAAGATTTAGTGAGGCATTAAAACTTGCAGTAAGTTATGGTATGAGTAAAGCACTTGGATTAACAAAAGATTGGAAAAGTATTCTAATTTTATTAGTTAGTATTCTAAATCTTTTAGGATTATTTATAATAATCTATTTGATGTTAAAAGCACAAGGTGTTGCAATATGAACATAGAAGAATTAAAAAGAAAACTAGGTGTTTTTTCCAAAAAAATTGAAATTAAAAATCCAGACAAAGTTAAAAAATACAAAATTATGGAGAGATATTACATAGAAGATACTTCAAGCAAAACTGCAATGGCTCTTTTTAAGAGTTTAAACAATTATGTGAATAAAGTTAAGAAAATTGGAAATGATGCTTATGTTTATATAGATGACAAAGGGTTTGTTTTAGTTGAGATATTGGAATTAGATGATGAAGGATTGGAACAAAGACTTTTTGATCCGAGATTTTTTTCCTACAGAGATAAAGAATATGTTTCTGTTGAAAAGCAGTCATCACTACCACAAAAAATGATGGCTAAGGTTCTTAATAAACAAATGGCAGTTATAAGAGATAGATTGAACAAGATAGCAGAGTATCATTATGAAGTTTATGAGGTGTTAGACAATGGAGAAGAAAAACTTATCGAATCTCACTAACGAATATGATATAAAGATTACTATTTATGATAATTATGGTGGTTATAAGATATATGAAGAGCAAAGAAGCCTCTCTAAATTATTTAATATGCTTGACAAAATAGGAGAGAAATTTGGTTTTTCCACTTTTGACGAGTATTTTAAATACAAGTTCTATAAAGCAGATGAAGAACTTCAGAACTTTATAAGAACGATAAAAGTAAAACTCGGATTGGTGAAGTAGAATGTCTTTAAATAGACAGCAAATGCTTAAAGAAGAAGAACTTGGAGCAGTTAAAATAACAGATGCTTTTAATATGCTTCTATTTAGGCAGATGGATAGAATAAATGTTATTGCTAGCAGTATGGATGGTAATTATAATAAAGATATAGTGCTTGCTTACGATTCTGCAGTAAAGCAGTTAAAAGCAATGCTTTATAAAAGTATATTTAATAACAAGATACTTTTTAAGATATTCAACGACATAGAAGCAAAGAAAAAGAAACTAATAAAAGAGACTAAACTTTCTATGATGGAGTTTAGGAAAGCCTATTATGATATGGTTTATGAGCAGTTTGCTATACTTATGCTTATCTATGAGATGTATTATCTTGTTGATGAAGTAGATGCCGAGGGAAAACTAATTGATGAGGTTGATGTGAATGCTGGAAACAATACAAAGCAGAATAACTAATTACCCGAATAAAAGAAATCTAATGAACCTTGAGGAAATGATTTCATTAGATTTAGATTTAAGACCTCATTATGAAGAGTTAATTAATGCTGTATCTTATAATCCATATGATCCTCACAATATATGGCAAGCACATTTTGACATGATAAGGCAAAGAGTTTATGAGAACAATCAGAATTATCTAGCAATATTTACAGGGCCCACAGGTTCCGGTAAGAGTTATTCTTCTTTAGCATTTGCCTTAACTCTAAACCCAGATTTTAACATAGAGGAAAGGATTGTTTTTAATGTCAAGGATTTCTTTAGGTTAATAAATAGCGGAGAACTAAAAAAAGGAGATGTCATAATATGGGAAGAACTAGGAACCTCTACTCCTTCTGAGGAATGGTATAGCAAGCAGAACAAGGCAGTTAGAATGGTTTTAGAGACTTTTAGAACAGACAACCTTATCGTTATCTTTAATGTGCCTTATCTTAAGTTCATTGATAGCAAGATAAGAATGCTAATGCATGCTCATTATAGAGCAATGGGATTTAGCAAAAAGAACGGATTTGGATATGTGAAGCCTTATGCTATAGATTATAATGAATATCTGGACAAGATATTTTATCCAACCATGAAGTTAAAGGTTATGGGTAAAATAGTTAAGATAAAATATCTAAAGATTCCAAGAATTCCTCGTAAAATTGCTCAAAGATATGAAAAGGTTAGAGAAGAGTTCTTAGAAGAGTTAAAAATGAAGCATGAGACAGAGATAAGGGCAGAGGAGGTTAAAGAAGATAACAAAGACACACAATATAAGAAGCTTATTGTTAGAGAGATTGAAAGGTTGAGAGCAGAAGGATATAAATGGAAAGAAATTGCTGAATATATGCTTGAGGAATATAACATTAATAAGAAAGAATCTGCATGGTTGCAGTTCTATAAACAAAACAAAGAAAAATTACTTAAGCCTAGGTTTGATGAATTATTATCAAAAATAAAGAATAATTCTAAATAATTTAGAATTAGTAAATATAATTATAATATATTGTATGCAGCAAACAATGGGTTTGTTTTTGGTTTTTTCATAGTGTTTTTAACAAACTATAAATTTGTTAAATAGAAAAAAATAAGGTGGTTGATTTGCCAAAACCTTGGAGATGGCACAATAAAGTTAAAAGGAAGTTGGATAAGAGCATACCTTCGGAAGAAGATATATTAGAGAAAATAAATTCTATAAGTAATGCTAGAAATAGATATTTTATAATGATGTTATATTATACAGGAGGTAGGATTTCAGAGGTTCTTAATGTG
>JALTZZ010000090.1 GCA_027051165.1 archaeon | reverse complement strand
AAAATTAAACAAAAATATCCGATAATCTTCCAAACTTAACATCAATTTTTGATAAATTTTTTGTGTAGAATGCCGCTTTTGCAGAATTTACGGCAATACTGTTATATTTTTCTTCAATAGGAGAAACTACCATGCATGTATCGCTTATCACCTTTACTTTTTTTAGGGCTTTAAAACGCTCATTCACAATTCCCTTATAAATTCTTGGAACAAAAGCTAAAACATCCTTTTTTGCATGCTTTATATACTCTGCTATTTTCTCTACCTCTCTTAAGCTTGCATGCGGACACCCTATGCATACTGCCTCAAAGCTCTCGCATGTGCTGAGCTCATCATAAACCTCTTTCAGCTCTTTTTCATCTACTTCTATTTTTTCAAGCTTTTCTTTTGAAAATTTATAGCTTTCCGGTGTAACATCTTCTATATGAAATATTGATATGTTTCCTACAGCTATTGCAGAACCTAAGGCTTTCATTTCATCAACACTCGGATTTATATTCGTTATATACGGTATAGCTCCGATTTTTGATATAAAATATCCTAAAGCTGAATAGTCAGCCTCCTCCTTTAGCTCGGCTTTTACAACAATCTTAACCTCTGGTGCTCTGTTATCGCTTAAATGCAATCCATACTCTGGAACCTTTCCTATTAAAGATGCAGCTAAAGATGTTATCGCACTCTCCCTATTTGTTCTCGCACCTAAGACACTGTTCGCAAATATAACGCTACTTGATTCTGCCCAAGCTATATTTTCACCAAATCTCGGCAAATTTCCAACAAGATAGGGAACGCATGTGCATGTAGCTGTTACTCCTAATTTTTTGTAATAGCTTATTATTTCCATCTGCTTTCTGTAAAATTTCTCACTAAATTTAAGTGTATTTTCGAAATCCACTCCACAAGGATTCAGTGTTGTAAAAACTTTTGTTTTAACATTTTCTTGAGAAAGATCTCTTAGGAATTCCAAACCAGCTTCTCCAATGGTTTTATACGATACTCCTGAAATTTGGCAGCTTTTTACTTCTATAAGCCTTTCAGCTCCATTTATTTCTCCAACTTTAACCAGAACTTTCATAAGCTTTGCCAATGCCTCGCCATGCTCACCTTCAAGAATCTCTTCCTCACGCTTCGTCAAGAACATAAAAAGAATTTCTTAATTAACCTTTGCCAATGTTACTCCATTAGCTTATTTTCATGAAAAGGTATGAGTATTTTGAAACAACAGCAGATATAGGTATTATAGCCTATGGTAGAGATCTAAACGAGCTCTTTGAGAACTGTGCCTTAGCGGTTTTTGATATAATGTGCAACGTTGAAAAGGTTTCTCCAAAAGAGGTCAGAGAAATAAAGGTGGAGGAAGAAAACATAGAGGATCTCCTTGTTACGTGGTTAACGGAGCTACTTGCAATTAAAGATATAGAAAACCTCCTTTTTGGAAAATTTAAAGTTGAAATTAAAAATAAGAATGGAAAATATATAATAGAAGCAAAAGCCTATGGAGAAAAAGCTAAGGAAGAGCATGAACTCGAAACTGAAGTCAAAGCCATTACATACCACAAAATGGAAATAAAAAAAGAAAACTCAACATGGAAGGCGAAATTTATCGTGGATATATGAGGGAGTATGACGATATCGCTGAATGGATAGCAAAAAATTATAAAAACTCAAAAATTGTCGAGATAGGGATAGGTTCTTTTTTTTATCTATATAAAAAACTGAAAGAATACGGACTTAATGTTTTAGCCGTTGATGTTAATCCAAAGAGGGAATTCGTAATAAAAGATGATGTTTTTAATCCAAAGCTTGAGATATACAGGGG
The DNA here is from genome assembly GCA_027051165.1 of archaeon. Taxonomy (GTDB): domain Archaea; phylum Hydrothermarchaeota; class Hydrothermarchaeia; order JALTZZ01; family JALTZZ01; genus JALTZZ01. Next base: position 44,579 of record JALTZZ010000090.1, on the reverse strand, counting down.
CACAGACCTTATATATTTAATAAGACCTCCTCCAGAGATTGTTCCGAGCGTTTTGTCAATAGCATCAGAAATAGGAGCAGATGTTCTAATAAAACCGCTTTATGGAGATTTCTTTGAAGGCTTTAAAATTGTGAACTATAAGAAGGCTGTATTTTATATTAAGAAAAAATTCAAGTAGTTAACTGAGGTTCAATTTCTGATGATAGATAATATTTATGAACTTGTTGCAAGAAAAAGGGATGAAATTCTAAGAAAAATTGATAGTATTGTTGAAAAAAGCAGTAAATATAGAGAAAAATGGAAAGAATACGAATTTAATGCCAAGGAGTCAGCTATAGGAGCCGAGGATGGAAGCTTGAATTTTAAGAGATACGTTGATTTTATACTCTATGCTGCAAATGCAGCATCAATAATTTACAACGGTGAGATAAAAAGCTTTTTTATTGCTGATGTTGATGTTCTCTATCCATATAAGCGTATAGAAGACAGATTAAATCTGTATAGAGCAATGTTTGAATTTAAGATAGTTCTTAAGAGCTTAGAAAAAGCTGAAATTTTTTTAATTGACGGCTCCTTAATAAACAGCATAATAAAACCCTTCCAGTTCGAAGGATACAGCGAAATTAACGACTATTTTGATGAAATAAGGAAAAATGTTGAGAACTTAGAGATCGTTTCTAAGAGGTTTCAGGAGGAACTTGGAGAAAAGGTTATTGATTTAGAATATCTCGAATATTTAGAAACGATAAAAAGGCTTATAGAGGTTGGAAGGGATAAGATAGTGGCTGTTTCAAAAACTTCAACAAGCAACAAGTATTTTAAATCAGGAATTCCTGATATAGCTATATTTGAAAAAATTTCAAACAGACAAGGTTTTTCCGAGCCTATTGTGAGGAAAATTGATGAAGAACTTAAAAGAAAGCTTCCTCTTGAATACGATAGATATTTCAAGGAGCTGAAGTTCACTGTGTTTTATTCAAGGCTCAACGAGAGGGGAAGGATACTATTATTCGAAATTCCAAAGGAAGTAGGTGAGAAGCACGTTGTTGAAATACTTGAGAAAATAAAATTTATAACCGTAGCAGATTATCCCTATCTTTTAAAGAGGGCTCACGACATGGTTGTCATAAAAGCCTCCGACATTGAAAATGTTGCCAACATGCTTGGAATACACTCAAAGCTTGCAAGAGAGGTTGTTGAGAGATGGTGATCGCCATGGAATGCGTAGGAACATGCATCGGCGAGGCTTCTCCAAGCGAGGCTTACTTCATATCTAAGCATATAGTAAAGTTTGGTGAGTATGTGCTTCTCGAATACGACGGCAAAAAAGTTCTCGGAATGATAACAGAGCTTAAAAGAATAAACCCATACATTCCAAAGGATATTCACGATCCAGAAGTTGTTGATAGGATACTTAGCATAGAGGGTGGGAACGAGGAATTTATAAGAGGCAAAATAAAGCTTCTCGGAGATACTGAGAAGTATGAGATTCCGAAGATACCGCCAAAACCGGGAACAAAGGTCTATAAAGCTGATAAAAAAATTTTGAAGAAAATTTTTGGAAGCGGTGATATAAAGATTGGTGTCCTTGCAAACAACGAAGAAGTAGAAGTTTGCTTAGATGCAAAGACTATGGTAACAAGGCATCTTGCAATACTCGCTATAACTGGTTCGGGAAAGTCAAATACAGTCAGCGTTATTGTAAACGAGCTCGTAAAGCTAAATGCGATGCCAATAATTTTCGATATGCACAGTGAATACGTTGATGCAAAATTTGCCAGCGAAACAAACGTTTTGGAGCCGAAACTCAATCCTGTTTTCCTTTCATTTCAAGAGCTTAAGAAACTTCTTAACATTGATGAAAAAGCTTATATACAGGAAAGATTTCTAAGAATGGCTTATAAAGAAGCTATGGAAAACGTAAAAAGCAAAGGAGCCTCTCTTATGGACGAAATGCTTATATATTTAGAGAAAACCGCTGATACAAAAGACTTAACCCAAAGCGAAAGAAATGCTGTTTCCGGTGTTATAAGCAAGATAAATGACTTTCTCGACAAGTATGAGGATATACTTGACGAACATTCCCCAGACATCATAAAAAGTTTAAAACAGGGTGCTGTTAATGTAATAGACCTTGGACAAGTTGACGAGGACTATGCAGATGTTATAGTAAGTCACGTCCTTAGAAGACTTTTGTATGCAAGAAAAAATAGGGAAATAGCCCCAGCATTCTGCGTTCTTGAGGAAGCCCACATACTTGCTCCAGCATATAGAACCACGCTCTCAAAATACTGGATAGATAGAATAGCGAGAGAAGGTAGGAAGTTCGGTATAGGCTTGTGCTTAGTAAGCCAGAGACCGAAGAGCTTGGATGCGAACTCCCTAAGCCAAGCAAACAACGCAATAATAATGAGGCTCGTTGAGCCAAGCGATCAGAGGCACGTGCAGCAGGCAAGCGAAAGACTCAGCGACGATCTTCTCCAGCACCTTCCAAGCTTAAACGTAGGAGAGGCTATAGTTCTCGGCTTAATGATAAAATTTCCAGCATTGGTTAAAATAGATAAATTTGAAGGAAAAATAAGTGGTAGTGATCCAGATGTTGTGAAAGAATGGATTGAAATGAAAAAAGAAAAAGAAAAACTTGAAAAAGAGATGAAAGAAGAGGTTGAGGAGTTCTACTCTTGGTGATGCACTTTAGCGGTAGTGGTTAGTTGTGCTTGAATACTTACCTTATTTCATGAATTAAAAAATACAGCTTTGGTCTATAGGAAAAGTATTTATATAAAATAATAAAATAAATTCTATACGTGACCGTAGTAATAGACAAGCTCAGCGAGTTACTGAGGGATAAGAGCAGTGCTATATTAAGCAAGTGTTACATAGACTTAGAAGTATCGAAAATATACGAAGATATGCTTGAAAAATTCTGGATTCAAAGGGACTTTCCTATGAACTACAGTGAAAATTACACCGCCATAGATGGCAGCGTTCTGTCTGTTCCTTTAATAGGAGGCTCGGCATTCTTCGCTGTGGTTGCACACGCTTTTTATAGCAAAAATCAGAACATGTTTAAATACGATATAGATATAGCAAGTGGAAAGGACGTTGATGAATTTTTAAACTACTACATGGAGATGCTTGAAGCTGAAGTGGCATTAGACAGCCTAAGATACAGCGATATCGTTGTTTTCGATGGTTCTTTTTATGGGCGGTTGTGCCACGTCCTTGAAGAAAAGGATGTATATGGCTACGAGGATTTGATGCTTAGACATTTAAAGGTGTATGCGCATCTAATGAACATATTTAAAAAGGAAAAAATAACTCCAATAGCAATATCAAAAACTTCTTCTTCAACTGTTTTAAGAGATTTGCTATTGTTTGAGTATTTCACCAAGAAAAAAGAAAAGTTTATGGAAATATACGGAGAGGAAATTAAAAACATAGAAAGTTACTTAATAAAAGTCTTAATGGGAGAGAGAGGCAGAATAGGAATTTCCTACGAAGATGCATTTATATTTGAGCTTAAACGAAAAACATCAGATTTCAGCATAGTAAAGTTCTTTGCAAAGGGGACTGGATACACAAAACCGCTGCTGCTTGGTATGCCAAAGAAAAAAAGAGAAGAACTTAAGCTTATGAGAAAAGATCCAGAAAGCTTCATATCTGCAAGATTTCCAAGCTTAGATATTGATAAAGGAACAATAATGAGAGCTTACAGCCTTATAAAGAATCTACCGAGCATAGTAACATTCTACGTTTACTTGGGCAGTCAACCAATTAGAGTTGATATCCCAGCTTTTGCAGTCGGAATAAATAAAAAACTTGCCGAAGCTAAAAGGGTAAGTTCTATAAACGTTGATGTAAGCGAGATAGCGGACTTTGTTGCGAGCTGCTATGTAAACGATATTATACACAACTACAAGCTATACTTGGCTGATAAAAGGGTTAAAATAACAAAAAAACAGATGAAAAAAGTTTTAATACCACTCTTTAGCTCAATAGCAGATTTTGATCTTATAGATAGATCGTTTAAAAGGTGGCTCTCTTGATAGGTGCTATAATTGGCGAGAGTAGAAGGGAGCTGCGAGCCATACTTGATGTTGAAAAGATACCGATGAAGTGGGACTACGTTTATTTTACTGTTAAGGAGGTTGTGGAAGGCAAAGAAATTGATGCAAAGGTTATATGCCAGATCGTAAGGATATCTGCAAAGGATTTAGCCCTTGATGATGCTTTTCTTGGATTTAGAGATCTTTTTAGGATAAAGAGTGAAAGCTACTTTATAGAAGCTGGTTTAAGGGTTTTAGGTTATCTATATAAAGGTAGAATAAGACAGCCAAGAAGGGTTCCACTTCCGGGAACACCGATTTTTTTAGCAAAAGATGAAGATTTAGAGGAATTTTTCAGTTTTAAAAATGGTTTGTATATAGGAAATTTGATCTCCCGTGAAAGAACAAAAATAAAAGTTGACATAAACGGCTTCAGAAGACATGTTGCTATATTAGCCCAAACCGGAGCTGGAAAGAGCTACTTAGCTGGCGTTCTCCTTGAGGAGCTCTACAAAAAGCATGCAAACGTCTTGGTTATAGACCCAAATGGAGATTATATAAACTTTAAATATGCAGAAGACGGAAAAATATGGGTTGACGAAGAAAGAATAGATGTGTATAAGCCAAAGTTCAGATGCGATAGCGATTCAAAGCCCTTGGGAATAAGATTCAGGGACTTGGACAAATACACGCTTGCAGAGATTTTAAAAATAAGGGCTGAAGATCACGTAAACATTTTTATGGCTATGAGCGAGGCTCTGCTTGTTGCTGGAGAAAGCTATGCTGATTTCTACCTTTACGTTAAAGAGAGAGCTTCTAACACTGGAGATAAAGAAAAGAAAAAAAGTTTTTTAAAGCTACTTTCAAGGCTTGAGGCTAATTCTTTAAACAAGATAATAAACGACGACGAGTTTATTGATATAAACTCTATTTTTGAGCCGGGGAAGATATCCATACTCGATCTATCTGGACTTAACGACAACTTAGCAAGAGGCATAGTTTTTGTTGTTTTAAAGAAAGTTTTCAAAACAAAAGAAGTAGAAAAAACAAAAAAACCTCCAATATTCATTTTTATAGATGAAGCTCATAGATTTATACCAAGCAACTTTAATACGAGAACTACAGAGATAATAAAGAAAATTGCATCGGAAGGCAGAAAATTTGGAGTGTTTTTAACGATAATATCGCAGAGACCGAGCAAGATAAACAGCGACATTTTAAGCCAGTGCAACAGCCAAGTTGTTATGCGGATGACAAATCAAAGCGATATAAGTGCTGTGTCCAGCAGTTCAGAGCGTTTAAGCCAAGAACTTCTTGACGATCTGCCGAGCTTGGAGATAGGCGAGGCTATAATCGTTGGAAATCTCGTTAAAGCTCCGGTAATGGTTAAAATAAGGAAAAGAATAAGCATGGAGGGTGGCTCGGATATTGACGTTATTAAAGAGATAGAGAAGTTTAGAAAGAAAAAAGAAGAAGTTAGCTTAGAAGCCCTAAATTCTTAAGAACGTTTTTTATTTTCTCCCTCTTTTCTTCGCTTGTTTCAACAAGAGGATATCTAAAACCTCCAGCCCTCAAACCAAGCATGTTCATTGCTTCTTTTACTGGTATTGGGTTGGTATCTATAAACAGAACCTCAAAGAGTTCTTTTAAAGCTTCATGCTCAGCCTTCATCTTTTCAAATTCTCCTTTGAGCCCAAGCTCAACAAAATCATGCATTCTTTTTGGAATTATGTTTGAAGCCACTGATATAACGCCTTTTGCATTGAAATCTTTCATAAGAGTGTATGTATCGCTGTCGTTGCCTGAGAGTATTAAGAAGTCTTTCCCGCAGAGCTCCCTTATTTTTTTCCAAACCTCAACGTTTCCACTCGCTTCCTTAACTCCTATAATGTTCGAGAACTCCTCCTTAAGCTTAGCCATCGTTTCTGGTGCAAGCGAAACACAGCTTCTTGCTGGTATGTTGTATAGTATAATCGGCATGTCCACTTTCTCCGCTATTGTTGCAAAGTGTCTGTATAATCCCTCTTGATTTGGCTTGTTATAGTAGGGAACTACCTGAAGCGTGGCATGTGCCCCTACGTCAAATGCATGCTTCGTCATCTCAAGAGCTTCCCATGTGCAGTTCGATCCGGTTCCAGCGATTACTATGCTCTTTGCATGCTCCACTGTAAACTCTATAACCTTATTATGCTCTTCATGGCTTAAAACTGGGCTCTCGCCAGTGGTTCCGCAGGCTACTATGCCATCTATCTTATTTTGGTCTTGAAACTCTATAAGCTCTCTATACGCTTCATAATCCACCTCGCTTTTAACTCCCGTGCCCTTAAATGGAGTAACTATTGCTGTAAAACATCCCTTAAACATGCTCCTCACCTACGAAGCTTCTATATTTTCCATTCCTTATAGCTCTTTCTACAGTTTTTATAAATCTATCTCTTGTCCTTATAACAGGGATAACAACACTGCTCCCCTTAGCCTTTTCTAAGGAGTTCGTATAAAAAACTTCGTCTGTATCAAAGTTATATATAAGCCAGAACTTAAATCCATCTACCCTCGTGTAAGATGCATAGTTTATTATATCAACGATAACTACACTTCCATCTTCAAGAACAGCATTTATACTCTCAAAATCTATCATGAAAAGCTTTTTGTATGAGTAGAAAACTCTATCTATTCCAGTAGCTACAATCTGTTTTGTGAACTCCTCTAAAGAGAATTCTTCAACCTTATCGAGAAGTATGGGACCAGTATATTTTAAATTCTCCATGAAGGAAATTATTGGCAATTGTCCTTAAAAGCTTTTTGTCCAGCTGTGCTGTGCACATCTGCGGTTTTATTAACAAAATGTTACTAAAAATATTTTAGCTTGTTATCTATGAGTTTTTATATAGAAATAACTTTTACAAGTTAAGGAGGTGATTATTTATGTGGTGGAGAAGAAGAAGAATATTTGATGATATAATAAGGGAATTGGAGGAAATTGATGAGTTCTTTGAAAGAGTATTCAGAGAGTTCGAAAGAATGCCTATTGAGGAGATGAGAGAGCCACTATACTATGGATTCTCAATAAGAATAGGACCAGAGGGTGAGCCAGAGATAAGAACTTTTGGCAACATTAAGCCGAGTGTGGGAATAAGAGAAATAGGTGAGGTAAGAGAACCCTTTGTTGATGTAATAAAGGATGAAAAGAATGCGGAATTAATAGTAACAGCAGAACTCCCAGGAGTTAGGAAAGAGGATATAAAAATAAACGCAACGGAGAATGAGATAGAAATAAGAGCAGAAAGCGGTGACAGAAAGTATTACAAGAGAATTCCACTTGATGTTGAGATTGATCCAAAGAGTGCCAAGGCAAGATACAACAACGGCGTGCTTGAGCTTAAGCTAAGAATGAAAGGAGAAGCTAAGAAAGGATTTGAAATAAAGGTTGAATAATTTTTAAATTTTTTGGAGGTGATGAAAATGCCAATGTGGGAGGATATATTTAACGAAATAAGAAGGCTCGAAAGAAGAATGGAAAAACTTCTTGAAGAATTTACAGAAAGACCAATAAGAATGCCGTTTAGAGAGGAATTTAGAACCCCTGAAGCTGACATCATTGAAACAGATAAAGAGATAAAAGTAGTTGTTGACCTTCCCGGCGTTAGAAAAGAGGACATAAAAATAAACGCCACAGAAGATGAAGTTGAGATAAGGGCTGAAAGGAAGAGAGAAGAAAAGGAGGAAAGAGAAGGATTTATAAGAAGAGAAAGGGAATTCGGAAGATTTTACAGAAGATTCACACTACCAACGAAGGTTGATCCAAACGGTGCAAAAGCTACTTATAAAAACGGTGTGCTCGAAATAATACTTCCAAAAGTAGAGGCTAAGGAGAGAACGGAAATAAAGATAGAGTAAATTATTTTATTTTTTTAGCAAATAAAAAAGCAAAAACAGTATTATCAGCAGAAGCAAAATACTTCTTAAATTTTTTAAGCCTTCTTCATCTCTTGAGGTAGCATTCATATAAACCGTTTCTTCTTCCTTTTCCTCCTTACTCAATGTTATTTCTCTTTTCTCTTTTTCTTTACTCTCTTTTTTCTCTTTATTCCTTTTTTTCTTATTATATTCATATACAATAATTTTGTATCCATAGCACTTCTCGGTGCAGTTTATCCCAAATACCCAGCCTTCTCTTATTTTATCATCGTAGAACTCTATAAAGAACGGCATGCAGTTGCTGCATTTCTCCTTCATAATAGATGAGAACTTCATGTATCTTGGATTGGGCTTAAAAGGATTTAAAACAATAGTTCTATTTTTAATACGTATTATTGAGTTCTTTTCAAAGAAAAAGATCACTATACCTTCTTTTAAGAAGTCCAAGTTTTCAATTCTTCTCGGCTTTTTTACAACATAGTATACCTTCCAAAAAGGCTTGTCTAAAGTTTTTCTGCTCCACAGCTCATAGTATATTTTAGAAAAGCTTTTATTCACTCCAATTTCAGTTTTATTGTAGAATTTTTCTTTTGGATATGGATACGGTCTTGAAACTCCAGCGTAAAATAATTCTCCAGCCTTTATTTTGTTAAAATATTCTTTTTTTATTAAAAGAGGCTTTCCTATGGTGATGCTTCTTCTTATATCATATACATACGTCCCCTTTCTATTAAAATCAATTTTTTTGAACTTAAACATCTCTCTGCCGAACTCATAGCCGCAGTATTCTCTAAATACATCAGCAATTTCTATATCATCTTCAAATATGTATATCGGTTTCTTTAAACCACAAGGGGCTTTTAAATTTAGCTCTTTTACGTGTTCATACATCATCTTCGAAACAGCATAATTTATATCAATTGATTCTTCCTCAGCATGTGTTGGATAAAAAGCTGTTATCATTAATAGCGAAATAACAAGAACTGGAAATAGATGATGCAGACTCATGAAACCCTTTCTATTTTTCTCTTTAATAAGTTTTATGTTTGATATATGTCTAATAATTAATATATGTGGTTTCATTTTTAGAATTTCACATTCGACAATTGTAGTTATTTTTAATGAACGTTTGTGCAAAATATTTAAGAACCAAAAGTTTTTTTAGTAAAAAGATTTAACTGGTTAAAGAGCATTTTTAGTAAGAGCCCAAAAAGATAATGATAAATAATGATAGATTGAGGTGCTGGAGCATGGCGTTCGAGGACATACCAGTAGATGTGGGCTTAATATATGAAGGTGAAAGAATTAGAAAAGCTCAGATGTATGCGGATCTTGCGGGTCCAAAGAGTTTTGGTGCTGAACTGCTTAGAGTAAAGCCTATGGATGAGGTGGAAGATGAGAAGGTAACTGTTATAGGTCCAGACTTTAAAGATATGGAACAAGGTAAAGCTTATCCGTTCTGTATTTATGTTGAGGTTGCTGGAGAGAAGCTTGAAGAAGATTTAGAAGGTGTTTTTGAAAGAAGAATTCATGACTTCTGCAACTACGTTCAGGGGTTTATGCATCTCAATTCAAGAGATATAATATGGTGCAGAGTTAGTAAGGATGCTGTTTCTAAGGGACTAAGCCTACATCACGTTGGTAAAGTTCTTGCAAGAATATTCAAGCAAGAATATGAAGCAATAAAGAAAGTTCAGGTTACCTTTATAACAGAGCCAGAGAAGGCTAAGGAATTTATTGAAATGGCAAGAGAGGTTTATGAAAAGAGAGATTCAAGAGCAAGAGGTCTTAAAGACGAGGAGGTTGACGTCTTCTACGGCTGTGTTCTCTGCCAGAGCTTTGCACCTACGCATGTTTGTGCAATAACGCCAAGCAGACCAAGCTCATGCGGTGCAATAACGTGGTTTGAAGGTAGAGCTGCTGTTAAGGTTGATCCAAAGGGTCCTATTTTTGAGATACCAAAGGGGGAACTTCTCGATCCGGTTAAGGGAGAATACTCTGGAATAAATAAGGTTTTTGCAGAGAAGAGCGGTGGAACTGTTACGAGAGTCTTTCTACATAGCGTGTTTGAGCATCCACATACGAGCTGTGGATGCTTTGAAGCCATAGCGTTCTACATACCAGAGGTTGACGGCATAGGAATAGTTCACAGAGACTTCAGAGGAGTAACGCCTTTTGGAATACCGTTCTCAACGATGGCTGGACAAGTAGGCGGCGGCGTGCAGACAGACGGCTTTGTCGGCATAGGTGTAGAGTATATGCGTTCGAGCAAGTTCTTGCAAGCAGATGGTGGTTGGAAGAGAATAGTGTGGATGCCAAAAGCCTTAAAAGAAAGGGTCCTGAACGCAATTCCAGAAGAGCTCAGAGATAAAATAGCCACTGAAGAGGATGCAACAGACTTAGAGAGCCTGAAGAAGTTCTTAGAGGAAAAGAATCACCCAGTAGTAGAACGCTGGGCAAAGGAGGAAGAAAAGAAAGAGGAAGCAGAAGAAAAGCCAGAGGAAGAGTATGTAGAAATGCCTACTGTAGAAGCAAAAGCCTTTGCTCCCGGAGTAGGCAACATAACAATAGTTTTCAAGAATGCGAAAATATATGCAGAGAAGATAATCATAAAAAGGGGTAGCAAATGATAATAGCCGTAAGCGGTAAGGGTGGTGTAGGAAAAACATTAGTAAGCTCTCTTTTAATTAAAATTTTAGCCGAAAAAACGCAGTTTGATATATTAGCCATAGATGCTGATCCGGACTCCAATCTGCCAGAAGCCCTTGGAATGGAAGTTAAGACAACGATAGGTGATATTAGAGAGAAGCTTGGGGAAATAAGAGAAGAGCTTTCTCCTGGGCAAAGCTGGAGGAGCGCACTTGAATATGAGGCAATGAAAGCCCTCGTTGAAGGAGATAGATTCGACCTAATAGCTATGGGAAGACCAGAGGGACCAGGCTGCTACTGTGCGGTAAACCATGTTCTTAGAGAGATAATAGATACATTTGCGAAGAACTACGATGTCGTTGTTATAGATACGGAAGCTGGCTTGGAGCATCTTTCAAGAAGAACAACGCAGGATGTTGACATAATGCTCATAGTTACCGACTGCTCAAAGCGTGGCATCAACACTGCGAAGAGAATAAAGGAGCTCAGTGAAGAGCTCGATATTAAATTTAAAGAAGTTTATATTGTTATAAACAGAGCAAAAGAAGGTCTTGTTGAGAAGATTAAAGAATATGCGAAAAGCATTGGGTTAGAGGTTATCGGCATAATTCCAGAAGACGAAATAGTGGCACAGTATGACCTTGAAGGTAAACCATTAATAGAGTTACCCAAAGATTCAAAAGCTCTTAAAGCGGTAGAGGAGATATACAAAAAGCTTGATCTTGAGAAAAAAATTGAAGAAGAAGAGGATTTAATGCTCTATGCAGGACAACGCTCACATGTAACGCATGCACACGTTCACGGCTTTGCACATAGAAGGGTGATCTAATGCTGAACCTCGATGATATAATAAGAATTCTGTCTGAGGTGGATGAAATAGAGCTTGAAGGTGTATCTATAGAAGCTCAGGAGCTTATAATGGAGCTTAAACAGGGTTTAGCTTATATACCAGTAGCTAAACATGCAAAGAAAGAGAAAGTTGAAAAGAAGAAGGAAAAGCTAAAATATGAGAGAAAAATAAGGGAATATACAGGCTCTATACAGGAAGTTCAGATAGGTGCTACGAGAAAAGAAGGTGGGACGAGAGATTATGTTATAAAGATAGGTGGGCAGACAACTCTATATCCCTATGAAGGAGGATACAAAAACAGACCGGTTGTGAGCTTCGACGTCTTTGACATACCTCAACCACAATTTCCAAAGGTTTTAAGGGAAATATGGAGCGAGGTATGGCACGACCCTGTAGCGTGGGCAGAGAAGGCTCTTGAATATGGAGCCGACCTTATAACAATACATCTCGTATCAACAGATCCTCACATAAAGGATACTTCCCCAAGAGAAGCAGCTAAAACCGTTGAAGAGCTGCTGCAGCAAATAAAAGCACCGATAATAATCGGAGGTAGTGGAAATCCAGAAAAAGATCCTAAGGTTTTCGAAAAGGTTGCTGAGGTTGCTGAAGGAGAGCTCTGCCTAATAGCAAGTGCAAACTTTGATTTAGATTACAAAAAGGTAGCTCAAGTTGCCATAAAATATAAACACAACGTCCTTTCATGGACAAGCTTAGATATAAACGATCAAAAGAGCTTAAACAAGCTCCTCTTTGAGGAAGGGCTACCAAGGAACAGGCTCGTTCAGGACCCAACGACTGCAGCCCTTGGATACGGATTAGAATATACATATTCTATTATTCAGAGAATAAAGCAGAACGCCCTCAAGGGCGATAGCGAACTTCAAAACCCGATATCATGCGGTGTTACAAACGCTTGGGGTGCAAGGGAATCTTGGATGAAAACCCCAGAATGGGGTGCACGAGAATACAGAGGTCCGCTCTGGGAAACCGTAAATGCCTTAGCCGTGCTTTTCGCTGGAGCAGATATAATGATGATGCTTCATCCATTAGCCGTTAAGACCGTTAAAATGGTAATAACATCAATATTTGAAAAGGTTAACCCGAGCAGAGAAGTAAAATATGAAGATTGGATAAAAATTTAAAGTGATAAAAATGAAGCTGAAGCCAATGGATATATATAAACTACTCCCAAAAACAAACTGTAAAAAGTGTGGACTCCCAAGCTGTATGGCATTTGCCGTTAGATTTATTGAGCGTAAAGTAGGTATAGAAGACTGTCCAGAATTAAATACTGCAAAGTATCTAAAGCAAAAACTTAAATTAAAGGAGATAGCAAGCCAATATTTGAAAGCTACTGAAACAAAACTCGTTGTTCACGAAGAAAAATGTATGGGATGCGGAAGCTGTGTCATTGCATGTCCTCCAAACGTTTCCGTTAGTTTAGAAGCAAGTGGGGGTAAAGGTCCGAGGGAAGACGTTACCGTTCTTGTTGTTAAAGATGGTGTAGTTAAGCCAGCCAACTTAAAGCTCTGTAGAAGGTTTGAAGGAGATATAGAAACAAGACCCTGCACCGTTTGTGTTGATTCGTGTCCGACAAAAGCTATAGAATTTCTTTAGCAACAGGGTGATAACATGGCAAGGATTAGCCCGTTAGAGGTATATAAGTTGCTGCCAGGAATAAACTGCAAGAAATGTGGTGCAGACACATGCATGGCTTTTGCAAGTCAGCTGATAGAAAGAAAAAAGAAAGTAGAAGACTGCACCGTTTTATTTGAAGAAGATAAATATAAAGAGAAAAGGGAGAAGCTTATAGAACTTTTAACTCCTCCTATAAAAGAAGTTGTTATTGGTGATGGGTTAAAGGTCGGAGGAGAGGAAGTTTTATACAGGCATGAGCTCACGTTTTTTAATCCCACAGCTCTCTTCATTGATATAAGCGACGATATGAGCGATGAAGAAATTGAAGAACGTGTTAGGAGAATAAACAAATTTAAAATTGAGCGAGTTGGTCAGGAGCTGAAGCTTGATGGTATAGCTATCAGATGCAAAACAAACGACGAGGTTAGATTCGGTGAAGTTGTGCTTAAAGTTGTCGAAAACTCCAAGATGCCTATTGCTCTATGTAGCTTTAATCCAGAGATAATTGAAGTCGGCTTGGGAATAGCTATTAACAGAAGACCCCTCATATATGCAGCTACAAGGAATAATTGGAAGAAATTTGCCGAACTTGCGAAAAATTATAACTGTCCTCTGGTGGTATATGAGGAAGATATCGAAAAAATGAGCGATCTCGTTCAAGATATAGAAGAATATGGTGTTAGCGATATAATCCTCGATTTTGGAACTTATCCGCAAGGAGAACCTCTTGCAAGAGCGATAGAAAACATGATATCCGCAAGGAGAGCGGCAATAGAAGATGGATTCAAACCTCTTGGAAAACCTATATTGGGAAACGCAACGGTAGCATGGCTTGTTGAAAGCGATCCGATAAAAGCAAGTCATCTCGAAAGTTCTCTTGCTGCATCTCTCATGCTAAACTATGCCGATATTATATTTATGCATACATTAGAAACTTGGGCAATCCTTCCATTGCTAACGCTAAGACAGAACATATACACAGATCCAAGGGTTCCTATCCAAGTAGAGCCGGGATTATATGCTATAGGAAAGCCTAATGAAAGCTCTCCAGTCCTCGTTACAACAAACTTCGCACTAACATACTATACAGTCGCAAGCGATGTTGAGGCTGGAAAGGTAGATGCCTACATTTTAGTGCTTGATACCGAGGGTTTAGCTGTGGAACCGGCTTTAGCTGGAGCTAAGTTTACTGCAAGTTTAGTTAAAGAGCATCTCGAAAAATTTAAAGTTGATGAGAAAGTTAATCATAAAACAATAATAATACCGGGTATGGCAGCAAGGCTTAGTGGTGAAATAGAAGATATAACCGGCTGGCGTGTTTTAGTAGGTCCTATAGATTCCTCAAGGATACCGAAATTTATTGAAGAGAAATGGAAGAAAAATGGAAAAGCCTAAGATAATTGCAGACAGCATGCTTGGAAGGCTTGTAAGATATCTAAGGCTCAGCGGATACGATGTTCTATATATGAGATGCAGCGACGAAGAAATTCTCGGCACTGCAGAGAGACTGTCAAGAGTTCTCATAACAAGAGATAAAGAACTGTTCGAAAAAGCAATAAATAAGGGTATAAAAGCTATATATGTCAAATCACAAGAAATAGATGATCAGATTGCCGAATTAATAAATAAAGGATTTAAATTCAATAAAACCCCAGCAGAGGCGAGATGCCCAATATGCAACAGCGACGTTGAACCAATAGAAAAAGAAAAGGTTAAGGGCAGAGTTCCAGAAAGGGTATATAACTATATAGATGAATTCTGGATATGTAAGAAATGTGGAAAGATATACTGGCACGGCGGACACTGGAAGAGCATAAAAGAAACTATAGAAAATGCAGAAAGAAAAGCGGTGGGTAGCTATGGGTAAGGCATTTATATATACACTCGATACCTCAATAGAGGCTGATGTATCATTTAAAGAACTATACGAGATGCTAAATAAAAATCCAATAGAACCATTTGAAAGATTTAGAGACGAAATAGAAAGTATTCTTGACAGAGTTCACAGAGTAAAAATAAATGCAAGCTTTGAGGATGAAAGCAAAAAAATAATTGTGCTCGACTACACAGCGTTCTGCGAGCTTGGAAATGTAAACGTTAAAATAATACATGCAAAATCTTTGGACGATGGGCTTAAAGAGTTCTACTGGGCAAGAGAAATGGGAAAACTAAGGCAGTATTAGGTGATTGAATGTTCTTAAAAGCAGACCTCCACGTTCATACAAAATTCTCTGGATTAACAAAATATAAGTATCTTGTTTTTTTAGATTCTGTCGAGGAGCCTAAAAATGTTCTAAAATATGCAAAAAAGAGAGGGATCGACATAGTAGCTATAACAGATCACAACACCATAAGAGGTGGCTTAGAGGCAAAGAAACTTTCAAAAGAATATGGTGTAGAGGTTATTGTTGGAAGCGAGATAAGAACAAACGAAGGCGAGATAATTGGAATTTTCCTAAACGAAGAGATAAAAGAAGGTCTTTCGGCAGAAGAAACCATAGAGCTTATACACGATCAGGGAGGCTTAGCTTTAGCTCCGCATCCCTATAGTCCTCTCTTAAACAGCTTAAAAGATAGGATAATGTCCCTTGATATAGACGGAATCGAGGTCTTCAATGCATATCATAGAGACGGAATTGCGAACTCAATAGCTCTGCAGAAAGCTCTTAAAATGAACAAAGCCCTAATTGGAGCAAGCGATGCACACTGTGCAAGAATGGTTGGATATGGATACACTATTTTTAAGGGAAGCTGTGCAGAAGATCTCTACTATGCAATAAAAAAAGCAAAGACAAGTTTTGGTGGTAGAAAAACCCCATTAATAGATGTTTTTCTTTGGAGCTATAAAGTAGTTTATAAATCGGAATTAAAGCTTGTTAAAGAGGATGTTGAGCCAAGAAAAAAGTTCTTGTTAATGCTGAGCGGCTTAATTTTTATGACAACACCATTTTCAATCGTTGCAAACATATTCGGCGACATATACCTAAGGTGGAAGGCTAAAAAATTAAAAAATCTCCTCCATTCTTTCTAATGCTTCTTTTATCCTTTCAACACTCTGCGTTAGTGCAAATCTCACATAGCCTTCGCCGTGCTCCCCAAAGCCTATGCCGGGGGTTACGAGAACTCCTACGTCAAGCAACCTGTTTGCAAATTCGATAGAGCTTCCCTCAACCTTAAGCCATAGATAAAAAGTTCCTCTCGGCTTTTCACACTTAAATCCAAGCTTTTTTAATCCCTCTACTAAAACATCCCTTCTCTCTCTGTATATTTCAACGTTCTTCTTAACACATTCCTGAGATGAGCGAAGGGCAACAATGGCAGCATCTTGTATAATATTGCTGACTCCTGAGTCTACATTTGTCTTCACCTTTCTGAAGGCTTTTATAAGCTCCTCTCCACCTATGGCGTAGCCTATTCTCCAGCCAGTCATGTTGTATGTCTTTGAGAGAGAGTTGAAAACTATGCACACATCCTTAGCACCTTCAACTTGAAGTATCGTTCTGTATTTGTGATCGTAAACGATATGACTGTATGCTTCGTCGGAGCACACTATGATCCCATTCTCTCTTGCAAAGTCAACAACTTCTTTGTAAAATTCTACCTCAGCGACCGTCGTGGTGGGATTGTTTGGGTAGTTTATCCACATAATCTTAGCTTTTTTAACAACTTCTTTGGGAATTTTTTCCAAATCTGGAAGAAAACCGTTGTCTTCAAGAAGTGGAACTTTGTATGGAATTCCGCCGGCAAAAATTGGAGCTGTTTTATATACTGGGTAGCCGGGATCTGGATATAGAACATAATCTCCTCTGTTTAAAAATGCAAAGTGAACGTTGTGTATCCCTTCTTTTGATCCTATGAGGGATATTATCTCCCTTTCAGGATCAACATCCACACCAAAATCTTCCTTAAACCTTTCAGCTACAGCTTGCCTAAACTCAAGCTTCCCTTCATAGCTCGGATACCTGTGATTTTCTTTTTTTCTTGCCGCTTCACAGCATGCTTTAACTATGTGCTCAGGCGTAGGAATATCTGGATCTCCTACCCCAAAATCTATTATATCAATACCCTCTCTTCTCTTTTCCTCAGCTTTTCTGTCAAGCTCATCGAAAAGATACGGTGGCAGCTTTTTTAGATTTTCGGATATCATTCCCTCACCTCTTAAATATTCTAAGAATTTTCTCGAAAAAGCTTTCTTTATACATAGGTTCTTCTCCGATAAGCATTGCAGCAAGATTTATTACAGCTCTACTTGCTTTTGAATTCGGATACTTCAATACAAAGGGAACCTCCTTAGCGAGGGCTTCTTCAACTTTTTCATCTTTCGGAATTATAGATATAACACTTGCCCCCATGGCTTTTTCTATATCTGGTATGCTTACCTCTCTTTTTTTACCTTCAACCATGTTTACTATAACCCCTATTACACTTGCTCCCATGCTTTCAGCAAGCATCTTCATTTTAAGGGCATCACTTATAGAGCTTACATGAGGTGTTGTGATGATTAGAACCTCCTGATTTTCATCCATAACCATGGCTGCATCTCTTCCAGCTGGTGCATCTACAACGAGTATGTCAAGCTCTTCAACGAGATCACGCATGCACGCTCTCAGAAACGCCATGTTCTCCTCGTTGAATCCGTCCAACGTAATTCCAGCCGGTATTACCTTTACTCCAGCAGGTCCTCTATATATAGCTTTTTTTATATCAACCTCACCCTTTAAAACATCTATAAGAGCTACCGGTGGGGATTTAATGCCAAGTATTATTTCAAGATTTGCCATAACAATATCAGCATCAAGAACAGCCACATCCCTCTTGTATAATGATAGAGCAACAGCTAAGTTTGCCGCTATAGTTGTCTTCCCTACGCCACCTTTTCCACTTGCAACAACAATTACTCTGCCCATATCTTTTATATCACCCCATAGTTCTTCTCGAATATTTCTTAAGAACTTCTAAAGCAGGAAGTTTTTCACCTGCAAGGAATAAAAGCATGGCTTTTCCAGCAGTGCTCATAAAGGATAGCTTATCTACTATTTTAAGTTTCCTTGCGAGAGCTATTAAATGTCCACCGCCTATAATGCTGAAACCATTACTCTTAGCCATGCTTCTCAATATCTCTTTTGTTCCAAGAGAAAACTCCTCTATTTCAAAAACCCCCGCTGGACCATTTGCTACAACGAGTTTTGCCTTCTTTATTATATCTGTATATTCTGCAATAGTCTGCATGCCTATATCCATTATTATCCTTCCGTTAACATGATTTATGCTTGCCTCTTTTCTTTTTCCACTTTTTAGGTATGCAAAATCTCTTGGGAGAATAATTTTTTCTTTATATTTCTTAAGGAGCTCCTTTGCTTCATCAACAAGCTTTACGGCACTTTCCTTTTCAATATGCTTTATATTTTCCTTACCTATATCAACGCCGTTCGCTAAAAGGAAGAGATTTCCGACAATACCACTTGTTAGTATGTATTCAGCCCTATTCTTCTCAAGAATGTTTTTTATAACCTTAAAAGTATCTTTAACCTTTGCACCACCAAATATATATACTCTCGGACTTTCTTTAAAGTTCAAAACATAACTAAGGGTTTTAACTTCTTTTTCAAGGAGAAAACCGGCACAACTTGGAAGAACTACAGGAAAAGCTACAACACTTGGCTGATTTCTATGACTTACTGCAAATGCATCATTTATATAAAAATCTACATAAGAACTAAGTTTTTTAACTAAATGAGTGTTTATCTGTTCTTCAGCTCTTCTTTTTACAACATATTCACTAACCTCTTCTGAGCAGAATCTTACGTTCTCAAGAACTAAAACATCTCCTTTTTCAAGCTCATCTATCTTTTTCTTAACCCTCGAACTAAAAACCTCGTCTATATATTCTACATCCCTTCCGAGAAGAACGCTGAGCCTATCTGCATGCGGTTTTAAGGTGGTAAAGTCCTCAAGCCCCGGTCTGCTCTGATGTGCAAGAACGACAACCTTTGCATCTTCCAGCTCCCTAAGCGTTGGAATGTGAGCTCTTATTCTTGTGTCGTCAAGAATTTTGTGTGTTCTCGGATCCATCGGAGAGTTTATGTCTAATCTTATCAAAACTGTTTTGCCATCAAAATCAAACTCTTGCATTGTTGCAAATTCGTTCATATCCACCTATTTTTCAATTCTGCAATATATATTTTTATCCACATAAAGATTATAAAAAATTTTGCCAATTAAGACACGATCAAAGTTTTAGCAAGCTTTGTTAAAATTTAAAGTTCATTTCATTTTTCATTTCGCTTTCCAATTGCATTTTACGCTTTTCTTCTTGATTTTCAACCTCCAAAAATATATCAACAGCTTTTAAGTCTATCCATTCATGCGATACCCCTTTTACGCCCTTGAGGTGATGAACTCTAAATTGTCTTTTTATTTCTTTCTCTGTTTCAAAGAAACGCATTTGAATATACCCATCAACCATCGAGAGAAGCGTGTTTATCAGGTGCGGTTCGTGGACACCTTCGTGTAGCGTATATAGTATGAATCCGTATCTGTTTTTCATATTCACAGTAAGCATCTGGAAAAACCTTATTAAATACTCTTTCTCATGCTGAAATAGAGGTGAAAATAGTGTTGATAGGGAGCTAAATATAACTTTAACCGGTTTTCCAACCTCCTTAACAATGTTCCCGATCTCTCGCAAAATTTCATCCAAGTAGTTTGGATTTATCCTTTTAACCCTCTCCCCAAAGAATATGTTCCCAACGCTCCAGCTAAATATATCAAAAACGTAAAGATTCTCATCTTCACCGAGCTCATCTAAAATGTCCTCTGGCGGAACTTCTGTTGTTACCATAATAACAGTATCATCATTTTCAAGAAACTTGTCTGCAAGCCTTATGCAGAAGTCCTGCTTGCCAACACCGGGAGGTCCAGAAACAATAACTGAATAATATTTCGGGAACATACTACTCCCTCCGTTGTTCACAGACCACAAGACCTCCAACACTTTTTAAACGAATCTTACTCTACTGCTCTTAATTAACCATTGTTAATTGGTTTTTGTATATTTAAATTTTTATAGTTTTCGTTATAATATAGGAACATGACCGTATTGGGATATTTCCGAGAGAGGATTTTTCTTTTATAAATTTGTAAGAATATGTGCTTGTTAAATTATAAATTATGGACAAATTGCCACTATTTATTAATTTTCTATTAAAACTAATTTTTTACGATGAGCTTTGCGAGATTTCTTATTGCTACGCTTGCACGAGCTTTGGGGTTGCATATTATAAGGGGCTTTCTCTTTTCTACACCTCGATAAACTTCCAAATCAACGGGAATCTTCGCAAAAACTTTATAGCCGAGGCTATCTCTTATCTCCTCATCGGACATCTCCGCCCTATCTCTACCAGATTTGTTCACAACAACTTTTATAGGAACTCCATGTTCTTCTGCAACCTTTACAACCCTTAAGTTGCTGACTATTATCGGTAGCCAAGGATTTACAACAAGCAGTATTTCGTCAGAAGCTTGTATTATATCTCTCAAATCTTTTTCTATATTCGGTGCGGTATCAATTATTATAAAATCATATCTATCACGCAGCTCATCTACAACATCTTTCAAATTTTCGAGACCGATTTTCTCGGTTTTTGTAAGGGGTGCTGGGAGCATGTGCAATCCTGAGGATGTATGTATGTATATGCAGTCGTTAGCTATTTTTGGCTCCTTAAGTGCATGATGAATTCCGAACGGTATTATGTCTATTATCCCTAAGTATAGATGCAGGTTTGGAGATGTCATGTTTGTATCTATAGCCAATACTCTCTTCCCATAGTCTCTAAGCAAACTTAAAGCAAGATTTAAGGAAACAACTGTTTTTCCGACACCCCCCTTTGCAGAAACTACACTTATAACTTTTCCTTTACCCATCTGTCACGCCTCTTTTTTACATCTTTTTATTCTTCCTCCATTTTTTCTCTTATTTTTTTCACAGCATCAACAATTTCCCTACGATAAATTCTCCTCCTTCTATATGCAATTAAGGAGAGATAGGCTACCAAGCATGCCCCAAGTATAAGTATTATTTTCTTATAATGCTTCTTTAATACGTTTCTTTTTTCAAGAATGACAACGGTCATTGGGTGAGATATTTCCTCATTTCCGAGAATAGCTCTTATAGATACGGTATAACTTCCCGGCTCAGCATCTTCTGCTGGAGTTATTTTAAATGTTACTTCTTCAGTGTATCCGGGAAGAAGAAGTTTTGTAATACTTTTTGGCGAAATTTCCCAATTTTCTGGAATATTAATCGTGAATGTAAGATTTAGTGCCTCAAGAGATGGATTGACAACCCTAAATTTAACTTCAAACTCCTCGCCAGGGTATGCGTATGCAGCCGTAATTCCTCTAAATCTTAATTTTTTCAGTGCTTTTAACTTTTCATAGAGAACGTTTACCTGTTTTATAGGCCAATAAACGTATGGGTCGTATCTATCCTCTATACCTTTAACCTCGTAGTCCAGAACATAAACATCAAAGGGATCCGCATCTCTAATTCTCCAGAGTATTACCGGATCCTCTTCTATTATTTCAACGGGAGTCTTAAATGTAACATATTTTATATTTTCAGCTATATCTTTTGGAATCTCCTCCAAAACCTCTATTAAATCGGCTTTTATCCCAGTATTTTCTACGAAAACCCTAACTATGGATTTTTCCTCCTTCATGCTAAGATACACATTCCTTAAAACTGCTGGTTTCTCTAATTTAGGCGGATATGGTTTTATTCTAAGAATAAAGAAGACTTTCGCTTCTTCTCTTGTATTGTTTAATCTCATTACCGCTTTATAGTCTCCCGGTAGCGCGCTTAACGGAACCTCTATAACTAAGTCCAATCCCAAGCTTTCCTTAGGTTTAAGCGATATCCTCTCCCTTTCGTATGTAACCCACTCCTCGGGCAAGCCCTCAAGCGTTAGTCTTAAGTTCCCTATATAGGCGTTTGTTGGGTTTTCTATTTCAAAAGAAACAACCTTCGTCTCTCCGGGTCTAACCTCTATCAGTGCAGGAAACATCAGAAATTTTATATGCTCCGTTTCTATCACAAATTCAGATATTCTTCCTATCTCCTCCCCAGCTCTTGGTGGAAACACTGTAAGCGTTCCCTCTTTATAAACTGCCTTTGTTCTGTTGTCGTATAAGATCTTAAAAACAACTCTATACGTGCCGGGAGGTATGTCGGCAATATAGTTCGTCATTATGGTTATATTCTCCCCCGGTGAGAGAATTCTCGAAGAAAGTTCTATTTTTCTAATTAACGTGCCATCTAAGTATATTTCTATTATTGGAGTAACATCTGTGCTGAGAAAGCCAGTATTTTTAACATCTATTATAAAGTTTACTGTTTCGTATCTCCTTACAGTCTTAGGAGTTGCTACAGATGAAATAATGCTTATTCTTTTCATTTCTGTTATGTTTGTCATGACGAGAGCTTCCCCATATATATATGCGGTTGGATTTGTTATGTTGTCTGGATAAGCGGGCTTAACCGCAACCTTTATATAAGAAGAGTTAAAAGCCTTGCTGGATAAATAGAAAACAGGAACTTCTGAGCTTTCAACAGTTTTTACAATTTCCCAGTGGCTTTTTGCTGGTATAAATGCTGTGCCGTTATACAGCAGATGGTTTGTGTTGTTTACAACGAACCATGCCCTTATCTTCGCAAGTGCATCCACGTTGTCAATATTGATTACGCGAAATTTTGCACGATAGGTTCTGTTATCTAAGGCACTCTTTTCTACAACGACGTTTATGGGAACGGTTCTGTTTACTTCTGCAAGCGAATAGAGCTTAAATTTCATGTATGAATTGCCAATGGTGCGGACGTCTGAGAGAAAGAGCACGCCAGATGATTTTGGAGGTATGGAAAAGTTTGCAAGTATGCTTTTGTTTTGCAGTGTGACGTTTACGCAGAAGCTTCCGCATGTCGGCACTGCAGCTGTTTCCTCCATTCTAAGGCTTAAATTAAGGAAGTATGAGTAGTTGTTCTGTATTATAAATGCTATTCTTTCTCCTTCAGGTTTTAAAAAAACTGCTATATTAAACGGATTCTTAGGAAGTATGAAAGAAAATTCTCCGCTTGAAGGAACATAAAAGCTTCTGTTCATGTAGGATATGTTTGCTCCATAGCTTTCGCTCGAGTTAACAATTAAAACATCCTTATAAACTTTCTGCGTTCCATTGGAATAAAATACAACAGCCCTGTATTCGCTTAAGTTCAATGAATAAGCCGTGCTAAGCAGTAGGGCAATGATGAATAATATCACGAAGCTATTCCTTGAGCTCATCATTGGGGATCAACCCCTATAATAAGTATTCTTCTCGGTGAGTATTCGCCAGAGGCACTTAAATTCATATAAACATGCTTCGGTAGCGAGGGCGAAACCTCACTAAACTCCCAGCGATGAATGCTACCAAGCGAGGAGTATGAATCGTAGTCGCCAAGCATCGATACTATTGTTATGTTCTCTGGTTTTATCCAGAAAATTTTAACATTGTAATTAGTTTTTTGGTAAGCTTTAACAGTTATTATTGCGGTTATGTAGTTCTCTTCGAAACCAATTTTTATGTTTGCACCTATATTTCTGTAAATAGATACAAGAGGTGCAAATATTCCACCCGGATAAGTTATATTTACACCTACTATATTTCTATCGGTATCGAGCACTCTGCTGCCGTTCCACCCGCTTTTATACCAAGAGCCGTTGAACTTCCAAACGCTTAAAGTTTCTTCATTAAAAGCACCATCTTCGTAGCTAAAGTTGATGAATACCCATGCTCTGCTTGTATTTGTTATATTTACGTATTTTCCTATGTTGAAAGCTCCCTCAGGATCGCTTGGAGGAGCATCTACTCCTCTAAGAATTATATTACCGCTGTAAGTGAAGTTTACAAGGGTTGAATAGTTTGAGAGAAAGAGTATCTCGTTAAACATGTTTTCTGAAGAATTTTCTATACGTATCAGGGTTGTATTTATATTTGAAAAGTTTGAGCTGTAAACATTTTTTAACATAATAGAATCCGCCTCAAGAACTTTAAAGCTGCTGAGGTTTGAATATAAAACTTCTATGCTGCTTATTTTAGAATTTTCAACTCTTACTTTATCAGCATCCTTAATATATACTGCATCTGCAGACAAATCCTTAACAACGATGTTTCTCGGCTTCTCAGGCTCTGGAAGCTCACCGCTCACGTTAACTATTGGTTCAATACTTGCCTTCTTCCTTATAATTATAAGATCAAGGTATCCTCTGTTTGTTCCCAAAGCATTCCAGTTTGTGGACTTCTTCCAAGCCAAGCTGTATTCTCCAGCAGCAAGCGTTTCTTTGTGCAGAAGCCAAGATGTGTTTCCAGTTAGATATGCTTTAACAGCTCCATTGAGTATAAACTCCAAGCGTTCAGTTCCGCCCCCACTTCCCTCGTTTCTCCAGTAGAAAATAATCTCAGAACCCGTGCTCAAGGCTATGGTTGTGTTCACCTTTACCCAAGCAAGTTCAGGTAAATTTTCGCTCGCAAGCATGTAGCTTCCTTCCTGTGGCAAAACAGCTCCAACACCAGTAGACACATTCCAGTATGGGAATAGTGTTGGATCGCTTCCACTCCTACTCCACTTACTCGTGTTAAATCCGCTCTCCCAGTCCTCGAAAAACTCAAAAGTCCTTTCTCCCGAGCTCTGAGGAGTTAAGCTCAGGTTCCCGTAATACATGTAGATAATTCTGTAGCCGTGTGCAGCCACGTAGGGCACCTTAACCCAAATCCTCGTGCTTGTCGTGTTGCACGATTCTGTGCTTATATTGCTTATGTAGTAGCTGAGCCACTCCTCAGCTATGGGGTCGTAGAATCGTATATCGCCGCAATCGCTTCTCATCTTACCAAGTGCTATCAAGTTCTGTGTGTCTATTGTAAAGTTTATCTGATACTCTATCAAGGGCTCATTGCTTAAAGAGTTGTTTATCAGTATCCTCCTAACAAAACGCTCTCCAAGGGGCAGAGAGCCGTTCTCCGCAGTATAGCTTGTTATTTTAATTCCTCCCTTGCTGAAGTTCAAGCCTGCAATGCTCGTGTTGCTCTCCATTATTACAAGCGAGTAGTTCAGATCGCTTACAAGCTCTATTGAGTAGTTTTCAATGTTTCTGTTCGGATTTTTTATCCTGAGTTCTTTTGTTACGTTTATAGTTCTTTCTGTGAGCATTAGAAAGGTTATGTTTACTGGCTTGTCTATGGCGTTTGAGTTCTCTATAGCTTGATATAGCGATCCCTGCCCATAGCTGAGGTTGTTTACAACGATGTTGAATGCAAATCCAAAGGCTAAGCCGCTTACATTTCTCAGCTCCGTCTCGTTAACAGTTGCGTAGTGCTCATAAACCAGAGCAGTCCAGTTGTCTTCCCTAAGAGCATTTTTCCCCCCAAGCTCTGGATATACAGAAAGGCTTTCAAGGAAGCTGCTTCCATATGTCTGCTCAGGCTTGGCTTTCAACCCGTTCCATCTCTCAGGTATAACGCTCTCAGCCTCTACAGCTACAAAGTATGTGCCGTTTATGGGCTCACCTATACTTTCCTCTCCCTGAACGCTTGCAGTTGGCTCTGGGGGTATGTATTTCCTTACTATGACGTTGTCTATATACCAGCCCTCGTAGTCGTTCTCAATATGATCTACACTGTCAAAGTAAAACCTTATCCTTGCGTTTGGTGAGGTATAGTTTGAGAGGTTGAGCATCCTCAAAACCCAACTTTGACTTGTGCACTCCCACCTTTTCACCAAGCTCCATGTAGCTCCTCCATCTGTGGATATTTCGAAGTATAGGTTATCGTAAGGATCGCTCGGCGTTCCAGCATAAAACGTGCACCCAGTTTTCTCTGTCTCGGTCCAGTCATACCAGAACACAAATGCATCCTCTCCAAGATAGAAGTTGCTCGAAATCAAGTAGCCGTCAACTGGTGTGGGAATGAAAAACCACCCGATCTGATATCCACAGTAATTCAGCCCAGTAGATGGGTCTACATACTCTCCTCCAACACAGTAGTCTGGCTCTGGAGCATCTGGCTCGTTGAACGCTGCACTGTAGTTTCCCTCGTAGAATCTGTAGTTCGTCCACCTCCAAAGGTTGTTTACGGTATTTCCATCTACTGGAGTGAAGTTGCCCAAGCCGTTTTCAAAGTCCTCATAGAAGTAGAATACATCCCAAGGATCGCTTAAAGAGGTTGCATTTGAGTTGTTGTAATACATGTATATCGTCGTTTCCGAGTTGTTCTCTATCCTTGTAACGTTGACCCATATCTCGGTAGCAGTTGTGTTGCACGTATTTGGCTTTATCCAGTAGCCCAGAAGGTTGTTGTTCGCATCAACAAACCTTATATCACCGCAGTCGCTTCTGAGCTTGCCTTGAGATATAAGCTCCTGAGTGTTAACTATTATCTTCACGGGATAGTTTATTAACGTTCTGTTGTTTGTGTTTGTTATTATGATCGCTCTTCTTAAGCTCCAGCTTGAATTCCACCACTCCTTAGCCTCTATTTTAAACACAAAGTCTCCAGTAGCGTTTGTATATGTTTCAAGCTTTAAGCTGTCGTTTGCATCTAAAACCAAGTTTCCATCATCTTTAAAAAGCCTCACTTTAGCTCCAGCTTTGGGAACGTCTTCACCAAAGTTGTATTCAAGGGGCTCAACATCCTCGTATACTCTGCCAGCTATTATAAAAGCTGGATCAACAATTACACCGTTTTTAACACCGTCCTCATCCCCAATACCGCCATCTTGCAAATATACAGCAGTTATGCCGCTATCTGAGTATGTTTCGCTGTAAACGTATGGAAAGCCGTTATCAAACTTGACGTATTTCACGTTTTCAGCATTTATGAGTATTGTAGCTGCCCCTCTCGTTACGTTTGTTATGTTGAACTTTATAAAAACGTATTCTCCAAACTTTTCCACACGAACATCTTTAAATATCCCGTTGACTAAAGAAAGCTTTAATTTCCCTATTTTAATTTCCCTATCACTCTTTAAAATTTTTGTCTTTATTTTCTTTTTCTTTTCTATGAAGCTCGATGTTTCATATTTTATAATTAAATATTTTGGTTTTTTCTCTGCTTCTGCTAAAATTGTGCTTTTGTTTAAACTAAGATTTGTTTTTATTTCAAAACCGTAGCTATCGGCAAAATATACTTTCATTCTAAAGATCTTCCTTCCTTTTAAATATCCATATATGTATCCGTTTTCCGTCTTTAGCTTATATTTGGCTTTTATTTTAATTTTCTCCTTTGTTTTATTAACCTTAAAGGTAAAAACTGCTGAGTAATCATTAAAATATTTTGAGTGCGGAGGTTTGTATTCTATCAGCATAAAATCTTTATCGTATACTGCGAGCACGCTTCTGTTGACAACGGCTAAGTAAACGCCCTTATACACATCCACTCCATCAATCTTGTGCAAGCCCTCTTTTAGGTTTTTAAAAAGTTCGTTCAGCTTAACAATTTTCTTTTTCTCGGCTAAATAATCTTTATACTTAGCTATAGCATGTATTTCTATTTTGTCTTCAATTTCAAGAGGAAAAATTGTTTTATTTATTCTTTTTCCATTTAAATAAACTGTAATTGTTGCGTTAACCGGTTTTTCGTTGAGTTTTGCTAAAACTTCAGCTTTAAATCCCTTAATAGCTATGTCTACCGAGAATTTTTCAAGGTAAATTTTCAGAGTTTGCACGGCGTTTCCGCATTTTAATACAGCTGTATAGTTTCCAGCCTTCAGCTTTATAGGTATTTCGAATCTTCCATTTTCAATTTTCGCATATCCTTTTTTTCCATTTATTTCGTAGTATATTTTTTCTGGCTCTTTGAAGTAATACTCTACATTTCCAACTATTCTGCCATTTATATAACTTGCATTTATCTCATAGAAATCAACATAAAACTTCTTTATTATATTATCAACGATTAGCTTGTATTCTCCGAGAACAATATCCTTACTTAGATTAAATGTCGCCAAGTATTTATCATCCTTTCTTTCAAAAGAGAGTTCGTGCTTGTTGTTTAGGGGATCTACTATAAAGGATTTCTTGGGCTTAAAGCCGAGAGATATACTTATAGCTTCTCCCGGGAAGTAAACTTTTCTAATCTTTATTTTTTCTTTTTTGATCGTTTTAACATTAAACTCCCACGATCTGTTGTAAATTTTTATCAAAATTTTCTCTGTTTTATCAGTTACATTGATTTTAAATGTTTTATTATATACATCCACATAACCGGAGATATTTTCCGGAATAAGAACATATTCTATCTTTTTAGGTTGGATTGCATAGAATTTTATCTCTCCGTATAGAACGTTGCCCCTTCTTTTTACGTTAACGGAATACATGTCAACAAAGAATTCTTTTTTAATGCTATCAGCAACTATGTAGTATTTCCCAAGAACTACATCTTTTTTTAAAGGATATCTCGCTATATAGCTTCCATTTGCTTCTTCAAATTTTAGAGGCAGAATTCCTATAGGCGTTTTTAAATACGATGCGTTGGGTTTAAAGTCTGCTTTAAGCACAACATCCTCGCCGGGAAAGAAAACATCCTTCTCCATCTCCAAGTCAGATTGATATAAAGCTAATATCATTAATAGTATGAAAATTCTGTTCATAAAAGAACCTCATTTTTTTCTTTTAACAATGGCAATAGATACGAGTGCTGTGATCAAAAGCAGAATGCTCCAGAATATGTTCGCCCACCTAACGCCTATGTTTGGTAGGGGTATCGGAGAGAGCTCGGCGTTGTAGAATATAAGAGAGCCAGCTGGTATTGCTGTTTCCGGAAAATCTTTGTATACTGTATTTAAGTCTGTGGAGATCTTTACATCAATCTTTCTTATATCTGTATCTGTTCCTATAGGAATTGAGATCTCCTTGAAGAATATCCCGCTCTCAACGAGATCCGGGGATGAGTATTCTACTATAAACGTGAGCTCGCCCTTCGGCTCTATGGGATACCATATTTCATATATTATGGCAGTATATTCTTTTCTTTCCACAACTTTTGCACTTATCTTCTTTCCATTTTCTGTATATACTCTTAAGTTGTTGATCTTTACTGGAGAAACCTCCTCTGTAAATGGTATCTGAAAAACAAGAAGCTTCTTTGGGGCTTTCTTCTGCAGCCTTATTTCACCTATACCGGGAACAAGGGGCTTGTCTATAAGGTTCTTTATTGTTATAACATTTTTTGCATGAACCTCGTCACCCTTCATGCTGATTTCAACGGCAAAATTCGATATTTCCTCAACCTTTATTATCTGTGCATTCGCAGTTCCCAAGGCAAGTAGCAACACTGCCAGTATCGCTGCAAGCACTGTGTTCATGTTAGTAAAAATTAAAAAAAGTTATAGATAAATGTTACCTTCTGCTCCTCGCTACAACTGCACCAAGAAGCATGGCTACTGCAAGCGCTGCAAACAAGCTTTCGTAACTTCTTGCTGCTGAACCACTTACTATTGTGATCTTCGGAGACGTCTGGACGTTCATTGAGAAAGTTGGATCTATACCTACTATGAACGCCTCGCTCAGCTTGTAATCACCAGTTCCGCTTATCTCGTAGTATATTACAACGCTCTTATTACTTGCTATCTCGCTGTAGTCTGTATAGTTTCCGTCTCCATTGCTACCGGCTGCAAGCGGTCTTAAGTGCCACGCAAATCCCTTGTAGTAGTCCCCGAAGGTTATGCTCGTGGTTATGTTCTCTATAAACATGTCGCTCCTGTTTACCCAGTTTCCGTCAGCACCAACGTCTGTCCAATCGTTGTCCCAGTTTAGCTCGGTGAAGTTCCTTGGCAGCATGTCGTATACCCAGAGGTCCGGCGAGGTATCTCCACCTATGTTCTCAACCACAAGGTATACGCTGTAGTTGTTCCCGCTCTGCGGAACAACATGCTTAGTTACCTTAACTATGTATGTCCCTATTACGAGTATCTTCTCTACTACAATATACTTGCTTCCATAGCTTGTATCGTATTCGTGCACGCTGTAGTTCACAACCTGCCAGCCGAGAGTCGGATCTTCTATAAGTCTAAACGTCATGTTAGCCCATACCGCTGGAACTATCGGTGAGCGGAAGGAATATTTGCCTGTATTATAATACTGTCCGGGATTTAGCACGACGTTTGGATACTCGTCAACATACTTAATAACCTCGTTCATGTTCGGAAAACCAGCAGTAGTGTTTACTGCGAAGAGCGTTAGGTTCGTTACCACGTATGCCAAACCTATAGCAGTGTTGCTGACGTTTGCGCTCATGTTCCACCAGAGAGTTTCGTTTGGTCCCTCTTTTATAGCCTGCACCGCTGCAGGACCAGTTGCAAAGACGTCAACAACGTTCGTTCCGCTGAAGCTCTTATTTATCTCGAAGAATACAACCGCAAATCCAAACGGCTCAAGGCTGCTTCTCGCTTCTACCTCGCTTCTTGCAGAGACTGCAAAGCTGAAGTTCATATTCGGATCACTTGGCGTTAGTGGTATTCCTTTTGTGCTGTTCGTAACGTTTAGAGCATCATATGCTCCGCTCGTGTAAGGTGCATCCCATATTACGAACTCAAGAGGATCTCCGCTCTCGTTTACAGGATCGCTTAGATTTAGGAAACTCCAGTTGCTTGAACCAAAGTTCGCCGTGTCGTTGCTCAGATATTTGGTTACGTTTACCCATACCCACGCATCGCTACTTAGAGCATTCTCATTTCTGCTTACGTTTATATACGCCCTCCAGCTTACAATTTTCTTTGCCGGAACCTTGGAAAGGTTGTAGCTCTCTTTAACGAGTATTGGAACCTCGAAGAGGGTATCGTTAACGTCAAACCATAGGCTTACAGTCTCGCCAACGTTGAGCCTCGGTATATGCACGAAGTAATCTGCGTTTGTCGTATTTAGAACGTTGTCCGTAGCAGCTTCAGCAACCGCAGGATCGGTGTATATGTAAACGTTAGATGAGCTTCCGTTGTGGTATAGAACAAGACCGCTTGCATTGTTTACGAGATCAACTGCAAGCCATATATCGCTTAAATCATCGCTACCGCTGTTTGTTATATTTATAAATCCAGTAATGTTCATTGTATACTCTGTTTCGTAGCTCTCATTCATCTCTGCCATAACATTAAAAACCTCAATAATTTCAATGTCCAGCGGTGCTGCATATACCGAAACTACTCCCAAAACAAGAAAGACAAACATTAAACCTACGAAATATTTATATCTTTTCATGCGAAGAACCTCCACCGGACATTTTTTCTAACACTCTTATTACACCCATGTAAAATATTTTACAACGTCAAATATTTTATAGTGCGTCTATTCATAATTACATATAAGTATTTAGTTATTTTTAATATTAACAAAGATTTTTAGATAATTACTTACATTAATGAAATTTTAAAATTTAAATAAACAATAATTAACAAATAATTAAGAATTTTTTATATAAATGATCAAAGCTTTTTGATGAAGATTAATACGCTAAAAAGTTTTGCGCTAAGCTACACTTCCGTATATATCGTATATATTTTATAACAAACTTAAATTAAGGAAGCTAAAAAAATAAAAAATTCTTTTACAAAGATTCTTTTCTCTCCAAGTATATGTAGGCGAGTGCAAAGATCACTGTAAATATTATTCCCAAAACTATTGGTGGGACGTTGAACAGTTTGTGTAGCCAGACAAGACCTGCCTTATACCCGAACAGCTGTGTTTTTGGTGGCAACGCATTTGGTATCAGCTTGAACAGATAGCTTCCAACGTATATCCCTATCAGCATGAAGATCGCTACTATGACGTAGTTTATGTTCCCCTGCCCTATCCTTGAAAACGTTGATATAACGCAACCACCAGCGATAGCCATGCCGATGCCGAACAATATACCGCCTACAAAGCTGAACCAGCCAGCTGGTATTGGCGTAGGCTTGAAAACGTTGAACGTTAGGAAGAGTGTGTAGAAGAACGTTGTTATCACAAGTATTATAAGAGCCATCTTTAGGTTCCTTGTAACCTTAAACAGTAGAAAATCTCTTATAGCACTTGTCATGCAGAACCTTGACCTTTGAACGAGAAAACCAAGTATAAATCCAAAAACTGCCGCTGATATGTAGACAGGTTCAACCATTTTAGACACCTCATAGGCTCATAACCTTCTTTTCGTAGTATTTTCCGCCGATGTAGGTCCCTATTATAAGCCCTACGCCAGCTATCATTGCACCGAGGTTGAGCTGCGGCAAGCCGTTTAGGAAGCAGCCAACGTTGCATGTTGTTATGAGAACTATGCCAACCCCCATGAGGAATCCGCCCACTATTGATTCAAGGAGAAACTGCTTATCCATGCCGATAACGAACTCCTTAGATAGAACTGCTGCAACAAAGCTTCCGAGCACAAAGAACGCTAACATCAATGCTACCTCTGGATTTGCCTTGAGGATCCTCCAGAAGGGATTACCAGCTATAGTATCGGGAGATATTGCTCCAATGATGGTTTTATCTATCCACCTTAAGCCGCCAGCAAACGCCCATGCCCTTCCGTAGCCTAAAGCTGGTATGACGAGGAGAACGAGCATTATACCTAATATAACTCCGCCTTTCTTATAGTCAAGCTCTGTTTCGAAGATGGATTTCTTCTCCTCACCCATAAGCTACAACTCCACTCAGGGTTTCTTGAAGTATATCTTGAAGACGTTTCCCTCCTTAACTTTGGCTAAAAGCTCGCACTTCATCTTTTTTATAAGCTCGCTAACAGTCTCAACAGATGGCGGGTTCGTTATAATAACCTCTGCCACCTCTCCAGAGTTCATTGATTGTATAGCCTTCTTTACCTCAAGTTGCGGTCTCGGACAAACCATTCCAGAACAGTTCACCTGCTTATGTACTTCAACCTCTCCTATATCTGGTAGATTTACAACAGCCATCACCCATACCCCCGCTTATCGGTTTGGAATTACTTAGAACAACCTTCATATAAAAAATTAACCATTATTTTTTATAATAAATTTGCACGAAAGATTTTTACAATATTCGCTACGATTTCTCAAGTATTGATATATTCTTAATTATTAATCATATACTTTATTCTCATCTTCTGATAACTATAATAAGAATAAAAAGTATTAAAAAAATTATTAAAAGAGCATAAAAATAAGGATCTACAGTCATATACTTTGGTAAAATGGTATCGTGGTGCGATGCATGACACTTTAAGCAATATTCTTCGCACTCTTCTGAAATCTTCGGAAGCGCATAGCTCCCCATGCTGCTCAGGTTCTGAATCTCCATCCATGGAGCATAGCTGTATAAACTCTCAGGGGAAGCGTTACCCAATATACTCACGTATATTCCAGTAGAATTCGCAACTATCACTGTTCTTCCTTTCATAAGAAAACCTTCATCCTTAAACCACCATTTAGAAAGTATTAGTTGGCTACCGTCTGCATGGCAAGAGGTGCAGTTTTTACCCTTGCCCATGCCGTGAGAAACCTTATCCATGTGGAGCCATGCTACCACACTTGTATTCCCTATTCTAAACGTTCCGAAAACAATGTATGCATCGTTTGAAAAGTTCCTCCCCTCAACAATCCTAAATTTAAGACCGGTTTTTTCTATTTTTTCTTTTATATTCAAAACAAAATGAGGTATCGGTTTTACTGGTATCCATGTTCCCTCCATGTTTTTTATTAAGAGAGTTGTGTTCATTTTGCCGAAATACTTATGCTTTGTTAGAGGGGTTGACATGTTCCAGTATAGTCCCGGTCCCCAGACAACTATCTGATAGCCGCCGAGCTCCGTTGAGATGTGGCATGCCTCGCAGCTGAGATTTCTGTGAACACTTCTTTTTATCTTCTTCTCAACGTTTTTGTGGCAGTCCTTGCAGTAAGCTTTTCTTTCGATGTTGTGGTTCATAAAAATATGGCAGTCAAGACAGGAAAGCCCAATATCAGCATGAATGTCGGATTTATTTGTAAAATAACCTTTAAAGTAGCTTCCACCTCTCCTGAACTCTTCCGCTCCAGAGTGGCATATACCTCTGCCGTTTCCGTAATAGCACGTAGAAGGCTCAACAAATCTTCTGAAGGCATGCTTACCGATCTGCGGCTTGTAGTGGCAGTCCAAGCAGGATACGTGGCACTGGTTGCAGACCCTTCTGTTCAGCTCAGCCTGCTCCTTTGTATAGCTTACTGAGAGCTCATTTTTTATTAGGGAAAAGTTTTTTAACCAGTATCCGCAGTCGTGAGGTGCCGGATATGAGAAGTTTACGTATAGCGATTGAAACCTTACACTACCCATTATGCTTCTCGAAAATTCATCTACGATCTTTGAGTGGCATTTTCCGCATGTTTTATTTGCAATATTTATATCGAAACCGTATGTAGTTCTGTTTCTGTCGTGATACAGAACAGTTTTTATATATTCCGTTCCATTTAGGAGATAAATATAGGTCTTATTGCTGTAGTTCTTTATCTCTAAATAGAAGCTTCTGTCAATTGGGAGGAGCTTATCCTTCCCTACAACTATCAGGGTTAGAATTTTGCTGTGCGCAGTTTTTTCATCAAAAGAGGTTGCATTTCCAAGGTGGCAGTCGCTGCATAGTGGACCGCCTAATCCCTCTCTAAACATCCTACTCTCGTTCCAAACCTCTTCTACAGAGAAAACGTAAAATGAATAGTTCTTCATTAAAGTTCCGTTTGAATGACAGTAATCGCAGCTCTCATATAAGCTTGCAGAAAAAAGCAGATTTATTAAAATTAAAAAAATCAAAACAAAATTATAAAAAGTCATTGCAGAGCTCTTGAAAAAATTTAAAAACTTCAGAAGAAGAGGACGTAATCTGCTTCTTTTATCTCCTCGTTTATCTTTTCCCAAGGAAGAACCTCTATTCCGGTCTCTACACCAAGCTCCTTTGCATCCGTGAGCATTTCCTCTGATATTCCATACTTCTCCAAGTCTTCCTTGCATGCTACTATCCTAACATCACTCGCAAGTGCAAGCTTTATAACGTTTTCTACACCCTCAACTCCGTAGACATCTAAGAACTTCTGTCCCTTCATGCAGTTGAGAACACCGCTGTTTATAAATGCTACTGTTGCCTGAAACTCAACATCCTCTAAGAAAACAGCCATTGCACCCATTGCATGATCAATACCAAGATTTGGAACCTCTTCCTTCATGTTGCTTCTAACCAAGATAAGAACCTTCTTCGTCGCCATCACTCCTCACCTATAAACAATACTCTATCAGCTGTTGCAATGTTCTCAAAGAACCATGTCATTGTTCTTGATGGAACGCCTTCAATGAATTCTTCTTCGTGAATTCCTCGCATTAGATGGCAAGACTCACAGCCAACTATTTCGAGACCCTTCTCAATCAGCTCCTTTATCTGGGACTCATAGTTGAACTTCTTTGCAAATGGCTTCTGATTTTTCTTTAAAATGAAGTTTGCATCACCAGAGCACCATATCTTTACTTTATGACCCTTTTCAAGTGCAGCTTTTGCAAGATTTAGAACAAAAGCCCAGTTTGTTGAACCGTAAGGTCTCGTAAGAATTCCTATAACCAGAGTTCCCATGAAAAACACCCCCAAAGCTAAAGCCATACCATCTTTTCAAACTCTCCCATCATGAGATCAACAAGCTTTGAGTAGTCAACCACCTCTGCATCGCTAACGTTCTCCGCTGATAACCCTCTTGACTCAAGGTCTTCCTTTAAAACATATATCTTTGCATTTTTTTTCTTTACTGGAGAATCCTTTATGAAAACGTGGTAGACACCATCTTGAACGAGCACTATGCTAAGATCATCTACATTCAGCCTTTCAAGCGTTGAAACATCCACACAGTTTATGCTATTGACAAACACCGCAAACCCCATATATTGCACCCCCACTCAGCTTAAATCAAAAAAGACAAAAAAATTGGGAACA
Source organism: archaeon (assembly GCA_027051165.1). Classification (GTDB taxonomy): domain Archaea; phylum Hydrothermarchaeota; class Hydrothermarchaeia; order JALTZZ01; family JALTZZ01; genus JALTZZ01. The sequence continues at coordinate 8,504 of JALTZZ010000090.1, read as the reverse complement.
TCAAAGAGGGTTTATCCGCAGCCAAGCTGAACCTCTTCTTCAGCTGGCTGAGCTGGTGTCGGTGCCTGTGTTGCACCGCCAGTTACTGCAGTTTCCTCAATCTTCGTCTTCTTAAGCGTCTTGAAACCTTCTATACCGCAGAGTATAGCACTCTTACCGTATCCAATAGCTTTTCCGTGGCATGCTTTACATGTTGATACAGGCTTTCCTACAATCTCCTTCTTCTGCATGTCGTACAGGACTATTACTCCGTCTTTGACTGTCTTACCGTTTTCTTGTATCGGTAATCTAAGCGTTAGGATTGCGTATTTGTCGTCTGGTGTTGGCATGGCATCATGGTTTTCCGTTCCTTCGGGGAATCCTACTGCTGTTAGAATTTTTTCATCAACAACCTTCATGTTCTGAACATCTATGACCCAGAATCTATCCCTGCCACTTTGCAGCAAGTATTTGCCATCATTTGTATAGAACTGCCTAAATACAGCAGTTTTTCCGGGTTCTCCGGTTAATGTCATCTGTCTTAAAACTTTAAGTTCACCGTTTAAAAGTGCTGGAAGGTCAAGTATGTATAGATACACTTTACCGGTAGATGTCTTAAAGTTATTTGGTTCGGTACACTCAGTTACTATAAGAGCAAACTCCTTTTCGTCTGGGGAATTAGTTCCATGATACCAACAGTATGTTTCTGGGAATGGGTCTCCTTTTATCCAAACTCTTTTAACAAGTTCCATTGTTTTCTTATCGTATATATCTATATATCCTGGATATGTCATGAAGACCGGTAGATAGTAATCTCTTGTCTGACCAGAACCGCATCCAAAAGGCTTTTTCTTAACTTCTTTTGGTATTGGAACCTTCTTGTCAACCTTAACTTCGCCAGTTGCAAGGTCAACGTATCCAACGTGGTAGTATCCGCTGTCGTTTACATACGTTGACCAGAACATTAGGTTTGTGTTCCAATCAATCCTTGGGTCGTGGGTTCCATACTGCTTTCCTGGACCAAGAGCTATCCTACCTAAGCTTGTAACTTTTATTGGCAGGTTAGTATCGCTTGGGTCTATAATTATATCTGCAACAGCAAAGTGTCCGCCCATTCCTGCAACATAAACTGTTCCCTTATATACTTCCTTCAGAGAAGGAGCTGGTTTTTCAGCAGGTTTCTCGGGTGCTGGTTTTTCGGCAGGCTTTTCGGCTGGCGGCTTTTCTTGTGGTTTTGCACACCCCACCACAGCCAAAAACATTCCTATCAGTAATAACACCAGTAAAGCCCTTTTCATACCCCCACCTCTCGTTTATTTTCATAACATTTTTCTTTTTTAACTATTAAAACTTTTTTAGAAAATTTATTTTCTAAATTACAAAACTTTTTGATTATTAAAATTAATAATCTATTAATAGAATTCGCGTAACACCAAATATACTAAAAATTTAAAAAGCGTTTACAAAAAAAGAGTATTGTGTTAATAAGTTTTATAAAGAGATATGGAATACTCAAACGGTGTTGTTCAATACTGCTGGGAGGATATTTTTCTTTTAACAGTCGCATTTTTCCTTATAATAATAGGCATAATTATGTTCCATAAAAATCATAAAAATTATTGAGACGAATAATGAAATTATAGATAATAGATATCATATAGCAATATAATTATTAAAAATTAAAAATTTGAAATATATACTTGGAAATTAAAATTTACATGTTGTTAAATTGACTTAAAATTTGATTACATCTTAGATATTACATCTTAGAATGAAATTGTTTACGTTGTAGGATAATTCATGCATAAAGCATTGCTAAGAGCTCAGAAAAGCATTGCAAGACTGAAAAAGACAATATAAGACATTGAAGCATAAAAAATAAAATTAAGCTCCATACTTCTCCAATCTGTTTGTTAGGTTTAGCATGTATGTCATTAGATCAAGTGCTCTTATTCTGTTTAAATAACCCTTATAAACACTTCTTTCACTGAACGTGGTTACGTCGTCGCTCCTAACCTCAGGTCCAGCTATTAATATCGGAACCTCGTCGCCTGTATGGTCGCGGAAGCTTACCGGCGTGGTATGGTCGCTGAGCACAACAAGATAATTTTCCTCGACGTAGTCCAAGAACATGCCTATCATTTTGTCAGCTTCCTCTATTATTTTTATTTTCCTTTCGTAGTTCCCATCGTGTCCAGCTTCATCTGGCTCTTTTATATTCAAAAGAACAAAATCGTTTCTTTCAAGAGCTTCAAAAACCTGTTTTCCTCTCTCCATAAAATCTTCTCTCGAGTCTATAACTTCCATGCCAAGTAGCCTTGCAATTCCCTTTATTATTGCAGTCTTTGCGATGCATGCGCCATTTATTCCATACCTCTCTTTAAATGGCTCAAAACACGGAGTCCTTCCAGCTCCTCTGAGAAGTATCATGTTTGCCTTCAATTTTCCCTTCCTTACTCTTTCAACGTTTACTCTGTGGTTGTTAAGAACCTCGTATACCTTTCTTGTAAATTCGTTTATTATCTCTGCTGTTCTCTTTGCTTCAGCCGTATTTTCGAGAGGTTTTGCTTCCATAACCTTAACTCCAACCTCATGCGGATCCGTATCGCTCACCTTGTCGCTTAGCCCTTTGCCCCTCAAAACAAGGACTCCTCTGTGTGCAACACTTGCTTTAAATATGAAATCCACCCCAATATCAATCTCATTTATAGCCTTCTCAAGCTCCTCTGTTCCCTCGCTTATCCTGCCGGCGCGCCTGTCTATTACTGTAAAATCCTCGCTTACTGTTGCAAAGTTTGCTCTAAATGCAACATCATCGCTGTTGAGCTCAAGTCCTATTCCGCTTGCCTCTAAGGGTCCCCTACCAGTGTAGTATTTGTATGGGTCGTAGCCAAGTATTGAGAGGTGTGCAACATCGGAGCCTATTCTTTTGCCGGGTGATATTATGTCAAGCAAGCCATTTATTCCCCTTTTAGCAAGCTTATCCAAGTTTGGCTTGTCTGCAACTTCGAGCGGAGTCTTATTTCCAAGCTCCTTTATTGGTCTATCAGCTAACCCATCAAAAACTATAAAAACTATTTTCATTAAATCACCCTTCTAAAGTTCGACAAGCTTATACTTTATCCTATCGTTTATATCCAAGATCATAAAGCTTTTCCTGCTCCCATACCTCGGATCTCCCAAGCTACCCGGATTTATGATCGTTACTCCCCCAATTTCACCAAAAAATGGTGTGTGAGTGTGCCCAGTTACTATCACGTTGCACCCCCTTTCCAAAGCTTTATACCTCAGCTGCTGCGTATCTCCTCTTGGAAATATCCCAGCTCCATGGAAGAGAAGTATCTTGAATTTTCCCGCATCTATTACCTTCTCTTTTGGAAGATCAGTTCCATAGAAGTAATCCATATTTCCTTGCACTGCAAATACCGGTGCTATGTCCTCTAAAACGTCCAAAACTTTGATAGATGTTAGATCTCCTGCATGAAGTATTGCTTCTATATTGCTCTTTTTTAATATTTTAATAGCTCTTTTATCAATGCTCCTTGCTCTGTCTGGAACGTGAGTATCAGCTATGCATGCGAGTCTCATTTTCAGCTTGGCTAATCCCTAATTCCTTCTTCGGTAACCATGAATATTACTTCACCCTCTGGCAAGTTTGGAGAGTCTACAAGCCTTGCAACCCTCTTTCCACCCTTAGATTTTCTCAGATATATTCTGAACGTCGAAGTATGCCCAACTATGTGTCCGCCTATAGGAGCAGTGGGGTCTCCAAAGAACATGTCCGGTCTTGCCATAACCTGATTCGTCACAACCACAGCTAAATTGTATATGTCCGCAAGCTTTTGCAAAAAGTGCATGTGCCTGTTCAGCTTCTGCTGCCTTTCAGCAAGAGTCCCTCTGCCGCTATAGTCGCTTCTGAAGTGCGAGGTTAAGGAGTCAACAACAATAAGACCAATATTCTTATCTTTTATTATTTCTTCAGCCTTCTCGGCAAGAAGCATCTGATGATCGCTGTTGTATGCTCTCGCGACAATAATATTCTCCAGAACCTCATTCGGATCAAGTTCAAGAGCTTTCGCCATCTGAATTATTCTCTCCGGTCTAAAAGTGTTTTCGGTATCTATATATATAGCTCCTTTTCCTAAGCCACCCTTTTCTTCTGGAAGCTGAACGTTTACGCTTAGCTGATGACATATTTGTGTTTTTCCAGAACCGAATTCGCCAAAGAACTCTGTAATAGCCTGCGTTTCAATTCCACCTCCAAGAAGACGATCAAGCTCTTTGCTCCCAGTTGTGATCCTCTTCATCTGCTCTCTCTTCTTCAGAACCTCTATGCCAGTTATGAAGCCCATTTTAAGGGACTCTCTTGCAGCATCAATTATCTTTTTTGCGGTGCCTTCTCCAATTCCAGCAACTTCTTTAAGCTCAGCTACCGTAGCAAGTGCTATAGACTCTATGGTTCTATATCCAGCTTCCTTAAGCTTTTCCGCGGTAGCAGGACCTATGCCGGGAAGCTCCTCAATCTCCATAACGCTCACCGACGATTGTCTTAGCAATCTTCAACAATTTTCTTATCTCTTCCTTAACGTTTGGATTCAAATTTAAATCGTTGACAAGGATTTCTTTACCAAATTCTGTTTCTCTGATCAATCCAACGACAACAATTTCCTTTCCAAGGAGATTGTTTTTTATACCTACAAACTCCTCAGTGCTCATTCCCTCAATTTCCTCCATGTTCTTATTCAAAATTATTTCAGCCATTTTATTGTAAAAAACTCCTCTTATACATGCGCTTCCATCATCGAGAACTGCATTAATAACTATACCCTTTTTTCCATCCTTTTCAAATGTTTTTGGCTCAAATAAATCTACTACAGCAGCCTTTATTTCCGCAGTATCACCATCTTTAAGTTCCTCTATGCTTTTTCTATCGTATTTCTCATATTTTACCTCTATATCTTCCTTTAATCCAAAAATAACTTTTCCAAACCTTCCAACATTTATCTCCGGCTCATTAAACCTTAGCCTAACGTATCCCCTTACAACTTTTATAACATCCCCCTCCTTTATTTTCTCGGTTTCAACCAAGCTTACATCCTCATTCCACAATACGAGTCTTGCTATTCCAGTCTCATCTCCAACAAACAGATTTACAACCTTACCTTTACTACCATCTTCTCGCACGAATTCGCGAGGCTCAAATATTCTCACAACCTTGCAGAGAACATCCACACTCTGCATCGGCTCTTTAAGCTCTGCAATTTTTCTAAGCCTCTCTTCCGGTGTTTTAACATTTATGTTAACACCCTTAGGATTTATTATAAGCCTCGTGTTCTGGGTTACGTGTATCTCCGGCTCGCCAAATCTGTTCTCCTTTACCAATCCATTCCTTATTCTTAATATATCACCCTCTTTTATCTGATATACAAGCTCTGCATCCTTATTCCATAAAACAACTCTTATTTTACCTGTTTCATCTGCTACAATAACGCTTGCGAATTTTCCCTTTATTCCTCTGCTTTCAAACTCCTTAGGCTTAAAAGTAAAGATAACCTTGCCAGTTATGTTTGCTGTTGTCATAGTTGGAACAATGTCGCATATTTTATCATCTTTTATCTCATATCTAAGGAGATCTATTCCCATTTCACTTGCAACGATATATGCAGCTCCTTCTTCAGTAATAAGTCCACCAAGTTCTTCTTTTTTCTTTTTAACTCTCTCTCTAATTTCTTCTTCACTTAATCCGCTTATTTCTGATATTTTTGAAATTAAATCCTCAATCATGCTCGCACCTTAATCTATAATTCCTTGACTTATATAAAAATATTTTTAAAACATGCCTACAAGCTATAAGCTATGAAGCTGCTGATAAGCCCTAAGGATAAGGACGAAGCTATTGAAGCCCTGAGAGGCGGTGCAGATATTATTGACATTAAAAATCCAGAGGAAGGTTCTCTGGGTGCAAGCTACCCTTGGATCGTGAATGAAATTAAAGAGGTGTGCAAAGATCGAGAAACGAGTGCAACGCTTGGAGATGTAAAGAAGAACTTTGGAGTTTTTTCCTTGGCGGCATACGCACTATCGAGCTTAGGTGTGGATTATATAAAGGTTGGCTTCCTGATGAAAGATTTCGATGAAGCCCTTAAGCTTGCTAAATTTATTAAAAAATCAATAAAACTATCTAAAAGAAAATCAAAGCTAATATTAGCTGGATATGGAGATTACAGAGAAATAAATTCGATAAATCCTATTAAGCTTATAGAAGTTGCGGATATTGTTAATGCGGATGGTGTTATGATTGATACGTATCAAAAAACTGGAAAAACTCTCCTTGACTATATGAAATATGATGAAATATCAACTTTTGTTAAAAAAGCTAAAGAAAAAGGTCTTATCACAGCATTAGCCGGTTCTCTTGGGAGAAGTGAGATATTAAAGCTCAAAAATTTAAAACCAGATGTATTTGGAGTTAGAGGTGCTGTCTGCATAGGAAACAGGCTCGGAAGAATATCTGCAGAACTTGTTAAAGAAATTAAGGCTCTAATTTAACATTTTTTGGAAAAATTTTTGATAAAATTTCAAAATACTCCGGAAAGGAAACTTTAGCACATTCAGCCCCTATAATCCTCGTTACTCCCTCTGCGGCTAACGCTACTGTGGCGAGGCTCATTGCAAGCCTATGATCTCCGTGGCTGTCAACTACAGCCCCTCTAAGCCTTCTACTTCCCTCTATTATCAGACCATCTCTCAGCTCCTCTATTTTTACCCCAAACTTCCTGAACTCCTTAGCACAGTTTGCTATTCTATCGCTCTCCTTAAACCTTGCATGTTCAACGTTTTTTATTACTGTTTTTCCCTTAGCTTTGCATGCGAGAGCAACTATCGTAGGTAGCAGATCTGGTGTATTGGAGAGATCAACCTCTATACCTTCGAGCTCGCTACCCTCTACAACAACACAGTTCTCCTTTTCGTAAATCTTGGCACCCATCTCTCTTACAATCCTTAAGATTTCTCTATCGCCCTGCATGGAATCCTTTTTAAGATTTTCTATTTTTATCCTACTCCCAGTTAAGCATGATATAGCAAAGAAGTATGAAGCAGAGCTGTAATCACCTTCTACATTATATTCTCTCGCCTTATATTCTCTCTTTTCTACATAAAATTCTCTGTAGTTGTTGTTATAAACTTTAACTCCAAAATCTTCCATAACATCTATCGTTAAGTCTATATATGGCTTTGACTTAAGAGAACCTAAAACTTTAATCTTAAATCCTACATACGGCGATACTATAAGTAAAGAGGAGATGAACTGCGAGCTTATGCTCCCATCTATGCTTACACTCTCACCTCTTATCCTTCCCCTAATTTTAACGGGAGGTTTTCCGCTTCTCGTCTCAACGTGTGCATTAAGACTCCTTAAGGCTTCTGCAAGAGGCTCTATGGGTCTTTCTATGAGGGAGGAATCGCCGGTAAGAACGACCTCTTCATTGCCGAGGCTTGCTACACCGGATATTAACCTCAAAGTTGTTCCAGAGTTCCTACAATCTATAACTCTTCTTTTTACTCTAACATCTCCGCCGTTTCCACGCACCGCAATGCTGTTCCCTCTAAGCTCTACATCTGCACATAGAGCTTTGACCGCATCTACCGTAGCTCTCGTATCCTCGCTGTCGAGGGGGTTGTGTATAACGCTTGTGCCGTCTGCAAGGCTCGCTATTATTATAGCCCTGTGCGTGTAGCTCTTTGACGGAGGTGCCCTAACGGTTGCCTCTATACTCTCCGCTTTTTTTATTACAGCAATCATAAGCCTATTGAAGAAAGCTAACCTCTTTAAGCGTGTGTGCACACATCTCTATAGTCGCAGTTAGAGCACCTGTATTTAAACGGCTTCGGCTCCTCAAACCTATCAAGTATTCTGTGGCACTTCCTTACACTTTCCTCAACAAATTTTCTATCCTCTTCATATATCCTTATCTCAACAAGCTTCTTCTTCTCTGTGAGATATATCCAAGCCCTCTTTACAGGCTTTCTGAACATGTCCTCTACTATAACCGCATATAAAACGGTGCTGTATCTCCACCAAGGCTTAATTCTTGAGCTATACTTTATTTCAAGAGGTTCGTTATTTTTTAAAAGAATGTCAACCTTTCCCTTAACCCTAAGTCTCTCGCTTACAACATCAAGCTCTTCCGCAGCAACATCAAGCTTCTTCCTCAGCTTTTCCTTAACTTTTTCCTGAATTTTCTTTCCCAAATCAGCCCAAGCTCCCAATAATCTACCTTGCCCAAGAACCGTGCTGAAGTAGAACACAACTGGGCAATAAAAATATTCCTCAACCTCCCTAACAATCAGATATCTCCCCATGATATCACAACGTGCATCTTCAGATCCCTGTCACATATAGGGAATATGTCTATCCTGTCGTTTTTATCAAGGTCTTCGCTTTGAAGAATTGTTCTGAGGTCTTTTCTTTCCTCACTCGTAAGCTCCCCTATAAATGCACTCTTCTGTATTCTCTCAAGCCC
>JALTZZ010000089.1 GCA_027051165.1 archaeon | reverse complement strand
TTGAACACGAGCATATATCAAAAAACTTTATAAGCAAAAAACAAAATGTTCGAGAACATGCGGTCCCGAAAGCCCAATCGAACAAACGTTCGCTTCGTTAAAAATTTTTGAAATGTTCGAGTAAAAAATCAATAATTTTACCCAAAATATATAATACTTTAAAAATAATAAGCACGAAAATAATCGTGCCAACGAACATTAAGCAAAATATCGCGAAAATAAAAAACAAATGTAAAATTTAAAGCTTATCCTTTATAAGACCACTTCTTCTTGCATGATCGGCCAAAACAAGAGCTAACATGGCTTCTGCTACGGGAACTATTCTCGGAACTATACATGGATCGTGCCTTCCCGTTATCTTTATTTTTACATTCTTCCCTCTGAGCAAATCTACGGTTCTCTGCTCTTTTGCTATACTTGGTGTAGGTTTAACAGCAATTCTGACAACTATAGGCATTCCGTTGCTAATTCCACCCAAAATTCCTCCAGAATTGTTTGTATATGTTTTTATACTATTATTTTCAATATAAAATTCATCGTTTATCTCCGAACCCCTCTTTTCAGAAAATTCAAAGCCAAGACCTATCTCAACACCCTTAACGGCACCTATGCTCATCATCGCTTTCGCAATATCTGCATCAAGCTTATCAAAAACAGGCTCCCCCAAACCAGCTGGGACATTAACAGCAACAATTTCTACGATTCCGCCTATGCTGTCACCCTCTCTCTTAACCTTCAAAATCTCTTCTTCCATAAGCTTTGCAGACTCTAAATCCGCACATCTAACAGGATTCCTCTCAGCATTTTTAACAATTTCTTCAAAATTTACTTTTTTTGCTGAAATTTTCCCAATTTTTATAGTATGACCAACAATTATAGTGCCAAATCTTTCTTTAAGAAGCTTCTTTGCAATAGCACCAGCAGCAACCCTTGCCAAAGTTTCCCTTCCGCTTGCACGTCCGCCGCCTCTATAATCGTATATACCAAACTTCAGGTAGTAAGATAGATCTGCATGATTCGGTCTTGGTTTAAACTTTATCTCTTCGTAAGGCTTTGAATTTACATCTTCATTATAAACGATCATGGATATCGGAGTTCCCAAGGTAACTCCATTAAAAACCCCGGATAATATTCTTACCCTGTCTTTTTCTTTTCTCTGAGTAGTTATGGAGCTTTGAGCAGGTTTTCTTCTGTCGAGCTCCTTTTGAATATCAGCTTCACAGAGCCTTAATCCAGCTGGACAACCATCCACAATTACCCCTATCGCTAAGTTGTGGCTTTCACCAAACGTCGTAACTCTAAACATTTTACCAAAAGTGTTGCCCATGTATTATACTCTATCTTCTACATTATAAATTGTTTTTAAGAAGAGCCCTTATAATAAGCTCTGACATCCTCCCCACTCTTCAAGACAGCTTAGCGACATTTTGCAATGTTTAAAAAAATTATACTAAAAAACTAATAAAAACAATTAATCCATAGAGCTTGAGTTCAAAAAGCTTATATTGAAAATTTTGCAAAAATTAATAATAAAAGAGGCTGTATTCTGGTATTCTCGCTAATGTCATTCCCTCTATGGATATTGGATTTAACTGATATGCAAGCTTAACGGCGGCTTCAAGTTTATAGCTCTTTTCTGCAAATATTTCAAACAACACTTCTCCCTCTTTAACTTTTTCTCCTTTTGTTACATGCATAAGGATTCCTGCACCCTTATCCTTTGGAGAGCCGGCTGTTCTTGCGATTTTTATCAATGCCTTGTTCGAAATCCTTGTCACATAGCCCCTATTCTGTGCTACTATCTTCTCTCTGTATTCACCGAGTTGAATATCGTTTGATTTTATTTTTGGATCCCCACCCTGAGCTTCTATTATTTCTCTCATCTTTTCAAGAGCTTTTCCAGATTTTAAGTATTCAAGTGCAACCTCTTTTCCAGAACCCCTTCTTGCAACCCTTCCAGCTTCGAGAATCATTCCAGCAATATCTGTAGCTTTTTCAACGAAACTTCCGGGTCCTCTTCCATTTTCCAGTGTAGAGAGAGCTTCCTTAGCTTCGAGAGCTGGTCCTATCGCTCTTCCTATGGGCTTCTCCCCATACGTTATTGCACACTCCACAGTTATTCCAAGCTTTTCTCCGAGCGTTATAAAATCTCTTGCAAACTCCTTAGCTTCCTTTATGCTCGTAACTTTGGCTTCGCTTCCAACGGGCATGTCTATAGCCACGTAGTTAGCCCCAACGGCAAGCTTCTTAGCCATTACACTGCAAAGCGTAAGAGCTCTCGGATCTATTGCAAGGGGATACTCAACCCTTATAAAAACGTCATCCGCTGGGGCGAGGTTTACGCCACCTCCCCACGCAATTATACCGTTCGTTTTGTTGACAATTTCCTCTATTTCATCGGCAGTAAACGTTACTGGGGCTAAAACCTCCATTATATCCGCTGTGCCAGCGGCATTTGTAATAGCCCTTGAGGAGGTCTTCGGAATTGTAAGCCCAGCCGCCGCAACAATAGGAACTATTAAAAGAGTTATTTTGTTCCCCGGAACACCTCCTATGCTGTGTTTATCAAAAACTGGTTTTTTCTTCAAGTTCAGCCTTTCGCCACTTTCAACCATGCTTTTTGTTAAATATACAGCCTCGTCTATGGATATTCCGTGAATATAAAGAGCGGTTACAAATGCAGTGAGCTCTATCTCGCTCAGATTATTTGAGACAACGTCTTTAACTATCTCTCTATATTCCTCTTCTGTTAAAGCCAATCCATCGAGCTTCTTCTTTATATAGTCAACAGATATCGGTCTTAGGGCTGGAGAAACTTCTACAACATCGTTATCCTTTATATTGCACTTCTCAGCTACTTTTGGAGTAACTCCTATTTCTCCCTTTTTTATGCTCTTCTTTGCAATGCTTACAATTGCAACAATGCTCTTTCCGTTCTTCGAAACGTTTACCCTCTCCCTCGCACCAACTCCAAGCTCTTTCGCATCTTCTTCGTTAAGAATAATTTCATAGCCAAGCTCCATATCAACAATTGTTGCACTTAAGTCCAGCTTCATGCAGATACCTCTTCTTTCATGTTTTTATTTTTTATCTTTCTAAATATATTTCTAAACGATACATTAAAAACAAATCTATGATGTTTGATCTTCATATACACTCTGTTTTCAGCGACGGTGAACTAATCCCCAGCGAGATTGCAAGAAGATGTGAGTTTCTCGGATATAAAGCCATAGCAATAACGGATCATGCAGATTTCTCAAATATAGAGTTCATACTTAAAAACGTTTTAAAAGCTTGCGAAGAGCTAAACAGAGTCATGGATATAGAGGTGATACCGGGTATAGAAATTACACATGTTCCTCCGAGGAAAATTCCAGAGCTTGCTAAAACTGCGAGAAAGCTGGGTGCAAAGCTTGTTGTTGTTCACGGTGAAAGCATGGTTGAGCCCGTAGCTGAGGGAACGAACAGACATGCTTTGGAGAGCAATATCGATATTCTGGCACACCCGGGATTGATAAGCATAGAGGAGGCTTACATGGCAAAAGAAAACAATATATACTTAGAGCTGACCGTTAGGAGGGGGCACTGCTTGGCAAACGGGCATGTGGCGAGGGTTGCAAAAGAAGCTGGTGCGGAGCTTATCGTCAGCACAGATGCGCATTCTCCAAGCGATTTGGTAAAACCGGATTTTCTTAAAAAGGTTTGTATAGGCAGCGGCTTAAATGAAAGGGATACAGAAATAATTACAACTGTTAATCCAAAGAGATTATTAGAAGAATTATAGCTTTTGGGGGCATTTGATTTTGCCAAAAGGGTTAAGATTCATCGGCAGAGTAAGTCATGTATCAAAAAAGGGAAATATAATTGTTTTAGCTGAAAACTTGCCTTCTTTTTATTCCGATGTTTACGATGAAAATAACAGAAAGCTGGGATACGTTCTCGACATTATAGGACCTACAAAGAGCCCGTATGTTGTTGTTAGGGCGATGAAGAGAATCAAAATTAAGGAAAACACGAGGGTTTATGAACTCCCGAGGAGGGGAAAAGTTGGTAAAAAGAGAAATTGAATATATTGAGGTCTGCCCCGAATGCGGGAGCAGGAAGCTTGAAATGGATTATGAAAGAGCAGAGCTGATATGCTCCGAGTGCGGGTATGTTGTTGATGACAAGTTTATAGACCCCGGCCCAGAGTGGCGAGCTTTTGACCACGAGCAGAGGATTAAGCGTTCGAGGGTTGGAGCTCCAATAAGCTATACAATACATGATAAAGGTTTAAGCACGATAATAGATTGGAGAGATAAGGACGGATACGGTAAGGATATATCCCCAACCACAAGAGAGCAGATGTATAGGCTTAGGAAGTGGCAGCAGAGGATTAGAGTCAGCAACGCAATAGAAAGGAATTTAGCCTTTGCCCTAACTGAACTGGATAGAATTGCAAGCAGGCTTAATCTGCCAAAGAGCATAAGAGAAACTGCGGCAATGTATTACAGAAAGGCTGTTGAAAAGGGACTTATAAGGGGGAGAAGCATAGAAAGCGTGGCTGCTGCAAGCATATATGCTGCATGCAGGCAGTGCAAGATACCGAGGATGCTCGATGAAATTGCAGAGGCTGCAAAGATTAATAGGAAGGAAATTGGAAGAACTTTTAGGTTTTTAGCAAGAGAGCTCGGTATAAACTTTAAACCGGCAACACCAATAGATTACGTTCCGAGGCTTGCTTCAGCTTTAAAGCTTTCCGGAGAAGTTCAGGCAAAGGCTATAGAGATTCTTAAGCTTGCAATGCAGAAAGAGCTCACAAGCGGCAGAGGTCCCGCTGGCGTGAGTGCAGCGGCTATATATATTGCGAGCGTCCTCCTTGGAGAAAAGAGAACCCAGAGGGAGGTTGCAGAGGCTGCAAAGGTTACCGAGGTAACTATCAGAAACAGATACAAGGAGCTCGCGGAGAAGCTCAACATCGAGATAGACATCTAAGATGGGATATGGCTTGATGCCTTTCAAAGCAGCAACAGTAGATTTTTAATTTAAGAAGCTTAATAAGAAAATGGACAGAGCAACGGATAAAGAAGATTATAAACTATTTTCCAATAAACTCAACAATTTTTTCTTTTCATCAAATCTTAAACCTCTTCCAATAATGCATCAAAAACTTCGAGTAAAAAATCAATAACTTTAAACAAAAACACAATCTGCAAAAGAATTATGGCTCTATTCTATAATAGCTGTTAATATAGCCATTCTAACCGGAATGCCGTAGAAAACTTGCTTAAAGTATTTTGCATGCTTTGTTCTATCTATACTTGGATCAATTTCGTCTACCCTCGGCAGCGGATGGAGTATTATGAGTCCCTCCTTTGCATTCTTAAGGGTTTCAAGGGTTATCTTGTATGCACCTTTAACCTTTTCATACTCCTTCTCATCCGGATAACGCTCTCTCTGAATCCTCGTTACATATAAAACGTCTATCTCCTCTATAACTTCGCTTAGGCTTCTGTGAACGCTTACCTTGCATCTGCATTCAACCTCCTCCAAAACCTCCTTTGGAAGCTCAAGCTCCTTTGGAGAGACTAAATAAAGTCTTGGCTTGAACATTGCCAGAGCGTAGGCTAAGGAATGTATCGTTCTCGCATACTTCAGGTCGCCGAGGAGGGCTATATTTAAGTTTAAGGTTCCCTTCTCCCTCTTTATGGTGTATAGATCGAGCAGTGTCTGTGTTGGGTGCTGATTTGCACCGTCTCCAGCATTGATAACCGGCTTATCGCTTACCTCGGCGGCAAGCCTTGCCGATCCCTCTCTCGGATGCCTTATAACGATGGCATCGCAGTAGTTCTCAACAGTTTTTATGGTATCTACAAAGCTCTCACCCTTTGCAATGCTTGTAGCCTCTGTCTTGCTGAATCCTATGGTTTCTCCGCCGAGCCTCTTCATTGCAGCTTCAAAGCTTAGCCTCGTTCTCGTGCTCGGCTCAAAAAATAGGCATGCAAGAATTTTTCCCTTTAATACATCAAGCTCTCTTTCTCTTTTCAAAAGTCTTTCCATTTCTTCAGATTTTTTGAGAATATATTCAATTTCTTCTTTTTTAAAATCCCTTATTGATATAATATCTCTGCCCTTAAGCATCATTAAATTTTTAAATTCTAAAATATAAAAAACTTTAGCATGCCAGTTATAAAGGTTAACTATAGAGACCTAAAGAGCTTGCTGGGTGCGGATATAAGCAGAGAGGAGATTATAGAGCGTTTGCCAATGCTCGGCTGCGACATAGAAGGATACGATGAAGAAAACATATATGTTGAGTTCTTTCCAAACAGACCAGATCTATATAGTGTTGAAGGTATAGCAAGGGCTTTGCGAACTTTTTTTGGTATAGAAAAGGGATTAAAAAATTATGAGCTCAAAGATAGCGATATTGTCCTAAAGGTTGATAAAAAGGTTAAAAAAGTTAGACCATATATAGTTGGAGCTTATGTAAAAAACGTTGAGCTGAACGACTATTTAATAGAGGCTTACATGGAGCTTCAGGAAAAGCTTCACTGGGCTTTGGGTAGAGATAGGAAGAAGGTTGCTATAGGCTTGCACGACTTCAGCAAGGTTGATCCGCCTTTCTTATACACCACGGTTGAGCCAAGTGCGATAAAATTTGTTCCCCTTGGCATGAGTGAAGAATTAACACCTAAGGAGATACTTGAGAAGCACGAGAAGGGAAGAGAATACGGACATATTATAAAAGATTTTGAGGAGTATCCTATAATATTTGATAAAAACGGAAACGTTCTTTCAATGCCGCCTATAATAAACGGCGAGCTTACGAGAGTAACGGAAAATACAAAAGAGCTTTTCATAGATATAACTGGCACAGATTTTATACTGGTTAATCAGGCGCTGAACATATTAGCGACGGCGTTTGCGGAGAGGGGTTTTGAGGTCTATACGATAAACATAGAATACGAAGACAGGAAAATAAAAACCCCTAACTTTAAGCCTGATAAAAAGATTCTAAGTGTTGATTACACCAATAAAATGCTTGGGCTTAGCTTAACATCTGAGGAAGTTGCTGAGCTTCTCAAAAAAATGGGATACAATGCTGAAGAAAAGCACAGCTATGTGGAGGTTTATGTTCCATGCTACAGGGTTGATATATTCCACGAGATAGACCTCGTTGAGGATGTTGCAATAGCATATGGCTATGAGAACCTGATACCTACACTGCCAAGCATAAACACTGTCGGAAAGAAGGAGAAACTTGAAAAAATAAGCGAAAAGATAAGGCAGCTTATGATAGGATTTGGATTTTTTGAAGTTTACAGCCTAATGCTTACAAGCGACAGTTTTAACAAAAAAGCAGTTAAAATAAGGAATCCAATAAGCGAAGAGCATACAATAGTTAGGACGAGCATAATTCCAAGTCTTCTAAACTTTTTAAAAATAAACAAGCATAAAGAAATGCCTCTGAAGATATTTGAGGTGGGAGATGTCGTCTATATAGAGGATAGTAAGATTGTGGAGAGGAGAAGAGCTGGGGCGTGTATAATGCATTCAAGAGCGAACTTCAATGAAATTAAAGAAATTGTAGAGGGCTTCCTCACAAGCTTAGGAATAAAATATGAAATAGAGGAGTGCAATGCCTATGGTTTCATTGAAGGGAGATCTGCATGTATACTATCAAACGGAAAGAATTTTGGATATTTTGGTGAAATTAGTCCAGATATCCTTGAGAAATACGAGCTAAGCTATCCAGTAGCTGCCTTTGAAATTGATATAGGTGAAATATTATGATAGTTTTGAGAATAAAGGAAAAATGGGTTGCAGATAAGTTCTTAGAGGAGTTTAACGGATTTTATAAGGAATCCTTCGATGTTGAAGAAGAACTAAGATGGATACTAAATATGAGCTACGAGGAGACCCTCAAACATGTTACAAGCGAATATGAGAGAGATGCTCTGATACTTGCAAACGAGGTTGAAGAAGTAGGAGACGTTGTGGAAACCGCATTAAAACTTGCGGAAAAAAAGTATAGGGAGTTTGTGGAAATTGAAAGAGCCCTTAGCGGTTCAGCAAGGGATATCATAAAAGAAAGTCCCCCAAAAAAGCTTAGGGAGTATATTGTTTGGAGGAAGAAATTTCTCTTAAAGCTCATAAACTGCTTGAACAGAATAAAAAAATATGGAAAGGAAAGATTCTTAGAGGCAACCCTTTTTGAGATAGACAAGCCCACCGATGAGGCGGAATTTTACGTTTTTGTAAAGCCAAAAATCGTATACAACGTCTTCATAAAGCCGGAGGTAAGAAAATTTAAGATCTATAAAGATATGGTCGCTGATTTTATAGAATTTATAGAGAACAGATATGAAAATGCAATATTTTCCTACATTACCTCAATGTATATAGAAAAGCTTACAGAAAGCGGAGACATCAATTTTGTTAAGCAGAACTTAAAGAAAGGCTTTGAATTCGGAGAAAAAAGCTATCTCTTTGTAGAGGTTGAAGAAGGAAAGTTTGAGGACATAATAAAAATAGTGAGGGAGGGAGATGATATCCTTTATAGTAGATGATGAAGATGCTGCAAAAGAATTTGTAAAAAATTTCTCTGGAAGTTTTAAAAAGTGCTTTTTTACGGAAAGAGAAGAATTCTGGGTCTTAAAGAAGAGTTATGAAGAAACTTTAAAGAGTTTAGAGAGTGATTACGAAAAAAGAGCTCTTGAAGTATCTTTAAGTGTTGAAGATTTTGACGATCCTTTTGAGGAGGCAAAGAAGATTTCTGAGTCTATTCCGGAATACTCAAAATTCACCGAAATTCAGAGAAAAATAGAAGATTCTGTTAAAAAAGTCTTCGAAAAAGATATAAAAGCTGAAATAAAAAGAGATGGTGCTATTAAAAGCATAAGTGAGATTATAAGCTCGCTCAGCGAGGATGAAGTAAAGGAGTTTATAAGGTGGCAGGAAGAGTTCTATGAAACTCTTGTTAAATGTCTTCAGGAAATAAAGAGGAGGGGTAAAGAAGAGTTCATGAAGGAAACGAGGCTTAGAATTAGCTATCCAGCAGAGGGTGCAGAAATGTTTGTAAATATTCTCGGCTACACCGGCTATGTAGTCTTTATAGATCCTTTATCGAATTATCCTGAAAAATTCTTGGAGCTCGTAAAAAAGCACTCTGAAAGCATCATAGACGATATTGATGACTTTGTTTATACGTTCTTAAGCTACTTCACAGTCTCCTACGATGCTTATGATATTCTTGAAGGAAAAAAGATGGATATTGAAGATTTTATCAAAAAACTTGAGGAAAAAGTTCAAGAAGAAAGAGACTTCAAAGATGCAAAAGTAAGGATATATCTTGAAGATTCAAGGGAGCTTGTTAACTTGCTTGCAGATAGGAAGTATTTGAAAATTAAAGGGAGAAAGGTTAAACTCGCTTGAGGTGGTGCTAATGATAATAAGCCCAAAGGAATATTATAAACTGCTTGTAAGAACAACCGTTGTTGTAACTACGATATCAAGGCGAGGGATAAGCAACGCAGCACCCTTCAGTTTTAACACTCCAGTAAGCTTTAATCCGCCTATAATCGTTATAGCAAGCAGTCCAGAGCACGATACATGGAGGAATATAAAAGAGAACGGAGAGTTCGTTGTAAACATTATAGGAGAGGATTTAAGCGACAAAATAAAGATTCTTGAAAGAGACTATCCCTACGAAGTAAGCGAGATAAAAGAAGCTGGATTAACAGAAGCTAAATCTAAAACAGTAAAGCCTCCAAGAATAAAGGAAGCCTTAGCGTGGATAGAATGCAGAATGATCGCAAATCATAAAATAGGGGATCACATACTTATAGCTGGCGAAGTTTTGCATGTGGAGGTTAAGGATGAATATTTCAATGGAAAATTTGACGTAGAGAAGGCAAAACCTCTGTTGCACATAGCTGGCGAACTCTTCGCTATTCCTCTTGCAAGAAAGGTTGAAAGGGCAAGATAATGCTGCAGCAACTCGGTGTTCTGCTCATAATTTTTGGATTTATTTTTTTAGTTCCAGCAGTGGCATCTGTTGTCCTGCATGAGAAAAATATAACACCAATATTTTCTTTATTGGCTATATTGTGTTTTATATTGGGTTTTTTTGCAAAAAAAGCAGAATATAAAAGTTTAGATCCAAAATCTGCCTATGCTCTGGTTGCAATAGCATGGTTCCTCATATCCCTCCTCGGTTCTATACCCTTCATGCTCGTCTTAAATTTAAGCTTCTTAGATGCCTTATTTGAATCTATGTCAAGCTTTACAACGACTGGTATAAGCATGCTCAATCCAAGCGAGCTTCCAAAAACGCTTATATTTTACAGGAGCTTCGCTGAATGGCTTGGTGGTGTTGGAATAATTGTTGTTTTTTTGGCTGTTATAAGCACTCCTCTGGCTGCAAAGCTCTACATGGCAGAGGCAAGAAGGGACAGAATAGAGCCAAGCATCGTAAAGACCGCACACAAGATATTGGTTATATACTTATATTTTACAATTTTGAGCATAATGGCACTTTATCTTAGCGGAGAAACTCTATTTAACAGCATAAACAACGGCTTAGCAACTATAGCTACCGGTGGCTTTTCAACATACGACGATAGCTATGCGAGTGCCAAAGGTGCTGTTAAAGCTGTCACTATATTTATTATGATAGCTGGTGCAATCAGCTTCGCAGCTTACAGCAGACTTTTTGAGAGAGATTTTAGAGGATTTTTTAATTTAGAGGTAAAAGTTATGTTCCTAATTATAGCTTTTGTTTTTTTGGTTCTTCTAAGAGATTTGAACGAAAGTGATGCAATTTTTCAAGCAGTATCCGTAGTTACGTGCACCGGATTGACTACCGTAGATTTGAGCATGTTGAGCGAAACCTCGATATACGTTATAACTTTAACAATGCTCGTAGGTGGCTGCTACGGTTCAACTGCTGGAGCTCTCAAAATAATTAGAGCTATAATCGTTGTTAAGGCTATTTTATGGTATATAAAAAAGGTAACTTCTCCTCCAACAGCGGTTGTTCCCTTCAAGCTCTTCGGCAGAGCTGTAGACGAGAGAGATGTCCTCTATACTCTTCTCTACATCGTTTTATACATAATCTTTGCACTGATTGGGGCTGGAATATTGACGTTTTTAGGATATAATACAGATGTAGCTCTATTTCAGTCAATATCCATACTCGGAAACATTGGCTTAAGCTTGGTGGATGAGCCAACAACCATGGAGAAGATGCTCTACATAATTTACATGTGGATTGGGAGGCTTGAAATAATACCCGTGCTTATACTTCTCTCCTATTTTAAGAAATAAACTCTTTTCTCCTCTCTTCTCTGTATTCTTGAATAAGGCTTATAAGCTTCTTTTCCTCGCATATCCTTTTTCTTTCTTCAAGCTTCTTTGCCTTTTTTTCTATAATTTTTTCAATTTCTTCCTTTTGGGCGATACCAAAATCCTTTTCCAAGATTGTAATTTTTACTTCGCTTGGATTTATTAGAACAACATCTTTTAGTTCTTCTCTTGCTAAATGAGACATTTTTTCTATATCTGCTATTAAAGCTCTTGGATTCATTTCTTTAATCTCTCTTGCAAGATTTTCGCTACCTCCACTCGAATCAACTATATATATTATATCTTTTTCTTTAATCCTCTTTCTTGCTCTAAATACTTCTTCTCTTGTAAATTTTGATATTATTTTTATGAGAATGTAGTTCTTTTTCTCAGCAAGTTTTGCTCTTTTTATTTCATTAAGTTCTTTTTGTATTGCTTCTCTTAAAGCTTTTTCTTCTGCGAGCTTTGATTTTAAATAACTTATTTCCTTGTTTTTTATTTCTATTTCCCTACTCTTCAGAATCTCTCTATAAGCTTCATCTTTAATTTCATTAATTTTTCTTTTAAGCTCCTTAATTTCATAATCTTTCTTAGCTATAATCTCCTTAAGCTCTCTGTTTTCTCTTTTTAATGCAGATATCTCTTCTTTAAGTCTTTTTATAGTTTCTGTATAGGTTTTTATAAGCTCATCCTCTTTGCTCTCATCCTTCTTTTCATTTTTGCTTTCATCTCTCTCAGCTTTTTCCTCAACTTTCTTAACTCTTATTTTTCTCTTCTTCTCCTCTATTTTGCTTTTATATACGTTAAACGCCTTTATTGCTGCTGCTATTGCATCCCTTTCGTGTGCATTTTTATATACCTTTGAGAACCTATCTACAACAAGACTTACCTTTTCAGAAACGCTCAGCGTTGAGCTTGGGGTAAAAAGCTCGGCATTTAGTATTGATGCAAGCTTTTCCACAGACCTTGGTGCTGGATTTACGTCGGTTGCACAGACCATTACCCTATATCTACCCAGAATTTCGACTATATCATTTATGCTCATGTTTTTTGAACTTTTCACCTCTATGAGATCACCATTCTCATCAATTACTGCTACTGCAGTTGTTGTCCCCGGGTCTATGCCTACAATAACGTTCTTGTTTTCGTTCAGCGGAGTGAAGCTCAGCTTATCGCTTATTATGGGCTTTACCTTTATTTGGACGTCGCTTCCTCTGTAGTTTTTAATGCCGAGCTCTTTTTTGCTCGCTTTAACCGTAAAAACTCCTCTTGCCAAGCCACCATCTGCTTTTCTAACCTCTAACGTATATTCGAGCTTCTTTTCATCGAGCTTTGCCTTTATCCCTCGGACAACGTTTAAAATGTAGCCGTGAACTTTTCGCATGAACCTCTCTCTGCTCTGCCCACCTTTTTTCCCTACGCTTCTTGCTCTGCTGACTATAATCTTCACCTCGTTCTCAAACATGCTGACAACGTAGCCTACTCCCTTTCTCGCAAGCATTGCACATGCTAAGGCTTCTTCCCTTGCGCTTGCTTTCGCTGTAATGTGTATTCCGTGCTCTTTTGCAACAATATGAAGCGGTTTTTGAGTGCCGTATGTACCATTAACTTGGACAAGCTTTGTTTTTTCGGGAAGAATTAGAAGAAATCTTTTTATTTCGTCTTTGTCGAAGAGTTCGAATATGTTGTCGCATGCAACTATATCAGGCTTTAAGCTCCTTATCAGCCTTATAAGCTTGAATCTGCTTACTTCATCCTCAAATGTAATCGTATCGTTTTCAAGAACAACGGCAAAGTATTTCTTCTGTCCAACACTTGGAGATATATCAACTCCCAGTATTCTCATTTATAGAAACTTCGATTGCTTAACATCTTAAATCAAAAGCAAAACTTTTTAATAATTTCTTCCGTTTTTTCTTTTGCCTTCAACATGTATTCCCTTTCTATACCCTTAACGCCACAGAGAACAACTATTGCTTTTGTTGTATCCTCTGTTATTTTTGTTTTCTCTGAGTCTCTGTATGGATATATTGAGATTATCTTCTCCTCATCAGCGAGAACAATGTGGTTTTTTGTTGTCATTTTCTTGTTCCCGATTCCAATAAACTCCTCATTGCTTGAATACCTTATTTCAAGGCTGCCATTTATTTTTTCAACATCGTAGGCTCCCATCGCTATAAGCGTTAGTGCACTCGCTAAGTTGTAGCTGTCAACGAGGTTGTTTATTAGAGGTAAGCCCTTGTCTGCAAGTATTCTCCTTACAAGTGCCTCGCTTGACGGTCGTGTTTTCGTTGGATCTATTCCTATACTCCAATAGAAGTCCCTATAAGCTCTAATGATTCTGTTATCTTTTAGCGTTTCTAAGCTGTATTTTTTCTTTATCTCA
>JALTZZ010000088.1 GCA_027051165.1 archaeon | reverse complement strand
CCATAAACATAGGTTTGGCCCAGGGGTGAAATGCAATCATTCCTGGAAAAAGCGCTTTCGTACCCCCGTTTTTAACACTTATCGACCTTTCACTTTTGAAAGCGTACCCAGCGATTTTATTGTTGTACCTTGATAATTCGCATCCAAGACCAGATTAGTAAGGTGAAGAACCCATTTATTAACAGATTCAGCTCCGAACAATTTATAGCGTAACTTTAAAAGTACGAAAATTTTCCCACTTTTACACTTTTCATGCTTCAAATAGAAGATTGCAATATGCAGCAGATTTATGAGCTGCTGAGGAGCTGGTGGTTAGAAGGCGAAGAAAGAGAGGAGAAACAGAAAGGAAGTAAAAATGGGAATGCAAGAATAAAGGTTTAAATGTTGAATAGAAGTTTATTAATTAATGAAATATGTTATATCTCCCAATAGGGCAAATTACGAAGGAATTTGAGTTCCGCTGCCAAACCGTTAAAGATTTATGATATGTTTTGTCTCCAAATTTTCGAATACTGCATAAAAATTTTCCATCTTAATTTTATCAAGGAACCTATGCCTCTTAATGGATGCCATTTCATGATATTTGTTGGTGGTTCATTTTGGATGTCTTTCAATTTTTCTATAGCTAACGTAGCATTATGAATAAAATCTTCCAATATTTCTTCTCTACTCCATTTTCTATTTAACATATATTCCTTTAGCAAAAATGACACAACTACGGGATTTACGACTTCTACCTTTAATCTTTTTCCATCATCTTTAATTCTAAACAATCTATTCTGATTTTCAAAAATTTCCCTATAGCCTTTTATTAAATCTGGATGTTGAACCGAAGAAAATTTCATTAGACGTCTAATAATTGCTCTGAGTACATCTCTTTTAATCTCAAATTCAAAAATTAATTTATCTATTTGTATAGATTCCATTATATTGGGAAATATAAAAGGTATAATTTCGTACGGAGAATGAACTAATCCCGTAAGATTCTCTACTAGGTTTATATTAACCTTTTTTCTAACACTAGGCTTAAATTTTGGGAAATTTGTTTTGTAATCATTCAAACTCAAAAGAAAACATATAAAATATTCTCCTTTATTTGAAATTAGCTCAATTTCTCCAATAGGTTCCTTTAAGAAATGAACTAATATTTTATCTCTATATAACACAGCCCCATCCTTAGTAAATTTAACAAAACCTGCTGGAATCTCCCATATTTCTAAGGGAGAATTCAACCATAATATGATTTTTTTAGATTTTTTAAGAATATCCTTGGTAAGATAGATTATACCTACATTGTAGTTGATCTCTGTTTTAAAATAGTAAGAAGTTCTTGATTCTAGAATGAACCATCTGTTGGGAGATATCAAACCAAATCTTTTCACGATTGAGGGCATAAATAAGAAATCGTTGATGAGATTAGATATATACAGCTTGTAATATTTCTCTGGAAGTTTAGAAGAAACATAATTTCCTCGTGAAACAAACCTGTTTACTTCATTGTTAAAATTATAAATCCTAGAGCATATTACTTTTTCGTCACTATAAAATCGATTAAATTCTTTAGTTTCTTTATAAAATTCTCTGGATAAATTCGGTGATATAGTTTCTAATGCTGCAAGACATCCGACCTCTGGAAAATATATAGGGTAGGTACCAAAACGTTGTTGGACCACAAAATTTTTTCTGAAAAATGGATTATATATAACTTTAAAATTGACCTTTTCAAGAATTGTATAGTAATCAATAATAGGATTTATCAAGAATTCTCTTTTTTCTGGCAAATCTACTAAACATTTATTAGCCATTATTATATTCCTCCACGATTCTATCTATAAATTGTATCAATCTCTCATCTTCTTTTGTTAAATAGATGTTTGTTGGTATGAAATATGTCTCTCTCTTGCTCTTAGAAAAAACAAACAATAAATCAAGATATAATTTCCTCTTAGATAGCTTACCACTACTTTCTCCAAATACCGGATAAATAGCATCCAGATTCAATTGAAGTTGTTTAAAAATGCTAACAAATTCTTTAATCATACTTAAATCAGAGTGATGAAAAGTAATAATTAATTTTCCATTTGGAGATAAACGCTTCTTAATAAGTGAAAAAACCTCTAAAAGTTTTGAAATATAGCTATTGAGCTCGCTCTTTTCTCGGAGTACTATTTCTTTGTCCAACAAATAATCCATATATTCTTTATCCAATTCCTGTAGAAAAGAAAGATTGAAAAGAGATATATCAGAATAATATTGATAATCAGCATATGGAGGGTCTGTAAATACTATATCAAATTTTTTTCTCAATTTGTTTAGGATATCTTGTGATGCTCCAAGAAAAACCTTATAATTGTTTACATACCCATGATCATTTTTAGATGCTTTTAATATTTTCTTGTAAGAGGATATTAAATTTCCCCTCCCTAATGGCTTTAACAAACCATTATTAATGAAAGATACTGGATTTAGCTCTACGGGTTGTATCGGTAACCAGTAGCTTTTTATAACAAAGCCAGGGATTACCTTTTTATACTTAGGTGAATAGTAAGCTAACAGGGAACAACATCTCAAGGAATCGGAAACCATAAGTTTTGATATCTTTTCATACGGTGTTCCTCTGAATTTTTTAATAAATTCGTAAAGAGTTATTTTTTGTCGTGGAGTAAGTAGGTCATCAAAGTATTCAATACCATTCTTTATTAGTCTTTTTGTCTCATTTAAAATCGGTATCTTTGTTCTTTTAGTGAAACTTTGATGAATGAAAAATCTTTCTACATCTTCTTTGCGTGCTTTTTTTATTTCTCTAACGCCACAAATAGGACAATAATACTCTAATGCATAAGGATAGATTTCATAATATTCTTTTTGCCTACTATTTTGTTTATTGAACTCATTACTACAAAATGGACAATGATCAATATCGCATTTTTCCTCAAAAACACGACCACATTTTTCACAATAATAAACACTTTTATCTCTATTTAAATTCTTTATTTTATTATTCCTTATTTGCAAGTTTCCTTTTTTGTCTTTCCATGCTAAAAACGTGTGAATAA
>JALTZZ010000087.1 GCA_027051165.1 archaeon | reverse complement strand
AGGCGTTGGCGAAGGTGTATTTAGCGCCTTAAAGAGGAAAAAGATCAAGAACATGCTGAAAAGGATTTCCCCGTCGCCTATAACTTAATGAGTGTTAAAATCTTTGTCTCGCCAGCTTGCTGCCCTGCAAGCCGGTATAATATCTATGTGTATGTTTGTGTCAAAATCTTGATTTCTCAACAAACCCCATTATAACCACTCATACTATAATATTAATCAGTAAAAATGAAAACTATTTCCAGAAGTTGCCCTTGTAGTATCCAAGAGATGGGCAGCCAAGGCAGCGTCCTGTTTTATAGTATGCACACTCACAGCATGGAACGCTTGAGTTGCACGGTGGTTTATCTTTTTTTTCGAATTCTATTTTAACTGGTAAAACAAAGCTTTCTGCAGAGGTTATTATGATGTTTATCTCGACATCGTCAACGTTAGGATCGTTTCTCAAATGGACATCAACAATGCTGTCTATTGTAGAGATGTCTTCACTCATGAAAAAGAGGCTTAGATTGTTTCTTCCCGAGGTTATAAGACCGTTTATGAAATATGGGCAATTTTTGAATTTTTCTATTATTTCAGCAGTGTTTTTTGCTGTAATCTCAACCTTAGCTAAATAGAGTCCCACCCTCTTAAAGTCCATGCCAACAACGAATGAGATCGCACCCTTCTGCTTAAGCTTTTTTATTCTTATTCCTACAGAAGGCTGGCTTATGCCTATTCTTTCAGCAATTTCACTTTGACTCATTCCCGGATCTTCAACAAGCAGAGATATGATCTCTCTATCCTTTTCATCGAGGTTTACGTTCCTTCCTAACATTTCCAACACCAGCAAAAATAATAGTTGAGGGATTAGCACGTTATTATTTATAACTAATTATGTTAGCATCTATAAGTTTTGTTATAAAATATAAAAATTTTATTAAAAGTAGTCAAATTAATAATTATTTATAATAGTTTGAAAATGTTAAGTTTATAAAATTCCAAGCTAAAACTGGTTGGTGTTTTTCATGAAGGTAATTCGTCAGCCGATAGTAGCCGTTCTTGGTCATGTAGATCATGGAAAAACGACAATACTTGATAAAATTAGAGGATCCGCTATTGCTGCTAAGGAAGCTGGAGGTATTACCCAGCATATAGGTGCGACTGAAATACCATTAGAAACAATAAAGGAAATCTGCGGTGGCTTGCTTAAGCAGCTTAAAGCTGAGATAAAGATTCCTGGACTCCTCTTCATAGATACCCCGGGGCACGAAGCCTTCACCACCCTAAGAAAGAGGGGAGGAGCCTTAGCCGATTTGGCAATACTCGTTGTAGACGTTATCGAGGGATTTAAGCCCCAGACCTACGAGGCCATAGAAATTTTAAGAACATATAGAACACCATTTTTGGTTGCCGCAAATAAGATTGATAAAATACACGGCTGGATACCTTTCGAAAACTATCCATTCTCGCACAGCATACAGAAGCAAAACGATAAGGTTAAGTATGAGCTTGAATCCAAAGTCTATGAAATAGTCGCTAAGCTTAATGAACTTGGATTCAACGCCGATAGATTTGATAGGGTTAGAGATTTCACTAAAGAGGTGGCTATCGTTCCAGTAAGCGGTAAAACTGGGGAAGGTATTCCAGAACTTCTAATGCTTCTTGTAGGATTATCTCAAGCCTTTTTAAAGAGAGAGCTTGAAATAACTCCAGAAATGCCAGCAAGAGGAACAGTGCTCGAAGTTAAAGAGGAACACGGTCTCGGTGTAACTATAGATGTAATAATATACGACGGGCACATAAAGAGGGGCGATACCATTGTTGTCGGAAGCATTGAAGGTGAGCCCATAGTTACAAGGGTAAAAGCCCTATTAAAGCCAAGACCTCTTGAAGAAATAAGATTTTCAAGCAGGAAATTTATAAATGTTAAAGAAGCTTACGCAGCATGTGGTGTTAAGATAGCTGCACCAAAGCTTGAGAATGCTCTCGCAGGCTCTCCTTTAATAGTTGCGAATAAAGATAAGAAGAAAGCTGTTGATGAAGTAAGGAAAGAAATAGAAGAAATAAAGATAAGGACTGACAAGCTCGGTCTTGTTCTAAAGGCAGATACCTTAGGATCGCTTGAAGCCCTTGTAAATATGCTGAAGAAGCTTGATGTTCCAATAAGATATGCAGATGTTGGAGATATATCGAGAAAGGATGTCTTTGAAGCTGAAAATGTGGAAGATAAAAAACTTGCATGCATAATAGGATTTAACGTTAAGGTAAGGAAAGATGCTGAAGAGCTGGCAAAGAAGAAAGGGATAAAAATTTTAACCGGAAATATCATATATAAGCTCGTTGAAGACTATGAAGAATACCTCAAAGAACTTGAAGAAGAAGAAAAACGCAAAATATTTGAAAAGCTCCCAAGACCAGCGGTTATAAAAATACTTCCCGGCTTTATCTTTAGACACAGCAAACCGGCGATAGTTGGTATAGAAGTATTAGCTGGAACCTTAAGAAAGAGAGTAAGACTTGCAAAAGACGGAAGAATTATTGGATTGGTAAAAGACATGCAAGAAAACAGGGTTAGTGTTGATGAGGCGAGAAAAGGAAAGCAACTTGCGATCGCTATAGATAATGCTGTTGTTGGTAGAAATGTTGATGAAGGTGATATACTATATACATTTATAACAAGAGAGGAACTTGAGATGCTCGAAAAATATAAAAAGTTTATGAGTGAAGACGAAATAGAAGCACTTAATATAATAAAATCAAAAATGAGCTGAGGTGAGAACTTGGCAAAGAAAGGAGATGAGTATCTTAAGCAGATCGTCGTTAGCGATCCCGAAACAGGTAGAGCGTTTAACGTTTACATTAGAGATAAGGAGACAGAAAAAAGAATTCTTGGACTTAAAATTGGAGATAGATTTGATGCAAGCTTTTTAGGTTTAGAGGGTTATGAACTTGAGATAACCGGTGGTAGCGACAAAGATGGCTTTCCAATGAGAAAAGATGTGCATGGCGGCGTTAGAAAAAAGATACTTCTGAGAAAAGGTCCTGGCTATAGACCAAAGGAAAAAGGTGTTGTAAGAAGGAAGTATGTTAGAGGAAACGTTGTTACAGAAGACATAGTTCAGGTTAATACGAAAATCGTTAAAAAAGGAAGCATTCCAGTAGAGGAAATTATTAAAAAATTTAAAGAGCAGGAAGAACAGAAAAAGTAAAAAATTTCATGCTTATTAAATAAAATAAAAGTAAAAGGGGGAAAGAGAACGGGTGCAGCCTGAGGTTAACATTGGTTTAGTAGGGCATGTAGATCATGGAAAAACAACGCTTACCCAAGCTCTTAGCGGAATTTGGACTGATACGCATAGCGAAGAAATAAAACGAGGCATATCTATAAAGCTTGGTTATGCGGACGTTACAATAAGGAAGTGTCCTCTATGCGAAGGGAGCGAAGCTTACACAACAGAAAAAGTTTGCAAAAAGCACAACGTTGAAACAGAAGTGCAGAGGATGGTCTCCTTAGTAGATTCTCCGGGGCATGAAAGCTTAATGGCAACAATGCTGAGCGGTGCCGCACTAATGGACGGTGCAATCCTTGTCATTGCTGCAAATGAGCCGTGTCCACAGCCGCAGACAAAGGAACATCTGATGGCTCTCGATATAATAGGCGTTAGAAACATCGTCATCGCGCAGAACAAAATTGACATAGTGAGCAAGGAGAGAGCTGTGGAAAACTACGATGAAATACTCAAGTTTATTGAAGGAACCGTTGCTGAAAATGCACCTATAATACCCATATCGGCTCAACATAAGGTCAATATAGATGTTCTTATAGAAGAAATCGAAAAAACAATACCAACACCAAAGAGAGATCCAAAAAAACCTGCGAGAATGTATATAGCGAGGAGCTTTGATGTGAACAAGCCGGGAACAAAGCCTGAGGATTTGAAAGGTGGTGTCCTTGGAGGATCGCTTATACAGGGTGAGCTCAAGATTGGTGATGAGATAGAAATCAGACCTGGAATAAGAACGCAAGAAAGAAACAAAATAAGGTATGAGCCTATTTTTACTGAAATAGTTTCTTTAATGGCGGGTAGAAACAAGCTCGATGTTGCGAGACCGGGTGGATTAATAGGAGTCGGAACGAAGCTCGATCCAAGTCTAACAAAGGCAGATGGTTTGAGCGGAATGATGCTCGGTAAACCAGATACCCTGCCAGAGGTTAGGAACAGCCTGACTATGGAGGTTCACCTTCTCCAACGCATAGTTGGAACGAGGGAAGAGCTTGAAGTAGAGCCTATAAAGCAAAACGAAACCCTCGTCTTAAACGTGGGGACTGCAACCACGATCGGCATAGTTACGAAGGTGAAAAAAGAATACGTTGAAATGATGCTCAAACTACCAGTATGTGCAGAGGATAAGTCAAGGGTAGCCATAAGCAGAAGAATTGGTGGGAGATGGCGATTAATAGGCTACGGAATAATAGAATGAACAAAAAAGCTTTAAAAGTAATTCTTGATACAAATTTCTTAATGATGCCTTTTCAGTTTAAAGTTGATGTAGAGAAGGAGCTAAGCAGAATACTTGATGTAAAGTTTGAGATTTGCGTGCCAAAATCTGTTATAAAGGAGCTTGAAGGATTGAAAAGGAGCAAAGAAAGCAAGACAAGAAAAATAGCAAGCATGGCTCTTGAATATGCAAAAAGATTTAAAATTATTGATGTTGATAAAAAAGTAGATGAAGCACTTGTGGAGCTTGGAATGAGCAAAAACAATATAATAGCAACAAACGATAAGCAGTTGTTGAAGAAGCTTAGAGAGGTAGGTGCAAACATTGTTTACCTTAGGCAAAAAAAATATCTCGAATTTGAAGGATATATAAAATAAGGGGGGTTGCCCTATTTATAAGCTTGTAGTTATTGAAGATGTGGTGAGAGTCCCTCCCGAGAGGTTTGGAGAGCCGTTAAAAGAGACTATAGAAGATATACTGAGAAGGGGTTATGATTATAGAGGTTACACAGAAGGTGGTTACGAGGGCAAGCTTGACAAAAATCTCGGCGTAATCTTGGCGATAACGAAGATTATAAAAATTGGAGAAGGAAAAATAGTGCCCGGCGATGGTGCAGTATACCACGACGTTACTTTTGAAGCCCTCGTGTTTAAGCCAGAGCTCCATGAGGTTGTCGAGGCTGAGGTTGTCGAAGTCGTGAACTTCGGTGCCTTTGTAAGATTTGGACCCCTCGACGGGCTTATACATGTAAGCCAGATAATGGACGATTATATCGTTTATGATAAGAAGAGAGAAGCTTTAATAGGAAAGCAGACAAATAGGGTCTTAATGCCTGGAGATAAAGTTAGAGCAAGAATAGTTACAATAAGCCTTAACCCCGATAAAAAAGAAACAAAAATAAACTTAACAATGAGGCAGCCCGGCTTAGGGAAGCTTGAGTGGATAGAAGAGGAGAAAAAGGCTATGAAGGAAAAAGCTAAAGAAAAGGTTAAGGCGGGTGGTAAATGAGAGGCAGAGGTGTATTAAAGGAGAGAGCGTGCAAATCGTGTAAAATGGTAACAACTCTTGAGGAATGTCCAGTATGTAAAGAAAAAACAACAACAAACTGGCTTGGATACGTTATCGTAATAAACGCTGAGAAGTCAAAAATTGCAGAAAAGCTTGGGATAAAAAACAAGGGTAAGTATGCATTGAGGGTAAAATAATGATAAGATTGCCAGAAGAACTTAGAGAAACGCTTAAAAAACCCTTTGGAAAATTATATAAAGGATATAGAGAAGCCGCAGAAAAAATAAAAGAAAAATATAAAGGAAGGAGAATAGTTGCTGTTGGAGATGTTACGCTAAGAAGCATCTTAGAGGTTGGTATAAAACCGCATGTTGCGATAGTAGATTTAAAGACAAAAAGAGATATAAAGTTTGATGAAAATTTAGAGAAGTATTTTAAAAATATTTTAAACGTAAAAAATGAACCTTCAACAATAAGCGACGAGCTCATGCGTGCTGTAGAAGATGGACTTAAAATAGGGGATACGCTTATAGTTGTTGACGGAGAAGAGGACTTAGCTGTAATACCATGTGTATTGTTTGCAGACGAGGGAGATGTTGTGCTCTATGGGCAGCCGGATGAAGGCATTGTAGCCGTTGAAGTAACGGAAGGAAAAAAAGTAGAGATTGCAACGCTGATAAAAATAATGCGTGCATTAGGAGGTGATTAGTTGGAAATTGTCATAAAAGAAGAAAAGGAAAATCCTCTTC
Organism: archaeon; assembly: GCA_027051165.1. GTDB lineage: Archaea > Hydrothermarchaeota > Hydrothermarchaeia > JALTZZ01 > JALTZZ01 > JALTZZ01. Next base: position 7,510 of record JALTZZ010000087.1, on the reverse strand, counting down.
TGAGTAGAGTTGAAATCGTTGTAGATATTACGCACAACGGTGCAACACCAAGGAAGCTTGAGGTTAGAGATAAAATAGCAGCCCTCAAGGATGTTGACAAGCTTACCGTAGTAGTAGATCGCTTGGTAAGCAAGTTTGGTGCAAGAGAGTCAACAGCTTTTATCAAAATTTATAAAACAAGAGAGGACTTAATAAAGTATGAAAACAAAGCAAAATTAAAAAAATTCTTTACAGAAGATGAACTAAAGGAGTTATTAGGAGAAAAAGAAGAGAAAAAGGAAGAGCAGTGAGGTGTTGATGCATGGGGGCGAAATGGAAGCTCTACGTCGTTAAAGATGATAAAGTTGAAAGAAAAAGTCGATTTTGTCCGAGATGCGGTGAAGGCGTTTTTATGGCAGAGCATAAGGATAGATACGCCTGCGGCAACTGTGGATACACAATATGGAAGAAATGAATGGATATGTATATTTTTCAGATTCAAGAGCGGAGGTAACTAAGCCGGAGGAATGGTTCCAGCCGCAGCTAAGTCTCGTTAACAAACTTAAAAGACTGATAGATGAAAGCAACCTATTTGACTTTATAGACAGAGGGGATATAGTAGCTGTAAAGGTTCACTTTGGTGAAAGAGGCACAACTAAGTATCTTAGACCAGTTTATGTAAGAAAAGTTGTTGAAATAATAAAAAATATTGGTGCAAAACCTTTTGTAACAGAAACAACTGGGTTAGGAATGACAAGAGATAAGAATACCGCCTTGGGAAGGCTTCTAATTGCGGAGGAAAATGGATTTACTCAGCAGACCGTATCTGCACCAATAGTTATAGCTGATGGTCTCTTAGGACTTGACTATGTAGAGGTAGATTTAGGAGAGAAGAATTTGAAAAAGGTGTATGTTGCAAAGGCTATTGCAGAAGCTGATGCGGTTGTCTGTTTAACACACTTCAAGCTGCATATAAGGGCTGGAATTGGTGGAAGCCTCAAAAATGTTGGCTTAGGATGTGTCGCAAAGCCTACGAAGTATGATGTTCACGTTCCAAATCCACCGAGAATAACAGAGAAGTGCAAAAAATGCGGTGAGTGCATAGAAATATGCCCTACGAATGCTATTATTGATTATAAAATAGACTACGAAAAATGCGTTAGGTGCCTTGGATGTAGCGAGGTCTGCACGCATGAAGCTATTGAAGTTTCTCCATGGCTTATTGGAAGGGATATTGCCGAAAGAATAGTTGAAGCTGCAAAAGGAGTTTTAAATGTTGTGGGTAAAGAAAATTTTGCCTATATAAACTTCATGATAGATGTAACGCCGCACTGCGATTGCCACCCTTACAGCGACAATCCTATAATTCCGGATGTTGGCATAGTTGCCTCACGAGACATCGTTTCTGTTGATACTGCATGCATAGATTTCCTCTATAAATCAAAGAGCATTCCTAATTCTCTCCTCGGTGAAGAAAAAATGTGGGAGTGGGCAGATCCCTACTATCAGGTAAAATATGCTGAAGAGCTTGGGCTTGGAAAAATGAAATATAGATTATTTAAGGTTTAACTAAACCTAAACTTTGAGTGTTCCTACAATTTTTACTTCTTCTTCCGTTACAACAAGATCCTTCCACTCGTGCGAATAGCCGCTGACGCCCTTTAAGTGGTGTATTCTGAGCTGCCTCTTTATTTCTGTTTCTGTTTCGAGGAATCGCATCTGTATATATCCGTCAACTATTGCAAGGAGCATGTTTATTAAGCTTGGTTCGTGAACACCCTCTTGGAGTGTGTATAGTATGAATCCATATTCGTTTTTAACCTTGGCAGTTAAAATCTGGAAGAACTTTACCACGCGCTGCTTATCGTTGTATAGGAAGAGTGGGGAGAGGGAATCAAAAATAATTTTTATAGGTTTTCTGCGTGTTTTGAAAATAACCTCTTCGATTTTGGTAAGGATTTCCTCAAGATTCTCAGGACTTCTAACAAAAAGAACGTTTTCACCAGCAAGCCAAGTATACTTATCCCATATTGACCACGAATATACATCTATAATATAGAGGTTATCGCTCTCACCGAGCCTATCAAATATGTCGTCTGGCGATCTCTCTGTGGTTACGAACACAACGAGTTTGCCGTCATCTAAGAACTCTCTTGCCAGCTTTATGCATACATCGTGCTTCCCTACTCCGGGTGGTCCTATAATCATTACCGAATAATATTCTGGAAAAAGCTCCTTTATACCGCCTCCCTCCTCTTAGCAGCCATTTTTAATACCCAATTTATCGTAGATATGAGTTTATCTTCAACAATTGGCTTCGTTACATGGGCATTAACTCTCGAGTATTGAAAGCTCTTCTCCATGTCCTCCTCTTCTCCCTTTACTGAAAGTATAACTATAGGTATAGCCCTTGTCTCTGGATTCTCTCTTAGTTTTTTTGCAACCTCCCAGCCGTCGAGATCGGGCATCATTATGTCAAGAAGTATTAGATCTGGTTTTTCCTCTTTTACCTTCTCCAAGGCTTCTATTCCGCCATACGCACTGGCAACATCAAATCCATGCTTTTTTAACAATCTTTCAACTATATACACAATGTCCGGCTCATCATCAACTATAAGTATCTTTGTCATCTTTCATACCTCTCAAAAGTTTTATTTAAAAATATTACTTTTCAGATTAAAAAACATTATAGGAAAGGAAAAACATAACTATATGCTACCTAAAACTGCTTTAATGATTTTTGTTATCTCGTTCTTTGGATTAAATACTGGCATTATTTTCTTAAATTCATCTGAGAACTTATCTGGGGTTAAAGATGATACACATTTGATATCTTTTAGTTTTTTATTTTCCAGCACTTTAAGCTTCTCCCTTGCGTTCTCTTCATTTCTTGCTGCAAGGATTATTGGGACATTAAAGGGGGGCACTCCTTCTACGATAACTATGTCAAGCCCTTCGCACTCTAAAAGCTTAAATGCGGCTTCAAATCTTTCCTCGTTTTCGAGTTTTTTTATGACAGCAACCTCTCTCGGTGCACAGGTTACCACAACCTTAGCTCCAGCTTTTGCATGCCTCCAAGTATCCTTTCCCTCCTTATCTATGGAAAAATCTTCCTCGTGTATCTTTTTTATGGTTCCAACCCTATACTTTTTACTAAGCTCACCTAAAAGAAGCTCTATTGTTGTTGTTTTCCCAGAATTCCTTCCAGTGCCAACAACGGCAAGTATTTTCATTTAAAGCACCTCGATTGTGCTTAAATATTCACACAATTTTTAGGCAAACGTTAACCTGTTCTGTTAAACAGCATGATACCGGTTATAAACACAAGTGCATGCATAGGCTGTGGAAGGTGCGAGGAGCTTTGCTCACATGCCTTTAGAGTTGAGAACGGAAAGAGCAGATTGATAAGCTACGATGCATGCGAGATATGCGACTGTAGCAAAATCGTTGAGAGCTGTCCGGTGAAGGCTATAAGCCTCTTAGATTAGCGGCGCTTTTTTAAGCCAATCTATATCGCTCATGTATAGCTGCCTTATATCGTTCAATCCATATTTGAGCATTGCAAGCCTCTCCAATCCAAGTCCCCAAGCCAAAACAGGCATATCTATGCCGAAAGGCTTTGTAACCTCTGGTCTAAATATTCCAGCCCCTCCGAGCTCGAGCCATGTTTCCTTTTCCTCAAAATATACATCAACCTCAAGACTTGGTTCTGTATATGGGAAGTAGCTCGGTCTAAATCTTATTTTTTCAAATCCCATCTTTTTATAGAATTCTTTAAGTATTCCAAGAAGATCTCTGAAAGTAACCTTTCCAACAACTATTCCTTCGCACTGATGAAATTCTGGCAAATGCTTGAATGTTATTTTTTCCTTTCTAAATACCCTTCCTATTGAGAAAACCTTTGCCTCTCTGTTGCCTATTTTTGCTAAATATCTTATTGTTGTGGCTGTTGTGTGTGTTCTTAAAAGCCCCTGCCTTGCAACACTTTCTTTCCATTTATACCTCCATCCTATGCTGTTCGCAAGCTCTCCGCTCTCATGAACGTTCTTCACCCTTTCAATGATCTCCTTCTCTGGTAGGTCAAATTCTGCATCTATATAGAAGGTATCCTGCATTTCCCTTGCTGGGTGATCTTGGGGAACGAAGAGCGCATCAAAGTTCCAGAAGCCGCTCTCTATTAAAGGACCTCTTATCTCCTCAAATCCCATCTGAAGGAAAACTTCTCTTATTTCTTCTATAAGCCTTCTAAGCGGATGAAGCTTCGCTGGATATAATGGCTTAACTTTTGCTTTAACATCATACCTTCTAAATTTAGCCTTCCTCCACAAGCCACTTCTTAAGATCTCTGGCGTTAATATTCCTATCTCTTCCTCAGCTTCTACCTTAATTTTTTTACCTTTTTCTGTAAGCTCTACAAAAAGTTCAGAAACTTCTTTTAATCTTACAACATCGCCTCTCTTTTTTAACATTTTTAATGCATCCCTAAGCTCCTCGGTAAGCTCGCTTTCTTTCAAGTCCCTTTCGCTCAGCATTTTAAGGAGCTTCTCGTCTGGGGTTTCTCTGTAGCCCTTTATCTCTATTCTTCCATTTTTTATTTCCGCAAATCCCTTCTTTCTCAGCCATGCTACTGCAATGTTGAACTCATCACCAAGCTTCTCTTTAAGCTCTTTTATAGTATTTAAACCGGATTTTATATATTTTAACGCTCTATTTTCTGGCAAACCAATTTTAACATACCTCTTCCCTTCTTCTCCAAGAGATATTATTCTATCTACCTTTTTTTCAACACTTACAAGTCCTTTTGTTATAAGATAATAAACAGCCTTGTTTACAGCATCCTCCTTTAAGTTAGTTTCTTTAGCCAATTCCTTTATGCTTGCTCTTTTTAGCTTTTTTAATGCCAGAACAACTTTTTTTTCGTTAGAGCTTATCATGCTATCACCGAGAACCGCCTTCTGAATAATACATTATTGATATAAGGGTAAACACAGAAGCTATGGAGATATAGTATTCAAAATTTTTTCCATTTGAAAGAACCACAGCAAGAGAGACAATTCCAAAGAAGAATGCTAAAGCGGAAAATATGTAGAATATTTTATCCTTGCTCATGCTCCTCTCAAGGTAGTATTTTGCACCCAAGTATGCGAGCACACCAACTGCTACCACTATTAACGCAATATTCATCCTATCTTCCTCGCCACAAGCGTTAGCTCATTTTTCGAATTGTTCCTGAGCCTTCCAATGAATAATATTTCGTATTTATTGCCAGCAATCTTTTTAACATACTCAGCTACATTTTTAGCATCCATCTTTTTATAGTGTTTCAACGTTTGAATTAAATATCCATTGCTCTTTAAATATTTTTCTGCAATATTAAATGCTATATCGAGAGACTCATTATAAAACTTGTTCATGTCATTCGTTATAAGGTCAAACTTCAATTTAACGTTAAGGCTGTCGAAGTCTTCGGCTTTTGCTCTTATATGAACAATATTATCTGCATGAACTTTAAGATCTGCAGGATCTAATGCAAAAACCCTTTTCGCATGCTTTGATAAAATCCTTGCCCATCCTCCCGGAGCTGAGCCTATGTCAAGAACGTTTTTCAAGCTGCTGAATATCTCCGGAAAGATTTCGTAAACTTCGAGAAGCTTTAGTTCACTTCTGTTTAAAGGTCTTTTGTTCCACTTCTTTTTTGTAGAACACCTGTAAACAAAAATGTCGCTTTGCTTTAAAATACTAAGAAATGCGAGGCTCTGAACGATCTGAACCAAGGCTATAATCTCGGGATTCTCCAAGTCCACTTTACCAAACTCTGCCAAAACCTTCCCAACGGATCTCTCAACCTCAGAGCTACTGAACTCGTGCAGTCCCCTTCTCTTGCATCTAACCGCAAATCTCTTATCTTTAAATCTGTATACATGCTCTTTAAAAAACCTAATAATCTCGCCAAGCTCTGCTCTCTTAACTTTATATATCGGATATATTTTGCATACATAGTTAAAGGATAAGTTCCTGAGCAGAGAAGGATTATATTCTTTAGATTTTGCAAACAGCAAGCCTCGCATGAAAAGGATCCTTGCTTTAAAGCCAACAGCTTCAAGCTCTTTAACAGCCTCTCTTTCATATCCGCTTAAGCATGTTATAAAATATTTCATCTGCTATCAAATAAAATTTTATCGAGGGGTAAAAAAATGAAGGAAGTTAAAGAACTTTTAAAACAGGCTATTGAAATTGAAAGAAATACAAGGGAATTCTACAAAAAGCTTTATGATAAGCTTGAAGATCCAGAAGCAAAGAAAATAATAAAAAAATTAATAAAAGAGGAGGAAGATCATGAAAAACTGTTTAAAGAAATGCTTATAGCAGTCGAACTCATGGAGGAGAAATGATTCTACGTTGAAAGTTGTTTGCAGAATAGTTTAGCGGTAGCAAGCTTGGCTTCTTGGTGTTATAGACAACTTTATCACTAAGTAAATTAAGTGGCTCTATCATTACTTAGCGGAGAAAAGCATAAAGATTTGCGTAAACCTTGCTTATGGAGATAGAATAGCCTTGAACGAGCGAGCTTCTCTTAAGATGATGAGTTTAGCTTTGTAGATGTATCCATGAAATAAGCATAGAGTGTTAGCCTTTGCATGCTCTCACAGCCGTGATTCTGCATATATGACACGGAAACTGAGGAAGTTGCTGGAGAAGTTTTGAGGGAAAATTATTGATGAAGTTTTAGGATACTTAATTCCAGAAGAAGAACCGAGTGAAGAAGAGAAAAAATTATAAAAAGCCTATACTCTGCTATATTTGTTGTAGACATACTCTAATAATTCCTCAAATTTATAAATCTCTTCTGGATTTTCTATATTTTTATACCAAAATTCATCACCACGATTCTCAAATTTATACTTCTCAAGAATAACCTTTACATCTTCATTTTCCTCTTTTTCAAGTTCTTTTCCAAACCTAAGATAGAATGCTGGTGGATCTATTTTCTTTATACTAAGCCCAAAAATATTTTTGATACGCCCTTTTACTTGGAAAGCTATATACCACGTAGTAAATTTTGGTTTTCTATATCTGCCGTATTTTGCAAAATGTATCTGAAAACGATCAGTTATATATTGTGATAATGAAAGAAGAATGTTTTTAAAGTTCTTTGCAACAATTATAATTCTCACGCTATTAAAATCTACTTCTTCAGCCTCTTCATTAGATACTACTCTATTTTTTATTAGTAAATATCTGGATTATTTATAACCCAGCTTGCATATCTTAGAACTTGTAAAAGAGCATGCTCATTAGCTTCTTCTTTCTTCAGTTCAATTACAACCGGAATTTTATCTTTCATGTCAAAGGCTAAAATATCAATTTCCCTTATAGTTTCACCAATCATAACTTTAACATTTTCTGCAATAAATTTAAGATTTTCATCAAGAATATTGATATTATTTTTAAAAAACTCGTGCATGTTTTTAGTTTTTTCTTTTATAGGCATGGTTACATAGTCTACATTTTTAGGTACTGTAATCATGTA
>JALTZZ010000086.1 GCA_027051165.1 archaeon | reverse complement strand
CCGAAATACCTTTTTTCTACATCAAATAAAACCTTTAAAACGGTGAAATTCACAGTAAAAATTATTAATTTAAACATTTAAACATGACAACAAAATAAGAAAAATTTTAATAATAGCTTGAAAAGAATCTTCATTATGATATACATAACAAGAAACATACTTGGAGCATTTGCATTCGATGAAAACATGAACCTCGTTGAATATATAAGCTTTGGTAAAAATCCTAAAAAAATTGCTGAGAAACTTAAAAAAGAAATAACAGAAGAAGAAAAGAAGCTTGTCGAAAAATACGGTGGTATTATTGAGAGAAAAATTAACGGTTATAAATATGAAGTCCCGAATCCAGCTGGCAAGTATTTAAGAAAGAACCTTGAAAAAGTTCTTGAAAAAATAGGAATATCAAAAGAAGATTACTATTCTCTTCTTCATAAAGTATCATTAGAACTTGGCAGACAGGAGGTAAAAGAATCCTTCTCGGAGAGGGACAGAATAATAATCCATGCTGTAGGAGCCTTGGAGGATATAAACGAAGTAATAAACATACTTGAATCAAGAGTTAAAGAGTGGTATTCCCTTCACTTCCCGGAGCTTGCAGAAAAAACTTCGCATGAAAAATATCTTAAGCTTATAGCTGAATACGGTCATAGAAGCGACTTTGAAGAATACAGAGAACTTGCTGAAAAATCTATAGGAAGCGACTTAAGCAGAAAAGATACCGGAATAATAGCGTATCTTGCAGCCATAGTTTACGATATATATAAGTATAGGGATGCACTCGAAAACTACATAACGGAAGTCATGGAAAAATATGCACCGAACCTAAAGCATCTCGTTGGGCCTATATTAGGAGCAAAACTAATAGCACTTGCAAACGGTCTCAAAAATCTTGCAAACATGCCAGCAAGCACAATACAAGTCTTAGGAGCTGAAAAATCGCTATTTAAGCATCTACGTGGTAAAGCACCACCGCCTAAGCATGGAATAATATTCCAGCATCCATTTATAAGACAGGCAAAAAAATGGCAGAGAGGAAAAATTGCAAGAAGCTTTGCAGCCAAAATTGCCATCGCAGCGAGGGCAGATGCATACTCTAACGACTTTATAGCAGATGAACTTAAGGATAAAATAATGAAGAGGGTTGAGGAAATTAAGGAAAAGTTTAAGCTACCACCAAAAAAGAAGCGAAAAAGCAAAAGAAAGAGGAAGAGAATATGAAGATGCTGTTTATAGATGGAAAATTGGTAACAAAAAATCTTGTTAAGGGGCAGCGTGTTTACGGTGAGAAGATTATTGAAAAGAATGGTGTAGAATATAGAGTTTGGAACCCATACAGAAGCAAGCTTGCAGCTGCAATATATAAGGGACTGAAAGAAATTCCGATAGAAAAAAACCACAGAGTTCTATATTTAGGGGCAGCATCCGGAACTACAGCGAGCCATATTTCTGATATCGTTGTAGAAGGTGTTGTTTATTGCATAGAATTTTCTCCAAGGGTATTTAAAGACCTCCTTAGTGTATGTGAGCCAAGAAAGAACATGATTCCTCTGCTAAGAGATGCGGGCAAGCCTTGGGAATACCTCGATGTCGTTGAGGAGTGTGATATAATATACGAGGACATTGCACAACCAAATCAAGTAGAAATACTCATAGAAAACTCAAAATTCTTCTTAAAAGATGGTGGATATGCGATGATAGCGATAAAGGCGAGAAGTATAGATGCAACAAGATCTCCAAGTGAGGTTTTTGAAAGAGAAATAAAAAAGATGGAAAAACATTTTGAAATTATAAAAAAGATAAGACTTGAGCCCTATGAAAAGGATCATCTATTTATATTAGCTAAAAAGCTTTCTTAATAAAAACTCAGGATACCTTTTTAAGGCATGCAGAATTACCTTTTTATACACGCTTGTAAAGGGTTTGCTTGAATTTGCTATTTTTTTAAGAATATCTTCAAAACCTCCTTTTTCAAGTATAAAGTAGCTAAAATTCATGTTTGAATAAAAGAGATTTGAGAGCTTTATGCTTGTATTTAGTTCTGGAGCAATAATCTTTTTAAACTTTTTATTGTAATTTTTAAGGTTGCTGTCTTTTTCTAAAGCCTCTATCACACTTTCTGCAGCTAAATACCCAGAGAGAGCTGCGAAAAAAGTTCCTTCACCGAGCAGAGCATCTACACATGAAGCAGCATCCCCGGCTACTGCTACCTTTCCTTTTGAAGGTTTCTTAACGCTTCCAGCATATGGTAGGTTGTGAGCCATGAACTTTATTGGCTTAAGCCCTACATCTTTTATAAATTTTGAGAAAGAGCTTTTTAAGGTTCTTTTTGAATCGTTTGAGAAAGTTCCTATTCCAACAGTAGTTCCATGCCTTTTTGGAAATATCCACGCATATCCAAAATTTACATATCCAAAATAGAGCTTTAATACATCGAACTCTGCATCTCTATACTCGGACTCTATTGCAAGAACCAAATTTTCCCCCTTTATTTTGCCAAGCCTTGATTTTATTAAAACCGTGCTGTTTACCCCGTCGCAGCCTATTAAATATCTTGCCCTTAAAGTTCCCTTAGTTGTTTTTATTTGAACATCTTCATTTTGCTTTAAATCAATAAATCTTGCTTTTATAACACTGCAGTTGTTATTTATAGCATGTTTTGTCAAAAAATAGTCAAATTTATCCCTATATGTTAGAATTCCAATATCAACATGCAGATATCTTGAGAAATTTGGTGTATGGACTTCGACTTCTTTTATTCTATTCTCAACGATATCTTCGTCTATTTTTATTCCTATTTTCTTGAGAAAATTAAGAGTTTTGTTTGAAATTGCTCCACCACAGAGTTTATATCTCGGAAGCTCCTCTTTTTCTATTATTGCAACCTTAAAACCTTCCTTTGCCAGTATGTATGCTGCTATGCTGCCGGCAACTCCAGCCCCTACTACAACTGCATCGTATTCCATGAAAATAGCTCAGCACATTCACTTTAAAAAATTTAAAACAAAAAAATTAAAAAATTATAACTCCTTTGCGGGATGAGTGATGCAAAGGGATTAATTTTCTCATATAAACAAATTTTTCGAGAGAAACTATTCATTCTTATAAAAGGACATTTGCATTAGAAACGAAGCAAAATTTTCCAGACGAAGCACAGAAAGATTTATATAGGAGAAGGGATATTAACCCTTTCTCCGGTGATGGGCATGAAACAGCCTCTAATCCCAGATTTAAGACATTCAACATGGATAATCTTCAAACAAATCTTTTTGACAGAAGAGTTGTAAAGAAAGAGCTGGCTAAAGTAGGGATAAAACCTGAAGATGATGCTTAGAATAACGCTAACAGCGATATCCTTTGAGAGAAGCATAACAGATAGAGGAGCTTAAAAGGAATGAAGAGCTCAGATTAGAGCTGCAGAGATTCCTTCTGCAGATGAGATATACAGCTTCCTCAGCAAATTCAGCGAGGATTAGTTCATAAAGCTTTTATCAGTTATAAACAGGTTTATTAAGAGGAGCTCGGTAAAGCTCCTCGATACTACCGATGTAAATCTGTTCAGAGAGCAAAAAATATAAATGGAGCTATGCTCCAGGCAAGGGGTTCTATAAAGACTATAAATTAGCATTAGTCGTAGAATATCCTTCCTTAAAACCTGCCGGGATTTATTTGCACGAAGGCTCGCCAAAAGACTCCAAGTTCTTCCTTAAAATCACTGAAGACCTTAAGAGAAGGAGAGTTCTGAGAAAAAGTGATAAAATAGATAAAGGTTTCTGCTCCCAAGAAAACTACTGGAAAAGCATTATGTGGTATAAAATTCTCCCTTTCATATTTCCTAAGAGAAATCTGAACGTTAAAAGAATTACGGGAAGATTCGTTTACCCTTTCAAAGCCCTAAAAGATAAAGAGGCTTTATGATATATTCTTTACCTCTTTCAAGAGCTTCCTGAACTCTTGGGAGAATTTTAAAGCCATTAGGAGCGTTGTCGAAGATTTATTCAAGGTTCTCAAAAATTCTCTCTCTTTAAAGAACTTACACAGATATTCTAAGCGCTCTGTTATAAAGTTCGCAGCCTTGAGTGTCCTTTTATTAGGCATGCTCATTTCTCTGGGATTTAACAGCAAGGAGAAACTTCAAGCCCTTGCTGAGTCAAGACTCAGCAAGGGGGTTAAAAAAGTTTATGATCCATATAACCTACTCATAAAAAAAGACAAATTAATAAGAACGTCAATATCGCTGCCTTCTTTATACTCTTTTTTAAAATTTTTTAGATATATACGTAACGATATAGAGGAAAGGCGTGTCTATAATGGCGATAACGATTTTTGCAATCCACTGGTAAATGATCATGCTTTTTATAACATCTGCTGGGAATACACCATAAAACGCTATTGTGATGAAAATTGTGGAATCTATAAGCTGACTAACAGCAGTGCTCGCGTTGTTTCTGAGCCACATATATCTCCCCTTTGTTTTCTTCCTATACCAGTGGTAAATATATACGTCGTGCAGCTGAGAAACCAGATAAGCAAGCATGCTCGCAAAAATTATCTGAGGGACTAATTTAAAAACTTCATTGAACATGGATGCAAATTCTGCGTTGAAACTTGCTGGTGGAATTTTGGTAACAATGTATATAAGAGGAACCGCAAATATATTTGCAACAAATCCTGATAAAACAGCTCTTTTTGCAGTGTTTTTCCCATAAATCTCGCCTAATGCATCAGTAAGCAGAAAGGTTGTTGAGTATATTGCAACAACTGCAGGAACAACAATATTTATGCCAAGTAAATCTATATTCATTATCTTTCCAGCGGCAATGTTTGATAAAAGAACAAGCATTGCAAATACTCCATATACTATAAATTTGCCAAATCTTTTTGCAAGTATAACGCTCAAACTTGCAATAGTGAGTGTTGTTAATATCCATAGAAAAAATAATTTAAACATCATTATTATCACCAAAAATTTCTATTTTTACTTTTCTACCACTTTCAAATAGTCTTTCCCTCCTTATAAATACTATTCTTGTTGATTTCAAATTTTTCAACCCAAGTATGAATGAAATTCCACGCATTGGAATGTTGTTTACTTTAATTTTTATTTTAGGATTAAATATTCCTATTTTTCCATAACTCTTCACAATTTTTCCTATTTTTATACCGTTGAAATACACATCTTCGTTTTGCTTAATGTTATAGATAGATATTACTCCCCCGTATCCCATATGAGGAATTCCACCGTCTAAAATGCATGGCTTATTTCCAACTCTTGCGTGTGCAAATTTTCCTCTGTATAAGCTTTCTATTTCAATGTAGCTGTCAGTTGCTTCTATTATTCTTGAAACAAATCCAAATTTATTAGCACTTCTTAAATTATCCGAGCTGTAAATTATTTCATCCTCTATCCTTAACCCTAGAGTGTTTATGTTTAGCTTACATGCTCCCCTCGCCCTTATCGCATCGCTTTCGTTCCTAACTTCTAAGTGTATGTGCGGTGCAGCCCAAAACGAGTAGTGCTTTGTTCTTACGAGGGTTCCAAGGGGATCATTTACATATATTTTATCACCCTCACTAACCTCTGGCTTTACATGTAGTATTTTTATCATTTTTTTCTTGTTTTCCCTGCTTCTTATTAAAATTAAATATTCATATTTATCCGCATTAAATTTTGTTGATTCAATATCCATAGCTTTAAAAAAAAGAGAGACACTTTTAACTTTGAACTTTAAAATTTTCTCAACGGTGCCATTTACTGGTGAAAGAGCTTCTTCACCGAAATTCTTGTTCGGAATTAAATCTATGGCTTCTAAATTTCTGTGTGCATGATATGGACTGTTGAAGAGAGAAAATCCAGATAGATCTTCCGTTGCATTGATTTCAACGCCCTGTGCTGTAGCTACTATCATGAAATAATCCTAAATACTAATTGCATATTTAAAGGTTGTGTTTTGAAAATTCAATTTCAATCAGATTTTGAACGTTATTCTTTATTTAAAGTAAATATGATAAAAATTTCAAGAAATAAGTTTATATTTAAGGTCTGGGAGGGAGATGTTAGAAGCAACGAAATAGGATTTGATGATAAGAGGCTTAAAGCTTTAAGGATATACAGCCACGATCCAGTTATTGTTTATAAAATTGGAGAAAAGAAACCTTATCTTTTTAGAAATATTTATAGGGCTGTTAAGGTCCATTGGAAAACCCATTACAGCTATAAAAAGGCTTTAAAAGGTTTTGCAATACTTTCAAGCGAAGCAATGGAGAGGCTTGACTTGGATAGGAAAGATGAGGTAATAGTGGATCCATACACACCAAAGCTCCCTCTGGAGGAGTATTTTATGAAGTTTTTTAATTTTTAAAATTTTTAGAGGTTAGCAATAGAAATAGAAAAAGTAATAAAAACCAAAGTTATTCTCCTATAACTACTACAACTACCTTTCTCTGTCTCGATCTTGTGTCAAGGTTCATAGCTACGATCTGTTGCCAAGTGCCCAAGGTAAGCCTGCCGTTTATAAACGGAACTGTAATGCTCGCTCCGACAATGCTTGCTCTTACATGGCTCTTTCCGTTATCGTCGTGCCAAGTCTTGTGGTGCTCATAATCTATATTGCTCGGAGCTATTCTTTCAAGAGCGTTGGGAATGTCTTTTTTCAACCCCGGCTCGTATTCCATTGTTGTTACAGCACCCGTAGAGCCTACTATGAAAACAGTAGCAATTCCGTTTCTGAATCCACTTTTCTCAACGATTCTTTGAACATCCTTCGTAATATCAACGATACCTTTCTCAGCTTCAGCAAAAAACTCTATAGTTTCAGTATATACACCCATGATCGTCACCTCTATCTATTTATCTTTAAGAAGATCCTTTATATCGTTTATTATGCTCTTAAGGGCTTCGTCTAAGATTCTTTTTCCAAGCTCTTCATCTATTCTTATACCCTCTTTTTTTGTTTTTTCTGCAAGTTTTTTTATTTTTTCATTTTTCCAAGCAGATTTAATCCCAACAAAACCAACTTCTGGATATTTCTCAAAATTTGAGTGCTCTCTTAAATTTCTGCACGCTATGCCTATAATGTATCCTACGGAGAGCTCTCCAGTTCCAGCGTGTGCACCTTCGAGCTCAACGATTTTACTGTTCATTTTTATTTTAACATCAAGCTCCTCGCTAAGCTTTTCAATATCTTTTTCTATTTCCTTGTTTCCACCGTGTGCATTTACTATAAGGACTTTTTTTATTCCAATCCTCTTAGCTCTATTTACTATTTCCTTAATCTCCTCCAACAGCTCGCTTTTGGAGAAATGTATTCCGTGCTTTATATAGCTTTTTTCGCAGGCTAAGTTTGCAACACCTATTATATGAGCTCCAGTTTCTATACAAGCCTTTAAGGCAAGAAATGCAGCTATTTTTATATCAGTATCTATAGGAAGTGCTATACCGTGATTCTCCAAGTGGGAGCCAAGTGCTATTACACCAATTTCGTGAACTCCTTCTTCTAATATTTTACCAGCATCTTTTCTGAGCTCAACCACAAAGCTTAAATCTCCTTCAGCCTTTTAACCATTTTCACAACAGATTCTACAGCACGCTTTGCATAGTCAACACGTTCAAGGGCTTGCACAGTGCTCTCTCCCGGTCCAGAGATTCCTAAACTTACGGGTTTATTGTATTCTAAGGATAAATCAGCTATTTTTCTTGATGCATGCTGCATCACTATCTCGTCGTGCTCAGTTTCTCCCTCTATAACAGCTCCAAGCGTAACTACGCCATCTATATCGTCTCTTTCGAGGAGCTTCTTTACAGCCAAGGGAATATCAAAGGCTCCGGGAACCTTAACTATCTTTACTATCTCTGCACCTAAGAATTCCGCATGCTCCTTTGCAAGTTCGAGCATTGGGTATGTTATCTCGTAGTTGAACTCTGAAACAACTATTCCAAGCCTTACCTTCATTCCATCACCTTAAGCATAGCCTTGAGGATCTTGTTAACAACAACCAAGCCTTCGAGCTTTTTATCGTTATTTACAACAGGAACCCTCTCTATTTTGTTTTCAAGCATAATTTTTATAACTTCTTTTAGCTCCGTATCTGGGTCAACTGTTATGCATTTCTTAGACATAAGATCTTTAACCTCAAGGTCGCCAACGTTAAATCTGCTAAGCATTATATCTCGCTGGGTAATTATGCCCAAGAGCTTTCCGTCATCATCAACAACGGGCAAACTACCCACGTTGTTTCTGAGCATTTTTAAATCTGCGAGTGCAATTTTATCGTCTGGAGATATCGTAATAAGCTTATCTTTAGCTACCATAACATCCTTAGCTTTAAGATTTTTCATATCCATCCTCTATCACCGAATATATTTTTGTAGACTTCAATTTAATAAACTTTACTTTGTTATATTTTAAAAAAGATTTCATGGGGAAAATTATTACCCTTGTTCCATCACAGGATGCAAAAGAAGGTTATGAATTTGTTCATTATGGACATGCCGAGGAATGCGTTGATTGCAGACTTTTCAAAGTGTGCATAGAAAATCTTGAGGCTGGAAGGAAGTATAGAATTGTAAGTTTAAGGAACTACGAGCACGAATGCAAGATTAGCGGAAAAGTAAGGGTCGTTGAAGTTGAAGAGGCAGATATACGTATAGCAATTGATTCAAGACTTGCAATGCCGGGGGCAAAGATCGTTGTATCAAAGAATTCTTGTGAAGAAATATTCTGCGAATACTACACTTTTTGCACCCCAGAAGGCTTAGAAAATGGGGATTCGTGCAAAATTATTGATCTTCTTGGAAAGATAAATTGCCCAAAGAAAAAATCTCTTGTGCTTGCAAAGGTGAGAAGAACATGAAAATTCTCTGCGTTTCAGATGTTCATTCAAGAACAAGAAATATAGAGAAACTGGCTGATCTTGATTTTGATGTTCTCGTTATAAGTGGGGATTTGACAAATTTTGGCGGATATGAAGAGGCTGTTCTTATCGTTGAAAGATTTAAAAGAGTATTGAGCGATAGAAGAATGTTAGCCGTGCCGGGAAACTGCGACTATCCAGAGGTAGATAAAGCACTATCTAAGTTTAAGATAAATCTTAATGAAAGCTCAGTTATTATTGATAATGTGGGCTTCTTTGGTGTGGGCGGTTCAAATATTACTCCATTCAACACGCCATTCGAATTCTCAGAGGATATTCTCTATGAAAAGGCGCTAAGAGCGTATGAGAATGTTAAGGATGCTGAGATAAAGATATTCGTTTCACATACTCCGCCTTATAAAACAAAGGTTGACAAAACGTCAAGCGGCATAAACGTTGGAAGCAAAATGATAAGGAAGTTTATTGAAGAAAATGATATAGACGTTGTTGTGTGCGGACATATCCATGAGGCAAAAGGTCACGATAGGATAAAAGAAACACTGATCATAAATCCGGGAGCATTTTCTCATGGTTTCTGTATGCTTGAAATATTGGGTAAAAACAGAATAAGCTATAGATTTGTAGACCTTTAACCTTCCATAAATTCGTCTAAGCTTGGGAAGTTTTCTATGCTTTCTCCTCTGTTTCTTAGAACCTCTCTTGCAAGCAGCCAGTAGATCACTGCAAGAGCTTTCCTCCCCTTGTTGTTTGTTGGTATGGCTAAATCAACTCTTGCAAGCGAGTTGTCTGTATCGCACAGTGCTACTACGGGTATCCCTATTCTGCTTGCTTCAAGCACGGCTTGCTCATCACCCCTTGGGTCTGTTGCTACAAGCACCTCTGGCTCTATGAAAAAGTCGAGCTGTGGATTTGTTAAGGTCCCTGGTATAAATCTTCCAGCAATTGCTTTTGCACCTGTGAGCTCTGCAAACTTTCTTATTGGTCTGTGCCCATACTGTCTCCTTGAAACGACGAGAATTTTGTCTGGCTGAAACCTTGCCAAAAACTTCGCAGCAATTCTGATTCTTTCGTCTGTTTTCTTTACATCAAGAACGTATAAGCCGTCTGGTCTAACCTTATATATAAAGGGTAGCATATCCTTTGTTTTTTGCTGCGTTCCTATATGCACACCAGCAGCTAAATATTCGTCGAGATTTACCAACAGCTCCATTTAATCACCTATTTTAGCTATTTTTGCTCTATCTCCAAGCTCTTCTTCTATTCTAACGAGTTCATTAAGCTTTGCGATTCTCTCTCCACCAACAACTCCGCTCTTTATGAGATGAGCGTTAAACGCAACGGCTAAATGTGCTATTGTCTCGTCCGTTGTTTCACCGCTTCTATGGCTAACTATTATAGCCTGCTTTCCATTCTTAGCTAACCTAACGGCTTTAAAAGTATCTGTCAACGTTCCGCATTGATTCGGCTTTATTAAAACCGCATTGGTAGATCTGTATTCTAAACCCTTCTCTATTCTTTTATAGTTTGTTACATATAAGTCGTCTCCACATATAAGAGTATTCTTCACATTTTTAGTTATTTCAGCAAAGCCTTCAAAATCTTCTTGATGTAGAGGATCTTCTACATAATAAAGTTCATATTCATCTATAAGCTCAAGAATATAGTTTATCTGCTCTTCTCTGCTTAGTCTCTTATCCCTATATATGTATGCATTTTTTTTCTCATCAAAAAGCTCGCTTGCAGCCACATCAACCCCAAGCTTTACTTTAATCTTATATTCGTCACTTACCTCATCAGCAACTTTTTTAAGAATTTCAAGTGCTGTCTTATCATCTATACTTGCACTCCAAGCTCCCTCATCACCTTTACCTAAGGCATAGTTCGAAATTTTACTTAGCTCCCTTTTAACTCTCCTATGAATTTCGGCATTTATAGATATAGCTTCTACAATGTTTTTGGCTCTATCGGGTATTACAAGAAATTCTTGTATATCCGTTGAGTTTACTGCATGAGCTCCGCCACCTATTACATTTCCAAGCGGTAGAGGTATTTCACAGGCAAAGGCTCCGCCGATATACTGATAGAGACTCATGCCATAAGAGCTTGCTGCAGCTTTTGCACAGGCTAAGGAAACAGCTACAGCAGTATTTCCACCTATATTTGAGAAGTTCTCAGTCCCATCAATTTCTTTAAGAATAGAGTCAATGATTTCTTGTTCTTCAGCATCTATACCTATAAGCTCTGGAGCTATATTTTCTGTAACCTCGACTATAGCCTTATCAACATTATTCTCAGGGAAAGCAACAACCTCATACTTGCCGGTGCTTGCACCGCTCGGTGCGGCACACCTTCCAAATCCTTGTCTTGTTACAACATCAACCTCTATTGTTGGATTTCCTCTGCTGTCTAAAATTTTCCTTGCATAAACATCTTCTATTATGCTTGGATTCATAATAATTCACCAACCTCTTTCTTTGGCGGAAGCCTTCTTCTTACGGTTATGGGAATGACACCAAGCTCAAACTCCTTTAAAGCGATCTGCATTGGATCCTTCATATCCTTTGAGACCTTTATTAAAGGCGGAGCCCCCATAGCGAGCTGAAGAGTTCTCGCACCTATAATCCTTGCCTTCTCAAACCTCGTGAGCTTCAAAGGCGAACCTCCTTAAAAAAGGTGGGGCCGTCGAGATTTGAACTCGAGTCACCACCGCCCCAGGGTGGTAGGCTAACCAAGCTACCCCACGGCCCCACGCCTATTTTCAAGTTCTATAACATAATCAATATAATCTATATGACTCAGCAACATTCTCCTGCAGCAGTAGCGTTTTATCCCCAAATCGTCAAGAACTTTCTTTGGATGTTCCCCCTTCTCTACCCTCTTTTTATACTCCTCGTATTTATCAGCTATTATAGCTCCGCAACTGAAGCATCTTATCGGGATTATCATGCAGACACCTTAATTATCTGTATGAAGTCTGCCACTTTGCTCTTGCTCCTCTTCCACCAACTTTCTTTGGCTCTGCTCTCCTTGGATCTCCTTTCAATATTGTTCTGTCGTATTCCAGATAGGTTCTCTTCAACTCTTCATCAGCAAAGTATTCTACAAGACCTCTGCCTATCGCCATTCTTGCCGCTTCAGCTTGACCCATAAAGCCGCCACCTTTAACGTTTACGTCTATATCCACTTCTTTTACCCTATCTCCAGCAAGCATTAAAACCTCCATAATTTTTAGCCTTGCCATTTCAGGCTCAAGAATTTCTACAGGCTTCTTGTTTATCCTAACTCTACCTTTACCGGGCTTTATAACTGCACGAGCAATTGCAGTTTTTCTTTTTCCAGAACTTTGAACAATTTTCATAATAACCACCACTACAGTTTTGCACCTAAATATTTACTCAACTCATAAAGATAAACATATTTTGGTATTTTAAGCTTCGAAACATGTGCTTTCTCAAGTTTTATAAATTCTTTTCCTTCAAATTCTTTGGGCACGCCAACATAAACTTTTATTCTTTTAAAGGCTCTTTTGCCCTTGTCCTGCTTATATGGAAGCATTCCTCTAATAGCCCTTCTAAGGATGCCTTGAGGCGTTCTCGGAAATTTGGGACCAAATCTTCTTGGATTGATGACACTCTTTCTATGTCTTCTTTCTAAATATTTTCTAAATACGAACTCTTTTGAACCGCTTATGACAGCTTTTTCAGCATTTACTATAACTATCTCTTCTCCCCTTAAAGCAAGTTTTGCACAGTAGCTTGCGAGCCTGCCCATTATCGTATCTGTGGCATCTATTATAAGCATTTTTCTCACCCGATTATCTTAACATTAGATCCTTTTGGATTTTCTTCTACGAGCTCCAAAATGGTTATACATCTTCCCCCGGCTTTTGTAATTTTTTCTTTTGCCTGCCTTGAAAATGCAAAAGCTGCAACTGTTACACTGTGGCTTATGCTCCCGCTTCCGAGGACTTTACCTGGGACAACGACCACATCACCTTGCTTCGTGTATCTGGATATCCTGCTTATATTAACTATCCTTCTCCTACTTCTCGGCTTGTTTAGCATTTCAGCGACTGCACGCCATATTCTCGCCTTGTTTTCGAAGCTTTTCTTTTTAAGTTCTTCAATAAGCCTTATAAGACGCTCGTCAGTGCTCTTTGTTCTTATCTTCATGAAATCACCTCTTTTTAGTGCGGGGGGAGGGATTTGAACCCTCGCAGGCTCTACGCCACAGGATCCTCAGCCCTGCGCCTTTGACCTGACTCGGCCACCCCCGCACCTACAATAGTTCTTCCAGCTCCTTAGCCTTATCAATCATAACGTCACAAGCTTTTATAAATATATCACGTGCATCAAGTGAGCTTGAGCTCTCTACTTTAAATACAAATTTTCTATCATTACCTTTAACATCGATAGCATTGTAATCACAAACCTCAACGCAAGCTTTGCACAGCGTGCAGTTCAGCTCATCTTTAACAATAATTTTATCATCCTCCACATCAAGAACATTTCTTGGACATTCTTCAACACAAGCTTTGCATAACGTGCAGTCTTCTTTAATTTTTATTTCTGGATAATACTTGTAGCTTGCTATACCGCTCTGCCACTTTGCATGCTCCTTGCCTCTGCCGAGTATAGCCTCTGCCTCAAGCTTTAACCTCTGATTTTTTGCGAGCTTTACTATTGGAATATTTTTTGGTAGCTCTGCAACACCTTCTTCAACGATTATATCGTGAGAATAAACTGTAGCAGGACCTTCTTTTTCGAGCCTCAGATATATTGTGCACATTGGGCAACCTTTACCGTTACATTCACATTCATCTCTAAATTTAAGATCAACCTTAGCTTTTATTGGTATCAGTCCAATTCTTAGAGCAAGGATTTCATCGTGGAGAGGAGAGTCGTTTTCATAGAATATTACATCCTCAACAGCTACTGTAGGAACCTCGGTAAGTATAGCTCTCCTTATAGCATTTACAATACTAACATCAACATCCTCTATAATAAGAACTAAATTTTTCTCATTAGCTTCTAAGATCTTCAGCCTCATTATACTCTCCTACCCCTTTTGCCACCGGGTCTCCTTGTGCTGTCGTGTGGTATAGGAGTAACATCTTCTATTCTGCCTATCTTAAGCCCAGCCCTTGCTAAAGCTCTAATAGCTGGCTGAGCCCCCGGACCGGGGGTTTTTGACAAATGCCCACCGGGTGCTCTAACACGCACGTGAACGCCAACAATACCCTTTTCCATAGCTTCCTGTGCAGCTCTCATCGCAGCCTGCATTGCAGCGTATGGCGAGCTTTCTTCTCTATCAGCCTTAACCACTCTGCCACCGCTCCACCTTGATATCGTCTCTGCACCAGTAATATCGGTTATGTGGATGATCGTGTTGTTAAAGCTCGCATAAATATGAGCAATACCCCATCTTTCTTTTTTTTCAGCCATTATTCACCACCTCTTTCTCTAAGCGGCGAGTATGGGCTAAATTCTATTTTGTCTTCCTCATCAGCCTCTACCAAATAGCTTGGAGATGTAACCTTAACACCGTTTACCATGATATGACCATGAACAATGAACTGCCTTGCTTGGTTTATCGTTCTTGCAAGCCCCTTCTTATAAACGAGGGTTTGGAGCCTTCTTTCAAGTATATCTTCAACTTTTAGAGCAAGAACGTCATCGAGGGTTGCACCCTCTTTTAGTAGATTTAATCTTATAAGTTTGTTTATAAGCTCCTTGGCTTCCTTTTCCGCCTGCTTTCCAGAGCTTGCCAAAAGCTTTCTTGCCTGCCTTCTAAATTTTTTCAGCAAAGTTTCCATTCTCCATAACTCTCTCTTATTTTTAAGCCCATACTTACTTACCAATCGTCTTTCTTCGATCAATCTTTCCTTTTTCCAAGGATGTCTCGGTGTTTCATAAAGCTTTCTTGGTTTCTTAGGATCACCCATATAATCACCCTAATTACTTCTTCTTTTCAGCTGGTGCTCCACTCGCCCTTGGACCTTTTCTACGCCTTATAACACCAACAGTCTGACCCTTTCTGAAGCTCGTTCTCGTTCTCTGTCCTCTAACGGGTAAGCCCAACTCATGCCTTATACCACGGTAGCATCTTATCTTCTTTAGTCTGTTTATATCTTCTCTGAGTGCTAATATGAGATCGGAACCTACAACGTGAATATCTTTACCCGTGTGATACTCCTTTCTTCTATTAAAGAGCCATGAGGGAAGATTATACTTATTTAAGTTTGTAACAATTTCTTCAAGCTTTTCAATTTCCTCCTCACTAAGATAGCCTATCCTTTTATCTCTATCAATTCCAGCGATCTTGCATATTATTTCTCCAAGTCTAATTCCAATACCTTTTATCTTTGATAACCCATACGGAACCTTCCAATTACCACTTATATCGAACCCAGCAATCCTTACTATATGCTTAAATTCCTCTTCCATGCATGCACCTCTCTAAGAGCTTAATTTCAACAGATAACCTTATAAAACATTATAGTGCTTGCATGCTAAAACCTTTTTAAAACCTCACCTTGTAAAACAATTTTGACCTCCTCCCCTGCACTAAAGTGTCTAAGGGGAGGTTTGTGCTTCTAAGGGCTTCTCAACCCTTAAAAGCACTGGGTGAGCCAGTATCCAGTTAAACCCTCCTCCCTCAGCCCGTCTAAGTCTGCTTCTCGCGGAGCCCGGCTTAGAAGGCTTCACCGAGATGAGGGCTATATTCAGCACGCCAGCAACGTCTCTATGGGCTTCTATACCGCAAGCAAGGCGTTTAAACAGCCTGCCTCTCCTAACGAACTTGGCTGATCCGCAGTAAGGGCAACGTGAGGAAGTATTACGCTCATCAACGGGCTTAACCTTTAAACCAAAGTTCTCAGCTGTGATTTTCAGTCTTTCGATAATATACTTATAACCCCCTTGCGGGATGAGTGATGCAAGGAGGTTAGTTTTTCTATAAAAACAAAGTTTTCGAGAGAAAACAAGTTTTCTTATAAAAGGACGTTTGCATTAGAAACAAGGCAAAAATTTCCCAGACGAAGCGCAGAAAGATTTATATAGGGGAAGGGGTATTAACCCTTTCTCCGGTGATAGGCATGAAAAACCCTCTAATCCCTGATCTAGGACACCCAGCTATATCCTTTGAGAGAAGCATAACAGATAGAGGAGCTTAAAAGGAATGAAGAGCTTAGAAGAGTCGTTAGAGCTGCAGAGATCCCATCTGCAGATGAGATATACAGCTTCCTCAGCAGATTTAGCGGAGATCAGTTCATAAAGCTTTTATCAGTTATAAACAGGTTTATTAAGAGGAGCTCGGTAAATCTCCTCGATATTACCGATATAAATCTGTTCAGAGAGCAAAAAATATAAATGGGGATATGCTGTAGGTAAAGGGTTCTATAAAGACTATAAATTAGCTTTAGTCGCGGAATATCCTTTTTTAAAGCCCATAGGTATTTATTTGCACGAAGGATCGCCAAACGACTCCAAGCTCTTCCTTAAAATCATTGAAGACCTTAAGAGAAGAAGAGTTTTGAGAAAAGGAGACAGAATAATAGTTGATAAGAGTTTCTGTGCTCAAGAAAACTACTGGAAGAGCATTATGCATCATAACGTCTTGCCTTTCCTAAGAGAAATCTTAACGTTAAAAGGATTAAGGGAAGATTTACTTACCCCTTTAAAGCCCTTAAGGATAAAGAGGCTTTATGATAGACTCTTTTCCTCTTTCAAGAGCTTCTTGAGCTCTTGGAAGGAATTTAAAGCTATCAGAAGCGTTATCGAAGATTTATTCAAGGTTCTCAAACTCCTTAAGGAGTCTGCACAGATATTCTAATCGCTCTATTGCAAAGTTCACAGCTTTATGTGTCCTTTTATTGGGCATGCTCGTATCTATGGGATTTAATAAAAAGGAGAAGCTTCAAGCCCTTGCTGAGTCTTGACTCAGCAAGGGGATTATAAAGATAGGTGCTGCTGCAAAGCCAAGAGAAGTAAAGTTTACAAGAGATTCCATGGAGTATAAGGGTAAGGTTTACAGGAGCGTATGGGGCAAAAGAGGACTATGGAATTATAATTAGAGAGGGAGATTATCTATTGGTAGTCGGAACTCACAGATTTGGAACAAAGGATGCATTAATGTATTACAACAAGTTCAAGCCAAAGAAGACAACGATAGTTCATTGGATTGACAAGAATGCAGACAGAGATGTCCAATTGGAGGAAATTGAAGCTATTAACATTTCATGATTTTTTATTTTATTTTTAATCAATTCCACAGCACTTCATTTCATAAGTTATATAATCTCTTCCTATACTTTTCGCAACCTCGTAAGCCCTTGAGCTTGGTATTGCTACTTTTGTTGCACCAGCTAATATAGCATTCTCATCCAAGGCTTTTCTATAGAGAGTTCCCGGCCGAACACAGCTAAGTGCAACCTCGCTTTCATGCATTAAATTAGCTATGGCTGTTATCCTGCCAACGATCTCTGGCTTAGGTGCCTTTACATCCTGCATTGGTGTGCCTTTTGTTGGTATAAGGACAACTATTACCAAGGTATCCACATTGGCATCCCTCAGCATGTCAAGAGCCTTAAGCTCATGGGTTTCTGCCCCTACATTACCAAAGTCTAAACCAACTATAATGTGAGGTGCTAAGCCGATTGAACTTTCGCTTATTAGCTCTATAGCCTTTCTATATCTGTCTTCGCCTATCTTTATGCCAAAAACACGCTCAGCAACATCTCCGCTTCCAACAACGTCTAAGAGCGAGCTTGTTAATCCAGCTCTTTCAAGAATCTTTACCTGCCTCTCGTTTACAGGTCCTGTATGGGCTAAAACGTTTAAACCCATTTCCCTAACAGCCTTTATTCCATCTGCAAACTCGTCGAGGGGAACAGTTCCATCCTTTCTGCTACCTCCGCTTAGAACTATGCCTTCAACACCTCTTCTTTTCAGCCTTTCGCATACCTCAATAAGCCTATCAACGCTTGGAGCCGGTATCATGTGCCTCAGGTAATGTCTGTTGCAGTGCTTACAGCTCAAACTGCACTTATAGCCGGTTATTGATACAGGCACATAGGCATTCTTGTAGAAGGTTATCTTTTTTGTCTTGTCGAGAGATTTTTCCATAGAAGCTTCATAGAGCTCTTCAAGCTTTGCATGCTTAAAAAGCTCCTTAGCTTCTCTGTATGTAAGCCCAACTTTAATTCCTTTTCTTAAAAGCTTCTTCATTCAGCATCCCATTATGAGCTTTTTTATGTCTAACAAATCCTCTTTACACGGTATCTCTGGATAGTTGTATATTGGACCCTTAGGACTCTCTGTAGAGTAGGGTCTGTTGCAGTTTGGACAACCGTGAACAACAAAAGGCTTTCCACTCATTATTATCTCATTTAATTCCTCATCTGATATTCCAAAGTCAACTATTTTGTTATTTTCAAATTTAAAGTTTTTATGATCATTTTTTATCAAATAATGTGCTATCTGTATTCTCCTGTAGCTTTCTATGTCTGGAGGTTTTAAATTCAATCCCGTCCCTTGTATTGGCACATAGGCAAAAAGCCCTACACTAACGCCAAGGTTATGCAGCTTTATTATAGTTTCTACGACATCTCTTTCACTTTCTCCAAGTCCTACTATTATATGCGTTCCAACTTTAAATCTGCCGAAAACATCAACAGCTCTCTTTAGTCCATTCCAGTGCTCCTCCCAAGTATATGAATTACCAGCATGTTTTCCTTTTATTCTATCAAAAATATCTTTGCTCGCCGCATCCAGTGGTATGACAATTCTGTCAACACCAATATCTTTAGCTATTTTAAGCTCCTCATAGCTCGCTGGATGTCTTGAAAGTGTAACTGGAGCTATTTCAACAAGATCTTTTAAAATTCTATCTAAACTTTCTAAAACCTTTTTATGATTGATGGTCTGTAGGCATATTCTCTTTATTATTCCCCTCTTACTTGCTTCTTTAAGCTTCTCA
The DNA here is from genome assembly GCA_027051165.1 of archaeon. Lineage (GTDB taxonomy): Archaea > Hydrothermarchaeota > Hydrothermarchaeia > JALTZZ01 > JALTZZ01 > JALTZZ01. The sequence goes on along the minus strand of JALTZZ010000086.1, from coordinate 30,063 downwards.
ACTACCTCTCTGTAGCTAAAAGGAGGATAAACTCCACGTGCAACCCTATCTAAGCTTGCCTTTGCCTCTCTTGCATGTGCACAAAATCTGCAGTTCTGAGAACATCTCCCGTTTACGTATGTTAACAGATATGCGGTGCTCATTTTAATTTTAGCTCTAACCTTTCTTAAACCAATAACACTTGCGGTTCCAACACTTACCCTTATTTTTTCAACCATTTTAAACACCCATATAAGGTATTGCACAGCACGTGTTCTGTATTCTCCCTTTAAATTCCCTCATAGTCCTTTCCGTCGGTATAGCGATATTGCTTACCCCCGCTTCTATTGCAAGACGTTCAATTACGTATCTATCCATTCCCTTCGAATGGGCACAGCCAAGGGTTATCTCTATTTCGGGAAACATAAGCTTAGCAATCGCAACGACCTTTGCAACATCTAAGGGCTTTACCCTTGACTTCTCCATCGGCGTGCCTTTTAAGGGCATTAGAGCTGTTATTTCTATGGCGGTTGGAGCTATGCTATCCCTTATAATCTTCAATGCATTTAATTCATGGCTTAGTTTTCCAAAGTATAACCCCGTGGTTACGTGAGGAGATATTATTCTTATCCCAGCTTTTTCCAAATTGATCAGCGTTTCCCTATACTTCTCCTCAGGAATCTCTATCCCATAAACCTCCTTGGTTACTCTGCTACTTCCAACAACGTCCAGCGAGACACCGTCTAAGCCAGCTTTTGCGAGGGAGCTTGCTTTTTTATAATCAATTATCCCGGTATGGGCAAGAAGAATTAGATCGGTATCCTCCTTAACTCTCTTAATGGCATCAGTATATCTGTATATCGGAACAGAGCCATCTAAATCGCAGCCTCCCGTTAGTAAGCAGCCTAATGCTCCTTTTTTATAGAACATCACGCACAGCCTGTAAATTTCATCATTTGTTTTAGCCTTGTGAAGCGGCTTAAGCATGAGCTTTTTGCAGTGCTTGCAGCTTAAACTACATGCATATCCGGTAACAGAGATCGTTGGAAATTTATCGCTTGTAAAGTAGAATGTTAATTTATCTCCAAAAACATCTTCCTTAAGTTTTTTTGAAATTTTCATAACTTCTCTAATAAGATTTTCATTTTTAAGCTTAAATATATAAGAAGCTTCTTCATAGCTTATAGGTTCTTTATTAGATGCTTTTTTTCTTATCTCTTTAATTATATCCATGAGCACCGCCACTATTTGCTCAATTATTAGCCACAGATACTAAATTTGAAAAGTTTTCTACCATATTTTTATAGATTTTTCATTATAAATTTATAGAATACAAGAGAAACTAAAATGTTAAAAAATAGAAAATTTAAGAATGGTTTGAATTTATTTGAACATTTAGTGATAATTTAATGCCAATTTTAAGCCAAAAAATTTATATTATTTCTTGCAATTATGTGCAATGGTGATCATATGGAGATATTTGGACTACCAATTTCCACAGCACTTGGATACATTCTCACAATTTTGATAATAATTATAGGCGTGATCTACAACATTTTGAGGGGTGTTGAGGGTGAATGAAACCAGCTTAGTATGGGCAGTATTCATCATCTACCTTATTGTAATATTTTCAATAGGATTCTGGAGTTATAAGAGAAGCAAAACAGTTATTGAATTCTTTTTAGCTGGAAGGAGACTTGGTTACTGGATACTGTCATTTTCCTTCTTCGCTACATATTTTAGCACCGCCGCATTTTTAGGTGGCGGTGGATCTGGATTTACATTTGGATTTCAGTGGAGTGCTTGGTTGAGCTTTTGGCATGTTCTCTTTGCGTTCCTTGCATGGATAATTGTTGCACCTAAGATAAGAGAGCTCTCAGAAAAGCTTAAATCACTTACTATACCAGATTTTCTTGGATTCAGATACAAGAGCAACGCACCAAGGCTAATAGCTGCTATAATAATATTGTTCTCTTTTGAACTTTACATGACATCAATATACAAGGGAATCGGGCATATATTTGAAGAGATGCTTCATGTTAAATACCTTATAGGAATACTTATAGCAGTGATTCCAGTGATAATATACACTTCCCTTGGCGGATTCAGATCGGTAGTCCTTACAGACTTAATTCAGGGTGTAATAATGTTCTTTGGTGGTATTGTTCTCTTTTTGCTTGTTCTAAACGCTGTGGGTGGCTGGAGTGCTGGTATTGAGAAATTAAAAGAAGTAGAGCCTCTCGGAATGAGTGGAGAGCTTCTTCTCGAAACTCCCGGTTTAGCACCTCCACCTATAATGAAGGCTGGAATGGTCTTAGCATTTATAATGAGCCTTACATTTGCAATAAGCATTGCACAGCTTGCAAGTCCTCAGCTTGTTATAAGATTCTATGCTGCAAGGAACAGAGAAATTATAAGAAGAGGAGCAATACTCACCCCGGTTATCATAGGTATTTTTGCACTTACGGTATTCTCCATAGGTCCATTTGCATGGCTTATTCTTCCTGACTATGTAGATAGTGCGGATCAGATAAAAATGTTTTTCAAGAATCCAGATAGAATTATACCCTTTATTGCAATGAAGCTGTTTCCAACAGGTATAAATGCATTCATATTAACTGCGATAATTGCCGCTGCAATGTCAACTATAAACTCCCTTCTGCTCATTCTTGCAACATCACTAACAAGAGACATAATTCAGGTAGTTAAGAGCGAGATAAGTGAGGAAAAGCTTCTTTTAACAACAAGAATAGCAACAGTTTTATTTGCAGCTATACCGATATACTTAGCGGTTTTGATGCTTGAGAAAGGAAGAATAATAGTGGAAATCGTAGGAACCGCTTTTTCAATAATAACATCTGCATTTTTGGCACCGCTTGTAATAGGACTATACTGGAATAGGGGTTCCGCATTTGGAGCAAGCGTTTCAATGATACTTTCAACAATAACATGTATAATATGGTATCTCAAGTTCTACAAGGTTTATTGGATATATCCAGTGGTTCCGGGGCTTATAGTGGGAATAACAAGCTACATTATATTCAGCCTTCTAAAACCGGATAAAAAATAAAAGAAAACTATTCCTCCCCAATTTCGTAAACTTCTTTTCCATATAAATCCTGCATATACCTTCTTTCCTCTTCGCTTTTTTTCTTTTTTTCAGTTTCAATAACAGCCACATCTTTAGGCTTTACATCAATTTCTTTTGTTATTTTATATTTTTTCTTTTCAAATTTAGCTATTTTATAGCCACATTTCGTGCATACTAATATTGTTTTATTTTTTTCCTTCTTCGGAAGCATTAAACTACCGCACTTTTTGCAGAATTCCAACTTATCACCCTATGGAAATTTTGACTTTGCCTATTGATAGTAACATCTGCAAAAAATTAGATTTGGTATATAACAACAAAACCATTTTCTTCTTCTTTAATCTCCTTTATCTTAGCCTTAATTCCCACCTCTTCCAAATTGTATATCAAATCTTCAAAATAATCATACAGTCCGCATGTTGCACAGCCGTGCCATGTGTATGCAACTATGAGTTCGTTCTCTTTAATGTCTATAAGATAAGCGGTGAATTCTGGACTTCTATATTTGTTATACTCCGAAATTGCCCTTTCAACCTTTTCTTTTAGCTTTTTAAGCTTTTCATTGGCAAACAGCATATATAGCAACCTCAACTATAACAAGGAAAAATTTTAAAATAATCCAGTATATTATTTTTCTCATGGAGTGGCTTGTGGTTGGTGGGAGCGCTTCTCAAGCCCTCGCTGGTGAGGTTGCGGAGAGGCTTAATTTAAGTGTTTTGGGATGTATAATAAAGAGGTTTCCAGATGGAGAGCTATATTTGAAGTTTGAGGAGGATGTAAGTGATAAAGGATTTATAGTGATCCAGTCAACATGCAAGCCTCAGGACAGCAACATAATAGAACTTGTTTTTATACAGGAAACCTTAAAGGACTTAGGTGCAAAAAAAATAATTACAATAGTTCCATACTTTGGGTATGGCAGGCAGGATAGACGTTTTGAAAGCGGCGAAGCCTTGAGTTCAAAAATTGTTGCTAAGCTTATTGGAGAATCCACAGACTATTTTATGACGGTGAATCCCCATAAGGATCATATTCTTGACTTCTTCAAAATACCAGCAAAGAGCTTAGACGCTTCTCAGCTTATAGGAGAGAGGTTTAAAGGTGAAGTTGACTTTGTCTTAGCTCCAGACAGAGGTGCAGTGGATATCGCAAGGAGCGTTGCCAGCGTTTTGGGTGCAGAGTTCGACTACCTTGAAAAGAAGAGAATTGCACCGGGTGTTGCAGAAACGTCATACAAGGAGCTAAGCGTTGATGGAAAGAATGTTCTTATTGTTGATGATATAATAGACTCTGGTGGAACTATAGTTAATGCCGTAAAAGCGGTAAGAAATTCAGCTAAGAACATATATGTTGCTTGTATTCATGCAGTTCTTAGCGTAAATGCCGTTACAAGAATATACTCAGCAGGTGTAAAGAGGATTGTTTCAACAAATACTATTCCAAGCCAAATAAGTGAGATTTCTGTTGCACCTCTTATTTCAGATGCTCTCAGAGAGATAATTTGACTATGTTAATAGTCGTTTTTAATAGCTGTGAAGAAAGAGCAGCCGTGGTCTAGTCTGGTAGGACACTGGCCTCCCAAGCCAGTGGCCCGGGTTCAAATCCCGGCGGCTGCATTCCATTTTTTAATTGATGTTATTTACAATCATTCCAAGTTAATTCAAGAATTCCTTAGCCTTATTTGATAAATTATCGTCAAAAACAGCCCTATACTCCTTATTATTTGAAAATGTTTTATAATTTTTCAAAAACCCTTTATCTTCTTTCAAATTTGTTTTACAGTTTTTCACGAACCTTAGAAAACGTGAGGCTTTGCTCCTTGGGTGATAGCGTTTGCACAGGCGGAGGAACTCCTCAGCCCTGAAGTTCCTCCTCTCCCCTCCCGTCTCTTTTTCCATGATCAACATTATGCTACAACAACTATATAAAGGTTGATGTTGATGGTCCATACCACATTTACCGGCTCAGCATAACGGAGCCCTAGAATGATAAATATCCTTTTACTATATAATTATATTATTATTTATTAATGTATACTTCAAACCATATAATTGAGCTGAGGGGTTAAGTCCTTACTGAATTCTTGAAGATCAGAAAGTAATCTTAGCTTTCTTTATAACTATATCACCGCTCTTTTCGACAAAAACAACTTTATCCCCCTCTTTGATTCCTAATTTCTCCCTTACCTTCTTGGTTAATGTGATCTGGTATTTTTTAGACACATTACTTAAACCCAATATCCTTTCCATGATGTAAGATTATACCAAAAGATCTATATACTTTACGGTAAAGATGTAAAACATCTTGGGTGGTGTGGTATGGTGAAGGTCTACGCAGAGGGAAAGTGTCCGTGGTGTGGGGAGGGTTTTGTAGCTGAGATAATACTATATGGAACTGCAGAGCTAAAAGATGGGATTCATATTGTAGAGACCATCAAGGGTCCTGAAGAATTTGTAGAAAAGCTTGCTAAGAAGATTACAAGTGAGCTAAAGGGTTACTATGGAGATGGCATAGATGCCAAATTCACAAGTGATGAATCTATTAAAGAATGGTTACACTCTGAATGGTTTATAGAGATAACACCAATCCTCTTAAAAAAGATTGCAGTTAAGCTAAAAGAGAAAGGCATGATTAGAGAGAGCCTGCCAAGAGAAGCAGAACATGGGTGATTACTTTTTCATTTTTTCTTTTAAACATCGTATATCTCGGATTTTTCCAAAGCCTCTATTTCTTCTTTTAGTCTAAGTTTTCATCAAGACCTGTCCAAATAAGGCATCACCTCAAGGAGTTGTAGTAGGGCATGAACAAGTAGGCGATGGAGTTAGCATTTTCGAGGGCTTTTTTGCACCACAAGCTTTTATCTTTCAGTCCACTTCTAAAGTTAATATTAAAATTGTTAAAGAAGACTTTGCTTCTCTGCTTATAGGAGGAGAAGACATTTTCAACCTTGCTTTTTTGCTAAGGGTTTCATGAACATAATCTAAGCCGAGCCTTTCGAAAACTCCTTTTTTGATAAAATCCATCGAAGTTAAGAAATTTCTCGTTGAATAGACTTTTATAAAAACGATTCTCCACATCCAAAGCTGCGTATAAGTAGAACTTTTTGCCATTAATTTCGCTATAGTTTGCCTTTCTTTCTCCTCCATGCCTATCTTAACCTTCTCTTTAAATCTTTTGACCCAATAATGCACAGAACTCTTGCTAATCTTTTAAAAATAGATAATACCTTAGCCGTTCTTCGATAACTGCTGAGAAATATGTAGTTCACTATCGCTAATATCTTTAGCTCTAAAGTTCCTTCTAAATATCTCTAAACCCATTATGTAACCGAAAATATCTACCTTCATATTCCTTTGCCCTCCCTCACCGCCTATTTATATTCTACTGTGTGCATGCTTGTGCCAATACCTCGTCATTTGGACAGGTCTACGTTGGAGCTATATGCTTGATAACCGCCTATATAGAGGGAGAAAGGCAAGCAATAGCTTTCTCAGGAAAACCTCTATTAGCTGGCTGGTGGTATTTGAGCAAGAATATAGCAAAGCATCAGAGCGTTCTCAAAAGAGTAAACGATGGGCACAGTTCTAAAAGGCTTAGAAAGCTATACAGAATAAGGCAGAGAAGGTTTAGGTACTATGTTAACACTGCTGTGCATAAGTTCGTTAAACTCTGCTTAAAGAAGGGCGTTAAAACGATTTTCGTTGGTGATCCCAAGGGTGTTAGGGAGAACAACAATAAAAGCAAGAAAATAAACTCCATGGTTCACAACTTCTTCAGCTATAGGTATATTGTCGAAAAGCTTAAAATAACTGCAGAGAACTTCGGCTTAGAGGTTAAATTAGTTGATGAGAAATATACCTCATTTCGTTGTCCTTACTGTGGATCAGACAAGTTTATTAGGAGAGGCAGACTGTTTAAATGCCTTGCTTGCGGTATAGAAGCCCATAGAGACGTTGCTGGTGTGCTGAATATAGCCCTCGTCTCCATGAAGCCCTCTAAGCTGAGCCGGCGACGGGGTAGACTTAGACGGACTGAAAGAGGAGGGTTTAACTGGATGCTGGCTCATCCCGTGCTTTTAAGGGTTAAGAAGTCCTTAGAAGCACAAACCTCTCCTTGGGGGAGGAGGTCAATCTGAACATGCACCTCCGAAAGAAAACATATAAAAACGATATGAGTTAAAAAATACTAACATGGGGGATACTGGTATCGTTGTTGTCTATCTTATCTATGGACTCGCTTTTTTCATGCTTGCAGTTGGAATTGTGGCAAGAATTTTTGGGATGCCTCGTATAAAATTGGTTAAACCGCTAATTTTCTTAGCTGTTTTTGGATTTATTCATGGAGTTGACGAATACCTTGATTTGCTCATAATCTTTGAAATGGGGAAAAATATAATATATCTGCATACGCTGTTCAACGCACTCTCCTATACTTTTCTTATGTTCTTTGCAATAGAGTTTTTATCAATATTTCTAAATATACCGATGCTTTTGAGGCTATCTCCTATATTTATATTCATAGGATGGCTTATAATTTATATGAGTATTGAAAATTATGAAAATAAACACATAATAGGAGAAGTTTTGAGCAGATATCTCATAGGATTTCCAGCAGGCTTTGTTTCCGGATACGTAGTAATATATTATAGAAAAAGAATAGCAGAAAATATTAAAGCAATATCGGACAGCCTTCTTCTTGCAGGAATTTTTTTAATATTATATGCATTTTTTACTCTTGTTTCCCATAAGCTTCCATATTTGCCAGCTAATATTATAAATAACGAGAACTTTACAAATGCTGTTGGGATACCGGTTCAAGTTTTCAGAGCTGTATGTGCAATTGGCATGCTCATCTCCTTTGTGAGGAGCTTAGAAGTGCTGGACATCGAGGCGAGGAGGTCTATTGAAAGAAAAATGGAGGAAAGGATAAGGGACTATAAAGAGAAGCTTTCGATGAAAACCCTCCTTATAGATATTGTGAGGCACGACATGCTGAACATACTCGGTATAGCTAAGAGTTATCTCGATTTCTCAAAGGATGCTGAAGATGAAAAAGAAAGGAAAATTCTTCTTGAAAAAGCCTACACAAGTATAAATAGAGCAATAGATTTTATAGAAAGGATAAAAAAGCTTTCAATACTTGAAGAAATAAAGGATATAGAAACCAAGGAACTTTCGTTGAAAAGCCTAATTGAGGGTAGTATAGAGGGATTGAAGCCATACATTGAAAAAGAGAAAATAGAGGTCGAATTTAAAGCAGAAGATGACTATAAAGTAGTTGCAAATCCAATACTCGAAGAAGCTTTTCAGAATATAATTATGAATGCAATAAAGCATGCAAAAGAAGGAAGGAAACTTATTATAGAGATCAAGGAGTTTAACGATAAGTATAGGATATACTTCAGAGACTTTGGGCCGGGAATTCCTAACGAGTATAAGAAAAGAATCTTTGAGAGGTTTGAGAAAGGTTCTAAAAAAGGAATAAAGGGAGCTGGTTTGGGCTTGGCAATTACAAAGAAAATAGTTGAGCTTCATAAAGGAAAAATTTGGGTAGAGGATAACAAGCCCAAGGGTTCAGTTTTCGTTATAGAGATTCCAAAATTTTCAAATCGTTAAATAAGAAAATTGAGAGGGAGCTACGTGGTGGAGGTTGCACATATATTTTACATAATTAATAATGTTGAATAATGTTATATGTAGAAGAAACATAGCAAAGGTGTGGGTGCATAGCATGTATAGGGCAGATGAGCTTTTAAGCTATATATGGCTTGCAAGGGATGAGGGTTTCGACGCCTTGGAGCTTGAGATTATATATAAAGATCTTTGTAGCGGATGTGGTGCTTGCTCAGCAGTTTGTCCAGAGGACGTTATTTCTGTTGATGAATTTCCAAGATTAACTGGAAAATGCACAAACTGCGGCTATTGTCTGCAGGCTTGTCCAAGAAGCTTTATAGATAGAAAAGAATATGAAGAAAAGCTTTTTGGAAGTATAAGTGAAGATATTCTCGGCAGTTATATCTTTATAAAAGCGGCTAAGAGTAAAAACAAAGAGATCCTTAAAAACGCTCAAGATGGTGGTTTTGTAACAGCAATGCTTAGCTACATGTTTGAAAAAGGAATGATAGACGGTGCAATAGTTGCGGGGTCTGATGAAGAGAACAGACCTCAGCCAATAATTGCAAAGAGCTTGGATGACATATACAAAAGCGGTGGAACGAAATATGCAAACAGCCCAAACCTTGCACTGCTCAAGAAGGCTAAGGAGGAAAACCTCAAAATAGCACTTGTGGGCTTACCTTGCCAAATAGAGGGCTTTAGGAAGCTTGAGAATTATAAAATAGAGGATTTAGACTTAACATCTAACGTTGTTATTACGATAGCAATATTCTGTAAAAGCAACTTTCTCTTAAGCTTATATGATTATATGGAGAAGAAATATGGAGTTAGTTTAAAGGAAATGAGGAAGGTTGACATAAAGGGTAAAAACTTTATAATTGAAAAAGAAGACGGAGAAGTTATCAAAATTCCTCTAAAGGAAGCTTATAAGTATAGAAGAGCAGGCTGTAAAGTATGCTTGGACTTTAGCTCAAGATTGAGCGATGTAAGCGTTGGTTCTATAGGATCTGCAAGCGGATACAGCACAGTGATAGTTAGAAGCGAAAAAGCTAAGGAGATATTTGAATCCATGGAGAGAGACGGTGTTATAGAAACAAAGGAGATAGATGAAGATGGATTAGAGAAGATAAAAAAGCTTGCTCAACTTAAGGTTAAGGATTCAAAGAAAATAATAAACAAGAGAATAAAGAAGGCACTTCCTCTGCCTTATAGGAGTCTCCTCGAATGGGTGATATAAAATGAAGATGAACATAAAGAAGCTTGAATCAAAGCTGATAAAAGGGAAGGATATTGTCATCGAGATAGGGGAGGTTGAGGAAGATTATTGGGATGAAGAAGATAAGGGTCAGAGCAAGCCGAGCATAACAACGCTAAGGCACTGGGATCATAAGCTCCTCAAGAGGTATAAGCCCTTCTACTCACCAACATGTGATATGTGTTGCCTTTGCACCTTTGGTAAGTGCGAACTCAGTCATACAAAGGGTGCATGTGGTATAGATATGGCAAGTCAACAGGCGAGGATGAGCTTGTTGTATGTAACTATGGGAACTGCCGCACACGCCGCACATGCAAGGCACATGCTTGAGCACGTAATAAGCGTTAAGGGAAGAAACCACAGAATAGACCTTGGCTTAGAAGTTGATGTAGAAGCTCCAATAACGAGAACCGTTGTTGGTATAAAGCCGAGGACGCTTGCAGATTTAGAAAAAGCTTTGGATTATGCAGAGGAACAGATAACTCACGTGCTTGCATCTACTGCTATGGGGCAAGAAAGCAACTATATAGATTTCGAGTCAAAAGCCCTTCATCTTGGAATGATAGACAATCTTGTTAAGGAGATTGCTGATATTACGCAAATAGTCGGTTATGATTTACCAAAAGGAGATGAGAACACCGAGCTTGCGGAATACGGATTCGGAACGATAGATGTAGAGAAGCCCGTTATTCTTGTAATTGGACACAATGCTGTTGCTGGCTTTGAGATTCTCGACTATATAGAAAGGAAAAATTTGATAGACGAGGTAGAGGTTACTGGAATATGCTGCAGTGCGCATGATTTAATAAGAAAGAATGCGAGGGCTAAAATCGTTGGACCATTCGTTGAGCAGCTGAGATATGTAAAGTCTGGAGTAGCTGATGTAATAGTCGTTGACGAGCAGTGCGTTAGAACAGATATAGTTGACATTGCAAAGGAGCTGAAGAGCATAGTTATAGCGGTTAGCGATAAAGCATGTCAGGGGTTCAGGGATAGAACGAACGACGATATAGAATCCATAATAAGCGATCTGTCGAGCTATAAGGAGCATGGCGTATATATCGGGGATCCAAGTAAAGTTGGTGTTGTTGCCGTAGAAGTTGCAAGAAGGATATATCTGGCGAGAAAACAGTTTAAGAGGATCCCAGATAAGCTTGAAATAACAGAAGAAGCTAAAAAATGCACGAACTGCCATGCATGCATGCGTGTCTGCCCGGTAAACCTTGATATCCCAAGTGCAATGAAGAAAGCTAAGCAGGGAGACTTTCAGGAATTAATGCTTCTAAGAGAAACATGCGTAGGTTGCGGAAGATGCAACTATGCATGTCCTAAGGGTATAGATATAGTAAATCTTATGGAAAAAGCTAACGAAAAAATAATAAAAGAAATGAAGAGCAAAATAAGGGCTGGCAGAGGTCCAATAAAGGACACCGAAATAAGAAACGTAGGTGCACCTATAGTATTTGGAGAGATACCCGGAGTAGTTGCCTTTGCTGGGTGCACGAACTACTACAACGGCATTAAGGAAGTTGGTGAGATTGCAGAAGAATTTTTAAAGAGAAACTTTATAGTTGTAGTCAGCGGATGTGCGGCTATGAGCATAGCAAACTATAAGACGAGTGATGGCATGAGCTTATACGAAAAATACCCGGGAATATTTGATGCAGGCGGTTTGGTAAACGTTGGCTCCTGCGTTGCGAATGCACACATAATAGGGGCTGCGATAAAGATAGCCAACATATTTGCAAGAAGACCTCTAAGAGGGAACTTCGAGGAGATAGCTGACTACATTCTAAACAGAGTAGGAGCAGTAGCCGTAGTTTGGGGAACATACTCACAGAAGGCTTTAGCCATAGGAACCGGAGCTAACAGATGGGGGATACCGGTAATACTTGGTCCAAACGGAGTTAGATATAGAAGACTATACTTGGGAAGGAAGGATAAGCCCGAGGACTGGGAGATATACGATGCGAGAACGGGTAAAAAGGTCATAGCAGAGCCTGCACCAGAGCACCTTGCATACGTTGTGCAGAGCAAGGAGGAAGCAATGGTTCATATTGCTAAGCTTGTCATGAGACCAAACGATACTACAAAAGGTAGGCAGATAAAGCTTACTCACTACATAGACTTACATAAGAAGTTCTTTGGAAAAATGCCGGATGATTTGCATCTATATATAAGAACAGATGCCGACATACCATTCAGCTATAAGGAAGAGATAATGAACATGCTAAAAGAGAAGGGATGGAAGCCGAGGGAGATACCGGATCCAACGCTTAGCAAGAAGTTTGTTAGGGTATAGAGGTGATGAAGAATGCTCTATGCGAGACCTTGGTATAGGAGCGATATTCAAGGCTACCATAGGGCTAAAGCTGTAGATGCGACTACAGCGGTAAAAATAATAAAGAACTCAGAAAAACCAGCTTTTGTCGTGGGAGAGCTCATCGTGAGAGACGGGGAAGCTGTAGAGCTGTTAAAAGAAATCCTTAAAAAGCTGAGGAACCATGCCTTAATCGCAACAACACCAAATGCTTACAGAGAGTTCTCGGAGTTTAACGTTTACTATGTCAACGTGGTTGATGCAGCGAACCTAATAATCTCTCAAGACTGGAAGGGTTTAGATGGCTATGGAAAACCTGATCTGATAGTTATACTGGGAATGTTCCACGTTTTAATGGAACAGACACTATCAACGATAAGAAACTTTTCAGATATAAAGAGCTTAGCAATAGATAGATTTTTCCAGAATAACGCTACATACAGCTTTCCAAATCTTACAAGAAAGGAGTGGCTTAACTATCTAAGAAAACTCTCAGATTCTCTTTAATTTTTTAAAATTAGAGCTTTAGTCTTTTTGGAAGTTCTAATGCCAGATTCTTGTTGAAAACAACAACATAGCTATGATCTTCAAACCAATAAACTGCAACATTGTGCCCGAAAAGTTGCTTTGCTCTGTAAACGGTTGTATTTGTATTCATATACGATATATTTAGCCTTCTAAGACCAAGCCTCTCTTCATACACTTTCAGCAAGCCATCTATATCGTTTGTTATAAACAGCTGGGGATCGCTTGTCGCAAAATACTCCTTAAATATCTCTATATCCCTATAGTCTATTCCAAACTTGCTCAGTGTCAAATAGTTTAGCGGTATCTTATATCCAACAAGCTTCTTAGGAATAATCCATCTCAACTCCTCTTCTTCAATTCCAAATACGCCAAGCAGCTTTCTTAAAAGCTTTTCTACGTTTGATTCTCTGTTACATTCTCTAATCAACCTATTTATTAAAATTTTTATTTTACCCAATCTTTTTGTCATCTCTTTTTCTTTTTCCGATTCCAAATCAACAATATTTGCAAGCGATAGAATAAACTGCAGACCGTTTATTCTCCTGTTCTCTATTTCAATTTCTACCGATTTCAAAACTTCTGCTATCCAAATCCAGTCTTTTAGTGTTCCCTCAAGTTTAATGCTCTTTTCTGGCATATCTTACACCTTTAAATACTCTAAGTTTTCGGAACATTTCATATTTAAAAATTCTTTTTCGGTAGATATAAAATATAATAATAAGTTTAATATATACATTTGCACAGAGTATTATAAATATGAAACAAAAACCTATATGTATAATCGTTGATGAATCTGAAATATCGCTTGATGTTTTTGAAAAAGTCCTAAAGTATATTAGAATGGCAAATTTAAAGGCTGATGTCATCTACATATTTAGAAGTAGGGTTATTAATAAAGTTAAAGAAGTCATAAATCCTGATGAAGAGCTAATAATGGTAAAAAACGTTGAAAAGATTCCAGAAAAAGTTTCAAAATACGAGCTTGTCTTTGTTCCAGAGCATCTGAAAGATGTTATAAAGTCTCTCGAAAAAGTTGGAGTTCAATATGAGGTAATATCTTCTGACAAAATTCCAAGGGTTAAGGATTTTATGACGAAAAATATAATAACTGTAGGTCCAGATGAAACCATACAAGAGGTAGCAACTTTAATGAGGCAGCACGAGATTTCTTCGATAATTGTAATGAGCAAAGGCAAACCTATCGGAATAATAACGTTGGGAGACATCATGAGGAGAATCGTTCTTCCAGCAAGAGATCCGAGAAAAACGACTGCGGAGGAAATAATGAGCTTTCCTCTTATAGCTATCAATGAAAATAAAAGCATAATAGATGCGGCTGAAGAAATGAAAAAGAGGGGCATAAAGAGGCTTGTGGTTGTCAACGATAATAACGATGTAACCGGTATAATAACGCAGACGGACATATTAAATTTTTTATATAAAGTTTCGGAAAATAAGGAAAAAATACTGATGCCAGTAAGGAGATACTGAGCAACAAAAGTTAAAAAATATTAAGCAGCACATATCTCTCTATGAGAGAAATTCTGGTTGTAAACGACGACGGCATATTCTCTCAAGGGCTGAGAAGTGCGGTGAGAATTGCGAAAAGGCTGGGAAATGTAACAGTAGTAGCCCCAGCAATTCAGAGAAGCGGTGTGAGTCGCTCAATTTCTCTGTTTTCACCAGTAAGTATATCAGAAGTGGATATAGAAGGAATAAAAGCTTACTCAATAAGCGGCACGCCAGTTGATGCCGTTTTAATAGGGATCTACGGGATAATAAAAAAAATTCCTGATTTGGTCATATCCGGAATAAACGTTGGAGAGAATCTGAGCTATGAATCTTTAACCTCGGGCACGGTTGGAGCTGCAATTGAAGCTGCAAATCAAGGAGCTAAGGCAATAGCGATTTCTCTTGCAACAAAAGATGAGAAAATAAAGTTTGAAAACCTGCACGATAAAATAGATTTTTCCACTGCCGAGGAGGTTCTGTATAAAATCTCTCTTCTTTTTTTAGAAGGAAAAATTGATGCAGAAGTTCTAAATATAAACATTCCAGAAAAGCCAAAAAAGAGAATTATAAGAGTTACAAGGCTTGCTAAAAGAATGTATAGAACGAAGCTTGAGGAGAGATACGATCCAAGGGGAAGAAAATATTACTGGATAGATGGAGAGGCTGTTCTTGAATGTGAAGATGATACCGATGTAACTGCAGTTAGAAAAGAAGAAATAATCTCAGTTACTCCAATAAAGCTTGACATGACAGATTATGAAAAAATAAAGGAATTATCTGATGTTTTAGCCGATATAACACTGTAATCCATTACGGCGAAAGATTTTTATTTTTCAGTTTTTAAAGTAGTTTTATGGATCAAACAGAGGTTATAGAAGCACTTAAAAATAAAGATGCTTATGATGAGGAAGTTGAAAAGATAGAAATCCTCCAGACACATATATCGTATGTTTTTTTAACCGGGAAATATGCGTATAAAGTAAAAAAAGCTGTAAATTTGGGTTTCCTTGATTACACAACTCTTGAGAAGAGGAAATTTTTCTGTGAGGAAGAGGTTAGAATAAACAGTTTGCTCTCCGAAGATATGTATATAGGGGTTGTTCCAATAAACAAAAAGGGAGATAAGATTAAAATCAGAGGTGAGGGAAAAACTGTAGAATATGCAGTAAAAATGCTTGAAATGCCACAAGAGTCTATAATGACAAATCTTTTAATAAAAAACAGGGTTAACGATAAGCATATAAAGGAAATAGCAAAGATTATACATAAATTTCATGAAAAAACAAGAAGTGATAAGGAAGTGAAAGAATATGGAAGAACAAAATATATATTAGCAAATTGGGTTCAAAATTTCGATCAAACCAAAGAATTTAAAAAATTTTTAGGGGAAGATAAATATTTTTATATAAAAGATAAAGTAATGGAATTTATAGAAAAAAATAAAGAATTTTTTGAAAAAAGAAGAAAAAATTGTAGGGTAAAGGAATGCCATGGAGATCTTCATAGCGGAAATATATTTATAACAGATAAAATATATATTTTTGATGCTATAGAGTTTAATAAAGCATTTTCTTGTAGCGATGTGGCAAATGAAGTGGCTTTCTTAGCAATGGATCTCGATTTTCACGGAAGAAAAGACCTTTCTGAGCTTTTTATAAATGAATACATAAAGCTAAGCGGTGATAGCGAGATATATAAGCTGCTTGACTTCTATAAATGTTACAGAGCATACGTAAGAGCGAAGGTAAACTGCTTTAAGCTTGCCGATATGCATGTTCCAGATCACGAAAGAAAAGAGGCTAAAGAGCTTGCTAAAAAATACTTTGATCTCGCACACGAATATGCCAAATTTATTTAAGTCTATTCATCTTCATTGCTCTTCCAAAGCTCTGGAATACTTTCTTTTAAACTGCAGTAGCTGTTTTTTCCGATTATAACATGATCCTGCAGAGGGATGTTCAAAAGCCTACCAGCCTCTATCAAGCCCTTAGTTGCATTTATATCGCCGATGCTTGGTGTTGGGTCACCGCTTGGATGGTTGTGAACGAGTATTATAGAGCTTGAGCTTCTTGCAATAGCAACCTTAAATATAGCCTTCGGATCAACGATGCTTGCTTCTAAGGAACCTATTGATAGAACTACTTCGTTGTCTATAACCCTGTTTTTTGCATCTAAGCACAGCAATACAACTTGCTCTTTGTCAAGATTTGCAAGCTTGTCGTGGAGAATTCTATAAACGTCTGCTGGAGAATTTATCTTTATTCTGTTGTTGCTGAAAGTATTTATCCTTCTTGCAAGCTCAAAAACGGCTTTTAACTGGACAGCTTTTGCAATTCCTATCCCCTTTATTTTTCTAAGTTCGCTTATATCTGCTGAAAATAGCCTTTTAAGATTGTTGTCAAAGTGCTTTAAAAGAACATTCGCGAGCTCAAGTGCATTTTTATCCTTGCTTCCGGTTCTAAGTATTATTGCTATAAGCTCCGCATTTGATAGAGCTTCTACTCCGTATCTAAGCACCCTCTCCCGTGGTCTCTCGCTTTTCGGAAGTTCTTTTATTCTCATATTTTATAATGTTAGCATAGAAAGTATTAAAGAATTTGTTCTTAGCAAGGGGTGTTAACATGGAAGCTGTAGAAAAACTCATGCTACTTAGAGAGGGGGAATCTTTCATTCAATACACGAAATCACTTTGTCCAGAATGCATCAGTGTCATTGATGCAGTAATTTTTGAGAAGGAAAATAAAGTTTATATAAGAAAATTCTGTGAAAAGCATGGATATTTTGAGGAGATATACTGGGGAGATTATGAACTCTATATGAAAGCAAGAAAATTTGCCCACGATGGTAACGGTGTTGAGAATCCCAATGTAAATATGGTTAACTGTCCATACACCTGTGGTCTTTGCCCTATACACAAAAGCCACAGTGCTCTCGTAAACATGGTTGTAACGAACCGCTGCGATCTGGCTTGCTGGTATTGCTTCTTCTATGCAAAGAAGGCTGGCTATGTTTATGAGCCAACGCTTGAGCAGATAGAGGAGATGCTTAAAGTTATGAGGAATCAAAAACCCATACCAGCAAATGCGGTTCAGTTAACTGGGGGTGAGCCAACCCTAAGAGATGATCTTGTGGAGATAGTTAAGCTGGCTAAGAAGTATGGAATAGAGCATGTTCAACTGAATTCAAACGGTATTAGGCTTGCTAAAGATCCTACTCTCGCTAAGAAACTTAGAGAAGCTGGTGTGAACACGTTGTATCTTTCATTCGATGGCGTATCACCAAAAACAAATCCTAAGAATCACTGGGAGGTTCCTAAGGTATTAGAAAACTGTAGAAAGGCTGGTTTAGGAATAGTTCTTGTTCCAACAGTAATTAAAAGTGTCAACGATCACGAGGTATGGAAGATAGTCGAATTTGCACTCGATAACATAGATATCGTTAGAGGGGTTAACTTCCAGCCCGTTAGCCTTGTTGGAAGAATGAGCAAGAGGGAAAGGGAAAAATATAGGATAACGATACCAGATGTTATAAAAAGGCTTGAGGAGCAGAGCAACGGCATATTAACAAGGGAGGATTTCTATCCAGTTCCATATACAACAGCAATAACACATTTTGTTGAGGCGATAACAAAAGAGCCATACTATGAGCTTAGCAATCACTTTGCGTGTGGAATGGCAACGTATCTTTTTAAAGAAGATGGAAAAGTAATTCCAGTAACGAGGTTTGTTGATGTAGAAGGACTTTACAACTTCCTAAATGAACTGAGCGAGGAGCTTAGAAAAGGTAAAAGCAGATTGATTGTAGGATTTAAGCTCATATCGAAAATAAGCAAGTTTATAGACAAGAAAAATCAGCCAAAAAGCATAAATTTTGCAAAGATACTATATAACGTCCTGATAAAGCATGACTACAGCACGCTTGGAGAATTTCACTCCAAGACATTGTTTATAGGGATGATGCACTTCCAAGACCTATACAACTACGACTTAGAGAGGGTAATGAGGTGCAACATACACTATGTAACACCAGATAGAAGGCTCATACCATTTTGCACGTTTAACGTTCTTCCGGAGTTATATAGGGACAAGATTCAGGAAAAATACAGCATAAGCATAGAAGAATGGGAAAAGAGAACTGGAAGGAAGCTTGAGGACGATTTATATAGGAGGATAGATCCAACATAGCTATGGAAGAAACAAGAGGAAAAAAGGTTCTTCATGAACTAAGAAAATTTACACAGGATTTTGCAGAGGTATTAGAGCTATACAACGTATTGACAACAGTTTCATCAGAAATACATTGCCTTAAAAATGATACTTGTTTTGCTAAATTTGTTAAAGAATCTTTGAAAAAGAAAATTTTGGATAATACCAAGATTAGACTTATAAACGAGGTCTATGAAAGGTTTGCACCTCTCACTCCGCCTTATAATCAATGTTTCCTAAATTTTTTATTGAAAAAATATGGAGCGGAATCTCTTAGAGAAAAGCTGATATTCCTTTTAGAATTTGATAGAGAGACAAAAGATAGCATTGTAGTTGAGAACATAGATATAATACTGAAATCAAATCTTAAGGAAAAGCATCGCATTGTAGCGGATATTTTAGAAAAAAACAAAAAATTTCTTGAAATGGTGATAAATAAGAACAGAAAACATGGATATGAACTTTTAAAATTTATAATAGAGGGATCGCAGAAAATAAATGGTGGACTTGTAAGAAGGGCTGTCTATCTGATGTATAAATTTAACAAAAATATATTAAAGAGATACAATCCGGAGAAAACCGATAAAAAATCGCTATACATAAACATGGGAATCCTTGATATAATAAGGAGCTACGTAGAAAACTTTGACGAAAATACAATCAAAAATTTTTTAAAACAAGCTACTGAAGCAAAGAATGCGTGTTTGAGAATGCTTGGATACAGATATGGTAGCGAAATTTTTGGAGAGGAATTCCTAAAAAGAGCTCTTAACGATAAATCGAAAAGCATTAGGAAGTGGGCTGAAAAAATTATAAAAAATAGAAAATCAAAAAGAAAAGGAGTAAATATAGATTCATTAATTAGGATGAGCATCAAATATTTTGAAAATGGAGAATACGAGAAATCTCTCAAATGTGCCGAAAGGATATTGAAATATGAGGACAACACCCTTGCAAAGGTTATAAAAGCGGAATCCCTCTGGAAGCTTGGTAACTTTGTAAAGGCAGAAGCCATTCTTGATGAAGTTTTGCAAAAAGATGATATACTTGATGCATACATTGCAAGAGCGGCTCTTTATATAGATCTCGGAGACTTCAAAGAAGCCTTAAATACAATTGATAAAGGTTTGAAAAAGTATCCAGACAACTTTCATTTAAATATAGTAAAAGCACAGATTTTGTATTGGATGGGGGATACTGATTATAAGAAATACGTTAAAAAAGCTGAAGAAATTGATCCAATAAGAGCTGAGGTTTTTATGGACTCTTTTTGGATATACGATCTTCCTCCCACACATCCGCTTTTTTACAAGCTTTCAGAAGCACTAAGATGCTTAGCAGAAGGAGACTATGTTACCGTTGAGGATTTTATAAGGAATATAGAGTTGCTTGGAACTCCGCATTCTGAAGAAATTTCAAAAGGGCTGAGAATTTTACTTTTAATAAGAAGGAAGAAA
The DNA here is from genome assembly GCA_027051165.1 of archaeon. GTDB lineage: Archaea > Hydrothermarchaeota > Hydrothermarchaeia > JALTZZ01 > JALTZZ01 > JALTZZ01. The sequence goes on along the minus strand of JALTZZ010000086.1, from coordinate 10,101 downwards.
TTTAAAGATGCTGAAAAACTTTTAAAAGCGGCTGAAAAGCATAAAAAATCCCAGATATATAATGTTCTTTGGATGGAGCTTGAAATTGAAAGAAAAAATTATGAAAAAGCTATTACATACGTTGATAAGATAATAGAAAATGCAAAGGAAAGAGATATGCCGCTTAAGGAGCTTTACTTAATAAAGTCAAGCTTGCTTGAAAAAATAGGAAGAAAACGCGAAGCGGAATACTACAGAAGGCTGGCTGAAGAAGAATATAAAAAATCTTAGTTCCCTTCACCTAACTATCATCGTTCCAATACCTTCATCTGTAAGAAGTTCAAGGAGGATAGCATGTTTTACTCTGCCGTCAATTATGTGAGCCTTTTCAACACCCATTTCAAGAGCCTTTTTACATGCAAGGAGCTTTGGTATCATAGATCCCTTTACAATGTTCCTCTCTATAAGCTCATCAATTTCCTCAATATTCATCTCCTTTATTAGAGATCTTTCGTCGCTTAAATCTCTGAGAACACCCGGAACATCTGTGAGTATTATGAGCTTTTTTGCCCTTAGAGACCCGGCTATGTATCCTGCAACAGTGTCAGCGTTTAAATTATAACCTACACCTTCTTCGCTAAATCCTATCGGAGAAATTATTGGTATATAATCATTTTCCGTTAGTATTTTTATAATATCAGTGTTTACTTCTTTTATTTCTCCAACATACCCAAGATCAACCTCAGTATCCTTCACCTTCACAGGCTTCTTTTTTTCTGCAACTATAAGTTTTGCATCTTTTCCATTCAATCCGACAGCTTTAGCACCCATCTGATTAGCTTTTGAGACAAGATCTATGTTTATTTTACCGACAAGAACCATTTGAACAATATCAAGAGTCTCTCTATCGGTTACTCTGAGTCCCTCAATAAATATTGGTTTTTTACCGAGTTTTTCCATAGCTTTTGTAATTTCTGGTCCACCACCGTGAACAATTATCGGTTTAGCACCTATGTATTTTAAGAGAATGGTATCTCTTAGAGTATGATATTTGAGTTCTTCATCGAGCATTGCATGTCCACCATACTTTATAACTATATACTCACCATAGAGTTCTTGGATATACGGAAGGGCTTCTATGAGAATTTCAGCTTTCTCCATGTGCCAAAATATATGCCTTAATTTATATTTAACTTTGTTGCAATGGATTATAAAAGTAAAAATGCTAACTTGCCATACGAAACTATCTAAATCATCTCTAAATTTAGTAGAGAGATTATGCAAAGCTTTCCTTGGTTAATCCAGCACATACGAGCTCCACTGGTAGAACAATTGCTAAAGATTTCAGTCTTGATGTTCATACATGTTCTGTCTATGCCTTAGCTTTGAGATTTATCAACAAATTTCTGCTCTGTTGCAAGTTTTATATATGCACTAATTAGCGAGAGGACAACATGAAGACGAAGAGGTCTTAAAATTATAAGATATTCGTAAAAGTATTACTTGAACATGAGAACAAGAGGTTCTATGAAGAGCTTTTTAAAGAGGAAAGCAACGTTTTAGCATACGATTCTACCGGAATTAGAGTGGACAACAGGAGTTCCTACTACGAAGCGGGATTGGAAAAAAGAGAAAGCACTGGTATGTTCATATCATGATACAAGCAACATTTTAGTGATCTCTCAGAGAATCAGTATAAGCACAAGCTCAGATTTCTCAGCTGATGTGAAAAACGAAAAACACACAGTCGCAGATTCTGGCTTCGATTGCTTGGTAACGAGAGCTTCGCAGTTTTAAAACCCAAAAAACGCCAGCTGCTCTATCTTGGATTCCTCCTCGTCAATGTGAAAAAAGATGGCTCTGTGAAACTTATAGGCGATAGAGTTAAATCCCGCTTACGTAAGTTTTGCTAATCGCCGCTTGCTGCAACGTCTATCTTGTTACTTTTTTATCCTTGTTATCTAAACTTGCAACAGAGCAAAATGATTTCATAAAAAATTAAAAACTTTTATAAAACAAAATTCTCCCTATGCATGATATAAGTTGCTGAATATTTTTTAATATTTTTAAAAAGAATTTTTTCATGATTTTCACAGAAATTCATGGATTTCATATCAACTTCACATATATCCTTGGAGAATTTCATCACACAATTAAAATCTGAACAGTGCTTTAAGCCAAAAACATGTCCAAGTTCATGGAAAGATTCCTTTATTGTTCTTTCAAGCAAAAGATTATAATCACTTTTTCTTCCATAGAACTCTTCTCTAAGCCTATGTATAGATACGACACAAGAATTTCCATTTATTTTTGCGAGCCCAAATATAAAATTAACGCCTCTCGTATATAAATCTGCATCTGTTACTGCAAGAACCTTACCAGAGCCGTTAAGCCTTGAAGCAAACTCAAGTATGTAATCGCCAAGATACTGTTTCCTGAACTTGGAATAAGCTTCACGAGGAACGTCAAATCTTTTACCATACTTACATTTTATTCCAAACTTCCTCTCAACTTCCGCTGATAATATCCTTATGATATCCTTTTCAACATTCCCAAACACCATTATCTCGATATACACAATATCACCTGAGACATGGTGTTTTCTATTATGAAATTACATTATACAAAGTGTCCCTCTGCTTCGGTATTCTTCCAGCCCCCCTAATTATATTTACAATCTCCTCCTTTCTTAAAAGCTTTTCGCTTGCCCCAGCGGCTCTTGATATATTTTCCTCCATCAGTGTGCCACCAAAATCATTTGCACCATAGCTTAAAATTATTTGTGCAAGCTTTTTACCTAATTTTACCCAAGAAACTTGTATATTTCTGAAATTATCGAGGAATATCCTTGAAATTGCATGAATCTTTATATCATACAATCCGCTTGATCCCTGAGTGTTATATTTTCTATATAGCTCTGTTCTTTTATGTATGAAAGATAGAGGAACGAATTCCGTAAATCCTTTAGTTTTATCTTGAATTTCTCTTATTATTCCTAAATGCTCAACAACGTGCTCATAGCTCTCAACATGACCATAGAGGATTGTTGCAGTCGTTGGAATTCCTATTCTATGTGCAGTCTCTATAATATCAATCCATTCCTTAGTTGTAATTTTTTCTGGACATATAACCTTCCTAACGTTGTCAACAAGAATTTCTGCAGCGGTTCCCGGCATGGAGTCAAGACCATTCTCTTTAAGGATTTTTAATGTTTCTTTTATTCCATAACCAGATTTCTCACTTATATGTTTAATTTCCATAGGAGAAAATGCATGTATGTGAAGATTTGTTTCTCTCTTTATTCCCCTCAGTATTTCGAGGTAGTATTCAAAGCTGAGCTCAGAATTTATTCCACCTTGAATGCATACTTCTGTAGCTCCCTTTGCTTCCGCTTCTTTAGCCTTTTTTATAATTTCAGATATCTTAAGAGTATAGGCATCTTTATCTCCTTTTTTTCTCCTATATGCACAGAATCTGCAATTATTTATACATATATTTGTGAAGTTTATGTTCCTGTTAACAACAAACGTAACAACATCGCCGCACTTCTTCTTCCTAATAAAATCAGCCACATATCCAATAAAATTTAAGCTATCTGCGTTAAAAAGTTCTAAAGCCTCCTTTTCACTTATTCTTGAACCTTTTAATGCTTTTTCAAGGATGTCTGCAACCTCGCTTTTCTCTACAAGCTCAAATATCATGCTTCACCACCTTAGTTTTTCAACAACGCTACCTACCTTTTCGCTGAACCAGCCTTTCTCTATGAACTCCGGATATATAGGAAGCCTTTCCTTTAGCTTGATGTTCATTTCTCTCGCAAGGACTTTTAGCTCGTTGATCTCTGGCCAAGGAGACTCTGGGTTTATATAATCCTTCGTTACCGGTGATATGCCACCTAAATCGTTAGCTCCATAGGCTATAAACATCTGCCAATATCTGTTCAGATTTGGGGGAACCTGAATGTTTGTATTAAGCAAAAGCCTTGCAACAGCAACGACCTTTATCATTTTAAACATGCTCGGTTCTCTGTGATCCTGCATCGGCGTTCCTTTTTTTGGCTTAAAGTTCTGAATAATTACTTCCTGTATGTGCCCATATTTCTCATGAAGTCTCTTTATGACTAAAAGAGAGCCAAGGATTTCCTCATAATTTTCCCCTATACCTATAAGCAAACCTGTTGTAAAAGGTATTTTAAGCCTTCCAGCCCATCTTATAAACCTTATCCTGACCTTAGGATTTTTTCCCGGACTTTTTTCATGCGGCATTCCATTTTTGCACAGTCTTGTGCTTGCATTCTCAAGCATTAACCCCATGCTTGCGTTAACTTCTCTGAGCATTTTTAGTTCACTAAACTCTATAACTCCAGCGTTTGTATGCGGTAGCAATCCTATCTTAAGGGATTCTTCGCACAGATCATACAAATAATCAACAATACTATCGTATCCAAATGTCTTAAGAGTTTTTTTTATTTTTTCATTTGTTTCTGGTTTTTCACCGAATGTAAAGAGGGCTTCCTTACAGTTAAACTTCTTTCCGAGCATTACGGTTCTTAGGACTTCTTCTCTGCTCATTATTTTCGGAGAATCGCTTCTGAAGTAGCAGTAGCCGCATCTATTTCTGCACGCATTTGTAAGCGGAATGAAAACGTTTTTGGAGTAAGAAACCTCTCTTTGTGCAAGGATCTCCGAGAATTCTGAAATTTTTTTGAAAAATGATATATCGCTTTTAAGAAGTTCTAAGGCTTCCTTTTTTGTTATCATTGCCACACCACAACTCACTCCTAAATTTAAACATAGTAAAATAAATTAAAATTAAGAAGATGAGATAATTTCGCATATCTTTGCAAAGTCCTCAGGTGAGAGCTTAAATACCCTTTCTTTAAGAAGATTTTCTGGAATGCTATCAATGTATTTGCTGAAGCCGGCATTTATAAGAGCATTTTTGAGTGTCTTTCTTCTGTAAGAAAAAACACCCTTTACTATTTTAAAATAAAGCTTTTCGTCGATATCAAACTTCGGCTTATCCCTTTTTATGATTTCAACAACTGCAGAATCTACCTTTGGCTTTGGAAAGAAAACTGTTCTTGGAATATATTCGAGAATTTTAGCTTTTGCGTAGAAGTAGCATGCAACACTGAGCTTTGAATAGTTTTTTGTCCCCGGCTTTGCAACAAGCCTCTCTGCAAACTCCTTTTGATAGGTTAAAACAGCTATATCAAAATTTTCCCTTAGAATTCTAAAAGTTATCTGAGATGAAATTAAGTATGGTATATTAGATACTATTTTATTAAAAGGAGGGTAATCTATTTCCAATGCATCACCGACAACAACCTCAACGTTTCCAAAGTCTTTGAACCTTTTCTCAAGGATTTCTGCAAGTCTTTTATCTTTTTCTATTGCAACAACTTTTTTCGCTTTTTTTGCAAGAAAATATGTTAAATTTCCGAGACCGGCTCCAATTTCAAGGACTATATCATTTTTATTTAAATAAGCATACTCAACCTCTCTTTTAAGGATATTCACGTTTACGAGCAGATGCTGACCCATCTTTTTTATAAGCCCAAGCTCTTTTGCTAAGCGTATAGTTTCCCTTATAAATTCCCTCTCATCAGTCATGATTATAAATTTTTGATGCAGATGTTATGAAAAAGTTTACGTTGGGATTCTCATGGGGTGATTACATGGCAAGAAGGGTAAAGAGAAAAGAGAAGAAAAAGATTAAAAAATGGTATAAGATACTTGCTCCGAGGATGTTTGGTGAAGTAGAGGTTGGAGAGACGATAGCTGATGATCCTCAGAAAATAATTGGTAGAACGGTAGAAACCACGGTTAAAGACCTAACAGGAGATTTTACAAAGTTTCATATAAAGCTGAGATTTCAAGTTAAAGATGTTCGCGGTGAAAATGCTTATACCGTATTTAAGGGTCTTGTTTTGGCAAGGGACTATGTAAGAAGCCTTATAAGAAGGAAATCTACAAGAATAGAAGCCATACATGACTTTACAACCAAGGATGGATACAGGATAAGGATAAGGGCGTTGGCAATAGGCTTGGGGAGGGCGCAGACATCTCAGGAAGAGGCAATAAGGGCTAAGATGATCGAAGTCCTTGAAAAGCTCGTTCCAAACATGACGATAGAGGAGCTTGTGAACAACGTTATAAATGGAAACATAGCAAAAGAAATACACGAGGTTGCTCATAAAATAAGACCTCTTAAAAAGGTTGAAATTAGAAAAATTAAAGTCTTAGAGTTCGGTGAGCTATATCTGCCAAAATTTGAAGCCGAGGAAGAGGTAAAAGCTGAAGCATGATGTTTGAAATCCTCCTCTGTATAGCTCTGTTTTTTATTGTTTATAAAAAGGGGATTTTGGATTTAAAAGGTTCTCTTACAGCAGTTCTGCTTGCAAGTGCTATTATCGTTTTTGCGAATTTTAACTGGCTTGTTTTATTAATATTTTTTATGTTTTCTGGATTTCTGGTAACAAAATATAAGTTTGAGTATAAAGAAAAAATTAAAGTTAGTGAAAAGAATAGAGGGAGAAGAGGAGCGAGAAATGTTCTTGCAAACGGGCTTGCACCAACCATTATTGCTGTATTATACAGCTTTACAAACGATTTTGAGAGCTTGGTTGCGGGAGCTTATATAGCGAGTGTTGCAACCGTTACCGCTGATACCTTTTCAAGCGAAATAGGAGTTCTAAGCAGGGGAACTCCTCGATTAATAACGAGCTTTAAAAAAGTTCCAAAGGGAACAGACGGTGCAATTTCCATGCTTGGCGAGGTTGCTGGCTTTTTCGGAGCATTGCTTATAGGACTCTTAGCCTATATTTTGGGAATCCTTGAGCTGAAGCTTGCTTTAGTAAGTGCCTTGATAGGGGGTTTTGTAGGCTTTAATACGGATAGCCTTCTTGGGGCAACTCTTGAGAGGCGCGGATTAATAAACAACGAGCATGTAAACTTTATATCGAGCATTGTTGGTGCTGTTTTTGGTGCGATAGCCGTGCAAATAGCATGCACATAAATCTGTCTTTCGAATAAAGGTCTTTTTCTAAAAAAGCTCTGTATCTGCATCCACCTCTGCAGTTTTCCAAGTATTCGCAGTTTCTACACTCAAGCTCGCTAAGCTTTGGAGTCATCTTTTCAACAATCTTTTGCCAACAGCTTAGAAGTCCCTCGCTTACGTGGCAGATTGGCTCAAAGAATCCGCACTTAGCAAAGTAGCCGTCTACATCTATCGAGGCTAAGTGAGAACCGCAAGAGTATTCACCGCTGCTCTCGTGAACAGCTTCTGAGAACCCATAGCTTAGGAAGATTTCTACCGCCTTTTCAAGGTCAGGAAGGATATCCTTGGTAGCGTTTCCCTTTATCGAAGGAATATCCAAAAACCACTCATCCGCAATCTTTGATATTAAGGAGCTTAGTTTCGGGAATTCATTGATGTTTTTTCTGTGAATCATCGTTGCAACGCTTACTTTCATATACTTCTTTGCATTTTTTATTCCTTCGATAGTTTTCTCAAAGGTTCCTTTTCCCCTTAAAAACTCATGCCCCTCTTTAAGACCATCCAAGCTTATCTGAACTTCATCGGCATACTTTGAAAGCTTTTTTGCCGTATTTTCATTTATTAAAGTTCCGTTGGATAAAACAACGATTCTAATATCTTTTTTTCTTGCATATTCTAAGAATTCCCATATATTTTCGTATAGAAGAGGCTCTCCTCCAGTAATAATAAGCTTAAGTCCTATTTCTGAGAATTCATCCACAATCCTTTTCGCAAGCTCAATATCCATTGATTTCTTGGATTTCCTTCCAAGGTAGCAGTGTTTACAATTTAAATTGCATTTCTCCGTTATATGGAGCTGGAGGTATCTGAGTGAAGGTATCGGTGATTTTTTAACGGTTATTTTTCTTTTTTCTCTTTTTTCAACTCCATTTATAAATTCCAAACACTCTTCTTCTTCGAGAAATTTTAAAGTTTCCAATATTTTATCTCCGAAAATTTTTTTAAGTTCATATATAGAGTAATCTCCAGAGAGGTGCTTTAAAAATTCAAAAGCCTCTCTATCAAGCTCATAAAGCTCATCTTTTTTAAAGTTGTATAAGAAAAATTTTTCTGCATTTCTTAAGGAGCAGTTTTTCAATTTTGGAAAAGCATTCTTCAATCTAAGTCCTCCAAATTAATTCTCCCCTCTTTCAAGAGTCTTTTAATTGTTTTATACGCGTAGCATTCAAGCCCGCTATCTTCCTCATCTTCCTTATAAAAATCGCATTTTTTGCATATTTTTTCTCTCAAAATCTTCATATAAAAGGCTTGGGAAGTAACATTTTAAAACCATAGTTTTAGATGATTTGATATAATAAAAAACTATATAAAGCTTTAATAAAAACTAAATAAGCCTGTCCAAATAAGACATCACCACAGGTAGTTATAGCAGAGCATGAACAAGTAGGCGATGGAGTTAGCATTTTCGAGGGCTTTTTTGCACCACTTTGATTTCAACATACTTCTAAAAATTATTAAAGAAGCTTGTAAGAGGAGACGTTCAACCTTGCTTTTTTGCTAAGGGTTTCATGAACATAATCTAAGCCTAGTCTTTCGAAAACTCCTTTTTTGATAAAATCCATCGAAGTTAAGAAATTTCTCGTTGAATAGACTTTTATAAAAACGATTCTCCACATCCAAAGCTGCGTATAAGTAGAACTTTTCGCCATTAATTTTTATCGTCTATCGCTATAGTTTGCCTTTCTTTCTCCTCCATGCCTATCTTAACCTTCTCTTTAAATCTTTTGACCCAATAATGCACAGAACTCTTGCTAATCTTTTAAAAATAGATAATACCTTAGCCGTTCTTCGATAACTGCTGAGAAATATGTAGTTCACTATCGCTAATATCTTTAGCTCTAAAGTTCCTTCTAAATATCTCTAAACCCATTATGTAACCGAAAATATCTACCTTCATATTCCTTTGCCCTCCCTCACCGCCTATTTATATTTTACTGTGTGCATGCTTGTGCCAATATCTCGTCATTTTGGACAGGTCTTAAGCATGAGATGCAAAAAATTATATAAGAGGATAATTAAAGTAAGAAGTCATGTATAGAGGAAGAGCAAGAGAACTTCTAAAAAGATATGGTGTTGATATAGGAGATAGGGTAAAAATTCAAAAAAATAATTCTGTTTATGAAGGTTTAATAATGCCGAGGAGCGAGCTTGGAGACGATATGCACATAGTTTTAAAGCTTGACAATGGATACAACATAGGAATAAACATCTCTAAAATAAAAAAAATAGAAAAAATAGAAAGAAAAGAGGAAATTAAAAAAGTAGAATTTAAAAAAATCGAAAAAAAAGGTTTACAAAAGGTGTATCTCTTAGGAACTGGAGGAACAATAGCAAGCAAAATAGACTACAAAACCGGGGCGGTTAGTCCTTCATTTACAGCAGAGGAAATTGTAAACGCAATTCCAGAGGTGCTGGACATAGCAGACATAGATGCTGGCGTTCTGTTCAACATCTTAAGCGAAAACATGACTCCAAAGCACTGGAGAAAGATTGCAAGAGAGGTTGCAAGGCTTCTAAACGCTGGTTACAGCGGCGTGGTGGTTGCACACGGCACAGATACGATGAGTTACACCGCAAGTGCTCTTGCATTTATGCTGAAGAATCTGTCAAAGCCCGTTGTATTTGTCGGAGCACAGCGTTCAAGCGACAGACCGAGCAGCGATGCAAGCCTAAACTTATTAAGTGCACTCAGGGTAGCCACAAGCGATATAGCGGAGGTAACCGTTGTTATGCACGCTACAAGCAGCGACGATTCATGCTATATACACAGAGCAACAAGGGTTAGAAAAATGCACAGCTCAAGGAGGGATGCATTTAGAAGCATAAACTCTCCGCCACTGGGAATAGTTAGGGGCAGAAAGATAGAAACGTTTACAGATTATAGAAAAAGGAGCGATGAAGAAGTTCTTTTGGACGACAAGCTTGAGGAGAGAGTAGCCCTTGTAAAGATATATCCGGGAATAGATAAGGAGCTGTTCGACTTCTATATAGACAGATATCTCGGTATAGTAATAGAGGGCACAGGCTTAGGGCATGTTCCAAGCTATCTGATTCCGTCTA
>JALTZZ010000085.1 GCA_027051165.1 archaeon | reverse complement strand
AATTCCTTTTTTATATAAATTTTTCTGTGTTTCGTCTGGAAAATTTTGCTTCGTTTCAAATGCAAATGTCCTTTTATAAGAATGAATAGTTTCTCTTGGAAAATTTGTTTTTATAGAAAAAATAACCTCCTTGCATCACTCATCCCACAAGGGGGTTATTAAGAATCTATACTGTGGAAAAAAGAATTTGCAGAAAAATTTTAAACCTCAATCCCGGCTTTTGAGAGAGCTTTTTTAATCTTCTCTATTTCCTCCTCTATCCTCTTAAACCGCTCTTGCAGAGAGATTCCAGTTTTGCTTATTTCTTCTTTAAGCTCATTTCTCGTCTTCCTTATCTCCTCTACGGTTTCTTCTTGTTTTTTCAGCATTTTATCTTGCCTCCTCAGCATCTCATCTTGTTTCTTGAGCATCTCATCTTGCTTCTTAAGCATTTTATCCTGTTTCTCTATCACTATGTCAAGCTGGTTTTTCATCGTGCCTAAAATCTCTATACCCTTTTCGAGCTTTTCATCAGTAGATTTGGAGAAGTGAACGATTTTCATAAGAAGCTCTCTTGTAGATGTGCTGTTAAGGTCTTCCATAACATCTATACCTTTTCTCTCAAAATCGCTAAAGCTACCTTTATACTCTTCCCTCCTCTTGTAAATATTCTCTATCTTGATAAAAGAAGGAGCTTCATTTTCAACCTTCTCCAAAAGCTTGAGAATGTTATCCTCATTGCCTTCTAAAACGAGGAGAACTTCACCAGTAGAAAGGTTCTCAGCGTAGCCAGTTATTCCGAGCATGAGAGCATTCTTCTTGACAAAACTCCTGAATCCTCCTTTATGCACCTTGCCGGAGATTAAAACAATGTATCTGACAGGCATAAATATCCCTTATAGCGGATTTTATATAAAAATGATGGATTTATGTTAACATTTAGTAATACTTTTTGAAGATTATTAAAATAACAATTTGTATGGGCAATAATGGGTATTATCATAGATATTGCAACACAACGTATAAATACTATAGAATAGCTATCCTCGATGAAGATTTTAAAAGAATAGATTTCTTAGGAGTTGTGGAAGTTTAATGCTTATATCTCAAGAATTTTCTCCACAAACTCAAGGATATGCATTATGGAGGAATTCCTTGAGCTTAGCAAGGAAATCGACATAAGAAAAACTTGATAATTAACAAAAGCTATGGTAAAGAGCTAAGCAAAAAAGGATTTAAAGAGCTAAAGTATAAAAAAGTTAGCCCCGTAAAATATGTAATCAAAGACAAACCGCTTAGATACATCATCTTAGCGGAGGAATACCACAGAAGCTATAAGCTAAATGGAAAAGAGCCTGTAAAGGCTTACAACGCTGTAAACGCTTGCGAAATAGGTAAGGATAGGCATATGAAAATAAAATGCTAAAGATCTTACAAAATTTATCTACCAGCTTATTTTATATCCTTTGCTGTTTTTTGCTGATTCTCTTTATCTATCTTCGTTAACCTCAAAGTTTTTTACATAAAAAAGAGGTATAAATCTTGTTTTAGAGAGCAATTAAACCTACAGATACTTTATTAAATGTTTACATATAATTTACTAACATGAAAGTTATAAAGATACCAAAATGGCTTGATGAAAAGGAAGCGAAAATAGCTATGGCTGCTCAACTTTTTAAGGTGGGCAAGGTTACATTAAAACAAGGAGAAGAAATAGCTGGATTGACTATATGGGACTTTTTATATGAACTTGGAAAAAGAAAAATAAGTTACATAAATATTACACCAGAAGATTTGGAAGAGGAGTTAGAAGAAATATGATAGTATCTGATACAGGTCCACTTATAGTGCTCTTTAAAACAGATTTGTTGTTTTTATTGAGAGAGATTTATCATGAAGTTTTGATTCCTGAAGCTGTGGCGAATGAACTAACAGAAAAGGAAGAGGGCATCATTCTTTTGAAATCAAATCCATGGATTAAGGTAAAAAAAGTAGAAGAAAAGAGGATTTTATCTATCTTAAAATCTATAGGTAAAGCTGAAGCTATTGCTTTAGCCATGGAAACGAACTTACCGTTGCTCATAGATGAAAGAAAAGGTAGAATGCTTGCAAGAGAGGCTGGTGTGAACTACCCCTTATAGGGGCTTCTCCCGTTTCCACACACCTTTACGGCAGAGGATTCATGCAGGAGTTCGGGGGATTCACGGCTCGCTTATCTCATGCCTCTCGTTAAGGCATAGGCTATGTTTGTTGCTCGCTCTTTCCCAAAGGGGACGTCATCGGAAACATTCCTATTAGAATTGAAATAGTTATCAATGCAAACATTTCCACCAAGCCTCCCCTTTTAGCTAACCTTGCGTATCCCCTCCCCTTACGGAAGGGGGTCTTGCAAGTAACGAGAAGATAAAAAATCAAAGCTATATGAACATTGAGATAATCAAGTTCGACAAAATGTTTATATATGTTGCAATACAATATTGTAACCATGAGCGTAAACGAGGTTGTAAGCATCAGAATACCTAAGGAGCTGAAGAAAAAAATGAAAGAAATAAAGATAAACTGGAGCGAAGAGATAAGAGCTTTCATAGAGGAGAAGGTGAGGGAGTATACGAGAATTAAAAAGTTAAATGAGATAGATGAGATGCTATCCGGGATATCAACCCGAAAACGCTGTGCCGCAAGATATGTGAGGGAAGACCGTGATAGTAATTGATGCATCCTCCTTAGCCAAGTATATTCTTAGGGAAGAGAACTGGGAAGAGGTAAGGAGATTTTTAGCCTCTGGCACATGCTCCCTAACGCTTGCACTCGCAGAAGTAGCGAATGCTATATGGAAGCATTATGCGGTCTATTCATCAATTTCAAGTAGAGAAGCTAAGATAATGTTCAGAGCACTGAAAGAGACGAGGGAGGTAGTTGTTTACGAAGCTCTGGAAGATTATTTGAGCAGAGCACAGGAGATAGCGATGAAGGAAAATATAACAATATACGACTCACTTTACATAGCTCAAGCAGAGAAGTATAATGGGCTCCTTACAAGCGACAAAAACCAAAGAAAAGTCGCTGAGAAAATGAACATCAATGTGAAATTTGTTGAGTGATTCAGGTGCTGAAGTTGCATGAAGAAGCGAAAATGTACTTTAATAACCCCCTTGTGGGATGAGTGATGCAAGGAGGTTATTTTTTCTATAAAAACAAATTTTCCAAGAGAAACTATTCATTCT
>JALTZZ010000084.1 GCA_027051165.1 archaeon | reverse complement strand
TCGTCTGGAAAATTTTGCTTCGTTTCTAATGCAAATGTCCTTTTATAAGAAAACTTGTTTTCTCTCGAAAAATTTGTTTATATGAGAAAATTAATCCCTTTGCATCACTCATCCGCAAGGGGGTTATGATACTTTTAATACTTTTATATACAAGCAAGCCTAAATTTTTCTTTCAATTTTTAAGCTCAAACTTAAATTTGGTCGAGCATGCTCAGCGCTGGTAGTTCGTTATTCAAGCAATATTAGCGCCAACGGTTTGTTATTCGAACAATATAATATAAGTGTTATTTCAATATTCAACAGTAAAATTTTTTATACTCAGAAGTAAAGATTTTGGTAAATGGAGGAAAATAAAATGGGGGAAAAAACTTTTGAACCAAGAAAGAGATGGATAACTGATTGGTGGCCAAATAGACTTAATTTGAAGATTTTAAGGCAGAATTGTCCAAAACAAAACCCCTATGGAGAGGACTATGATTATATCAAAGAGGTACAAAGTCTTGATATCGATGCTGTTATAAAGGATCTAAAAAAGCTTATGAGAAATTCCCAAGACTGGTGGCCTGCCGATTTTGGACATTATGGTCCGCTTTTCATAAGACTCGCATGGCATAGTGCTGGAAGTTACAGAATATTTGATGGAAGGGGAGGAGCAAGGGATGGGAGTATAAGATTTCCTCCAAGAATAAACTGGCCAGACAACATAAACCTTGATAAGGCTATAAGGTTGCTGTGGCCAATAAAGAAGAAGTATGGCAGAAAGCTTTCTTGGGCAGATTTAATAATCTTAGCTGGAACAATCGCCCTTGAAGATATGGGAGTAAAAATAATTGGTTTCGGGCTTGGAAGAGAAGACATATTTGAGCCTGATGAAAGCCCAGACTGGGGACCAGAGGAGGAAATGCTGACTTCTAAGAGGATTGAAGAGAGTGAAGTTGAAAGACTATACGCAGCTACTGAAATGGGTCTTATATATGTTAATCCAGCAGGTCCTGGCGGTGTTCCCGACCCAAAGCTATCAGCTAAAGAGATAAGGGAGATTTTCACAAAAATGGGTATGAATGATGAAGAAACAGTAGCATTAATTGCTGGTGGTCATGCTTTTGGTAGATGTCATGGAGCAGCACCAGATAAATATTTAGGACCGGATCCAAGTTCTTCATTAATAGAAATGCAGGGGTTGGGATGGAAATTTGAATACAAGAGTGGAAAAGGCCCTGATACGTTCACATCAGGCTTTGAACTCACATGGTCCCCTACTCCAACAAAGTTTGGAATACACTATCTTAGATTGCTATTTGAATATGAGTGGGAGATAGAAACGAGTCCTGCTGGGAAACCGCAATGGGTTGCAAAAGATGCTCCTGAAATAATCCCAGATCCTTATGATCCTAACAAAAAGCACAAACCTAGAATGCTTACTGCAGATTTAGCTTTAAGATACGATCCAAATTATGCGAAAATAGCTAAGAGGTTTCTTGAAAATCCTGAAGAATTCGAGAAAGCTTTTGCAAGAGCATGGTTCAAGCTAACACATAGAGATATGGGACCAAAAACTTGCTATGTTGGAAAATATGTTCCAAAAGAAACCTTTATCTGGCAAGACCCTCTTCCAGAGAGAGATTTTGAGCTTATAGATGAAGAAGATGTGAAAAAATTGAAGGAGAAAATACTTAATTCTGGATTGAGCGTTTCTCAACTCGTTTACTATGCTTGGGCATCCGCTTCTACATACAGAAATTCCGACAGAAGAGGAGGAGCTAACGGAGCAAGAATAAGACTTTATCCTTTAAACCGGTGGGAAATAAATCACCCAGATGAATTACCAAAGATAATTTCTGTTTATGAAAAAATTCAGATGGAATTTAACAAAGATCTGGAAAAAATCGGAAGCAATAAAAGAGTTTCCATAGCAGATTTAATCGTCTTGGGAGGCTGTGCAGCGATAGAATTAGCTGCAAAAAGAGCAGGATATAATGTAGAAGTTCCGTTCACTCCTGGAAGAGTTGATGCAACGCAAGAACAAATAGAAGTTAAATTTTACAGAGCTATTGAACCATTTGCTGATGGGTTTATAAACTATTTCAAATATCCAGAAAGAATTTCAGAAGAGGACGTATACACAACTCCAGAATACTTCCTTGTCGACAAGGCACATCTTTTAACATTAACAGTCCCTGAAATGACAGTATTAGTTGGTGGACTAAGAGTTCTTGGTGCTACATATAGGTATACGGATTATGGTGTGTTAACAAAAAGACCAGGAATTTTAACTAACGACTTTTTCGTGAATCTTTTGAACTGTCCATTTGAATTTGAATGGAAACCAGCGGACAGCTTCAGATACCTTTTCAAAGCTATAGACAGAAAAGGAAGCATTTTGTGGAAAGCTACGAGAGTAGATTTAATCTTTGGACATCACGATGAACTACGAGCAGTTGCAGAAGTTTACGCTTGTGATGATGCAAAAGAGAAATTTATCAAGGATTTCATAGCAGCATGGAACAAAGTAATGAACTTAGATAGATTCGATTTAAGAATAAACTATTCAAAATAATCACTATTTTTCTTTTTGTTCGCAAACAAGAAAATCCATGGTTTCATCTTACATTACTATGATTACGACATAAACATACACATAGATATTATGCCAGCTTGCAGAGCAGCAAGTGGCGAGACAAAGATTTTAACACTCATTAAGTTATAGGCGACGGGGAAATCCTTTTCAGCATGTTCTTGATCTTTTTCCTCTTTAAGGCGCTAAATACACCTTCGTCAACGCCTCTCTGCCTGTATTTCTTTTCATCGAAGGGGTAGAGTCTCTTGGGATAAGAAGTCTTTTTATAAGGGATAATGGGATTGAAACCCCTTCTCCGCAAAAATGTTCTAAGCTTTTTACAGTCATAAGCATTATCTGCCAAAAAATCGCTTTCAAAGCCGTTAAGATCATCAACGGTTTTGCTTCGTGATTTCCTGAAATATCTATCCTTACGATAGACAAATGTTTGGAGCAGGAGACTATTACATGAAGCTTCTTTCTGTTCTTTCTCGAGCAATTAACTTCTGTTGCGTCTGCTGCGAAAAATCCTGTTTTATTAATCTTGCTGTAAAAAAATTTAATCGCTTTCTTCAGCCAATCCTCGGGGATCCTCTTAAAATATGTGATCAAGCTCGTAGCCAAGCTCTCTCGCCATGTATTCTCCTTCTCTAAACG
>JALTZZ010000083.1 GCA_027051165.1 archaeon | reverse complement strand
CCTCTTGGAAGTCTCTGTTGTATGCAAGTGGTTTTGCGTTTATAATTGCCATTAGCGTTGCTAAGTCTCCTATACACGTGCATATCCTTGCTCTCGCAATCTCCAGAACGTCTGGATTCTTCTTCTGCGGCATTATGCTACTCGTGGAGGAAACCTCGTCGCTTAGCTCTATAAAGCTGAACTCGTATGTGCTCCAAAGAATAAGCTCTTCAACAAGTCTACTTGCGTTATTTAAGGCTATAGAGGTGCATGAGACAGTTTCAAGAATAAAGTCTCTGCTTGCAACAGCATCTATGGTGTTCTCAATCAATCCTTCGAAGGCAAGAAGCTTAGCTACCTCCTCCCTATCTATTTCAAAGCTCGTTCCAGCGAGTGCACATGCTCCAAGAACGCTTCTGTTAACCCTTGAAAATGCATCCTCAAGCCTCTCAACATCTCTGAGAAGGGCATCTGCATGTGCAAGCATGTGGTGAGCTAAAGTAACCGGTTGAGCGTGTTGCATGTGCGTATAGCCCGGCATTACCGTATCTAAGTTTTCTTGAGCTATTTTCAGCAGAGTCCTTATAACTTTTAAGATAGCAAGCTTAAGCTCAAGTATTTTTTCCCTTGCAAGCATTCTTAGGTCGTTTGCTATTAAATCGTTTCTCGACCTTCCTATGTGCATCTTTCCAAAAGTTTTTCCTATTTTTTCTTCAAGCCTCTTCTCTATAACAATGTGTATATCTTCAAGCTTTTCGTATCCTTCTTTTAAAATAAATCCTTCTCTGTAAATTTCTTTAAGCCCTTCTATTATTTTTTTTGCAGAGTTTTTATCAATAATTTTTCTTTTGTAGAGCATTAAGACATGTGCTATTGATGATAAAATTTCATACTTAAATATATTCTTATCAAAGGAAAGGGAGTTCGTAAAGTTTGCAACTTCTTCTTTCATCTCCCTCGTGAACCTACTCCTAATCATGTTTCTAAACATGTGTTCATATTATAAATATTTTTTTAATTTTGTTAACCTTAGCTGCTTGGTTGTTTATGAGAGCTACCTTGGAAGATTACGAAGAAATTATTAACTACATAAAGGAGCTTAATGAGTTAGCTGAAAATATACCTATAATTGTTGAAGGAAAAAAAGATAGATGGGCTCTTGAAAGAATTGGTGTAAAGGGGAACTTTATTCTTATGAATGGAATGCCAATATACGAGTTCTGCGCAAGGATTGCAGAAAGGCACAGAGAAATTATAATTCTCGTTGATCTGGACAGCGGAGGGGAAAAAATTTATAAAAAGATGAAGCACTACTTCAGTCAGCTTGGTGTTAAAGTAAACGACAAGTTTAGGAACGTTTTTCTTAGAAAACTGAACATAACGAAGGTTGAGGATGCTGCTTCAAGGCTCGAAAAAATAGAGATGTTTTTATTTAGGTGGTAAATTGAAGATAAGCGTTGTAATTCCAGCATTAAACGAGGAGAAGTATATAGAGAGAACCCTTAAGGCAATAGTCGAGCAGAGTCCTTATGAGATAGTCGTTGTTGACAACGGAAGCACGGATAAAACTGCAGAAATAGCGTCGAAATATGCAAGGGTTGTAAGAGAAAACAGAAGAGGAGTTGCAATAGCGAGGGATACTGGCTGGAGACATGCAAGAGGAGAGGTAATTGCTTTTACAGATGCAGATACGGTAGTAGCGGATAACTGGATAGAGGAGATCGAGAAAACACTGAGCAATAAAGCTATAGCTGTTTACGGTCCGGTTTACTTGCTTGATGGAAATATTTTAGAAAAATTTCTTGCAAAATATGGTTTTACACTTTTTTTACTGATAAATCACTACCTTATTGCTCCGCACTTCTCTGGACAAAATTTTGCAGTAAAAAGGAGAGCTCTCGAAAAGATAGGTGGATTTAATACAAAGTTAAAAACAGCTGAAGATGTTGATCTTTCGAGGAGGCTTCACAAAAAATTTAAAGGAAGAATTATTTTCAATAAAAACCTCAAGGTTTTTACATCTGCGAGGAGACTTAAAGCTGGATATTTTAAATTTTTAATTCACCATACAAAAAACTACTTCAAGATGCTGGTTTTCAACGAATCTGAGGAATACAGAATAGTAAGATAAAATTATAAAAGATCTCTTATCTTATCCTTATATTTGCTTATTTCATACCTTATTTTTCCAAGATTTGCATTTTTATCTGTTATCAAAACAATATATTCCTTCTCCGTTATGGGGGTTATAAATATATAGCCTCCCTTATACTCAACAATTGCTTGAACGAAATCACCTCTTCCAAGCTCTTTTCCAACGTTTTTTGCTGTAGAAAGGGCTGTAGAAGTCATTGCAGCAACTGCTTCAAAGTTGAGCTCGCCGTTGCTTACATAGTCTATCACAAGTCCGTCGCTGCTTGCAACACCAACGAATATTACTCCTTCTTCTCTTTGCATATCCTGAAGAACCCTTTTGAGCATGTATATCACCGCATTTATGGCTAAACTTTAACAAGATAAAAAATACGTTGTATATTTGATTTATAAGGATAAAAATTTATTAAATTAATATATAACATAATTGCCAAAATTTTGTATAAAGAATAATGTGCATAATTATATTTTCTAAAGTTAAGTTACTAAACCCAACATATGATAAAAATACCAGAAGGAAAAGAATTAATGAGTTTTTATATAAAATGCAGCGAAATTGGTAATATTGTTAAGTCAATAAAGAAAGGATACTTGAGAATTACTACAAACGAAGAAGATGTGTATATATTTGCACAGGATGGGAGAATTATTGGTGCATATAAAATAAGAGGCGAAGAAGAATTCTTTGGAAAAAGTGCACTACCAAGCGACTGCAGAAATGCATATGCTGGAATATACGAACTCAAGGATAGTGTATTGGGAATGATTAAGGAATACTATCCACAAATTTTGGAAAATATAGATAAGATTGAAATAAAAGAGGAAATTAAAGATGTAAAAGAAATTAAAAGTAAAGATAAACTTTTTGAAAAATTTAAAATTAACAAATCATCTATAGAAAAGGAAGCTGATAAAATTATTGCAGATTTTCTTTTTAATGTAAGGGGGTTAGATGATCTTATAGAAGAAGCAAAAAGTAAGATTAAAAAAGAAGTCGAAAAATCTTATAAGCTTAAAAATTTTAAGGTAGATATAAAGGCTACAAGGATGGATGGAAAAATAGCATTCAGTATAAACGTTGATGTTGTTTATCCAAGTGGTATTTTTGGAAAAAGGAAAAGTAAGCTTGAAAATGAAATGAAGAAAAAGATCATAAATGTATGCAAAGATGTTATCAGAAATCTTTTTAAAGACTTTAAGATAAAATTAGAATATAAATGTAAGATAACATTTAAAGCTAAAGGGCTGATATGATATGAGAAAGCCAGCTGTAGCTGGAATGTTCTATCCAAGGGATAAGGAGGAGCTTATAAAGCAGATAAAGGAGTGTTTTTTAAGCGATCTTGGTGTTAAAAAGCTTCCAGAAAAAAGTCTCAGCGAAGAGAGAAAAATCGTTGGAGCTGTGGTTCCGCATGCTGGCTATATATATTCCGGATACGAAGCTGGATACGTTTACTATGAGCTTTCAAAACAGAAAAAGCCAGAGGCTGTGGTTATAGTTGGGCCAAATCACCACGGCTTGGGAAGCTTGGTAGCTGTCAGCATGCAAGATTGGGAGACACCTCTTGGCATCGTAAAAAATGATAGGGAGCTTTCGGAGAGATTTTATAAAAACTGTGGGATAATTGATTTGAATGAAGAAGCACATGCGTATGAGCATTCTATAGAGGTTCAGCTTCCATTTCTCCAGTTTATATACGAAGATTTTAAGTTTGTTCCTATATCTTTAGCTCTTCAAGATTTAGACGTTGCAAGGGAGGTTGCGGAATGCATAGTAAACAATTCAAAGGATAGAGATATAATCGTTCTCGCAAGTAGCGACTTCACGCACTATGAAAGTGTGGAATCCGCTAAGGCTAAGGACATGCTTGCAATAGAAAAGATACTCAGCATGGACGAAAAAGGATTTCTTAAAGTTGTTTATGAAAATGATATAAGTATATGTGGATATGGTCCAATAGCGGTTGCAATTATTGTTTCGAAGCTTCTCGGTGCAAAGAGGGCGAGGCTTCTTAAATACGGAAGTAGTGGTGACGTTACTGGAGACTACTCAAGCGTGGTAGCCTATGCAGCCATCGTCTTTGAGAAATAAAAGAAGCACAGCCTCCGCCCCAGCCAAAGTTATCCTCTTTGGAGAGCATGCCGTGGTATACAACAAGCTTGCCTTAGTCTGTGCAATAGATAAAAGAGTGTATGTAACCGTTGAACCTCTCCAAAATGATACAATAGAAATATTTTCAGATCAATACAATGCTCTTGAAAAATACAGCTTAAAGGAACTCGACATCTTTAGAAAAGGGGACAGATACAGATACATAAGAAAAGCCATATCGCTATTTTTTAAAGATTTTGATATAAAGTCTGGATTAAGGATAAACATAAAATCCGAGATTCCCCCAGCCTCTGGCTTAGGCTCATCTGCAAGTGTAAGTGTGGCTACAATTTTAGCCATGATGGATCTTTTTGACATAAAAATAGATTATAGGAAAGTTGCAGAGCTTGCATATAAAACAGAGCTGAGTGTTCAGGGAATTGCATCGAGAACCGATACAGCAATAGCAACTTACGGTGGTGTTCTTTTTATAAATGGTGATGAATTTGAAATGTTGACTGCAGAGTTCCCACTTATAGTAGCCCATACGGGCAAAGAAAAAAGCACAAAACTTATGGTGGAGAAGGTAAGGAGTCTTAGGGAAAGGTATCCAAATATCGTTGACAGAATAATTGATGCAATAGGTGAAATTACGAAGAGTGCAAGGGACAAGATTTTGCTCAGAGATTACAACCTTGGCGAGCTTATGAACATAAACCAAAGCCTACTTAGAGCCCTTGGAGTAAGCAACGAAAGAATAGATGAAATGATAAAAATTGCAAGAAAATGCAGTGCGGAAGGAGCTAAAATTACTGGGGCTGGTGGAGGGGGATGTATAATTGCATATACAAGGAAAAATATCGAGGAGGTATATAGAGGGTTGAGCAGAGTATCTAACTTTGTTATAAGAACAAACATAAGCAATAGCGGTGCAAGAATCGAGAGTGGTGATGAATAAGCCATTATTTTTATTTATCAGATAACTTTTTAACGTATATAGTTTAAATAACTTATTTGAGAAAAAATTATAATAAAAAACAATCACAGATAAAATCTATAAACAAAAGTTTTTATATTATAAATAATTATATATTAGGGCGGGGATGTGTATGTCTGAGGAAATTCTTAAAGAGCTTGAAAAAGGTAAGTGGCCAAGCTATGTTACTGAGATTAGAAAAGCGGGTTACGAGGGGCTTCTAAAGGTTTACGGAAAGGCTTTGGAGGATAAAATGACACACTTCATACACGGTGGAATGGTTGGTGTCAAGGGTTACGATGCAGGTGTTATAGGAAGAATGACAGACATGCCAGATGTCATGAAGACCTCTCATCTCCTCAGAGTTATACCGCCAGCAGGCTGGTTCTATACGACAGAAGCCTTAAGGAAGATCTGTGATATCTGGGACAAATACGGCTCTGGAGTAATAAACTTCCACGGTGCCACTGCTAACCTTCAGCTTGTAGGTATAGAAACCGAAAAGATAGAGGACTGTTTCAACGAGCTCGTCAAGCTTGGCTGGGACTTAGGTGGCTCAGGGCCAGACTTCAGAACTCCAGCTGCATGCTTGGGTCCAGCATACTGCGAGTTTGCAATGATAGACACCCTCGACATATATCATGAAATTGTTATGAGCTACATTGAGGATATTCACCTTCCAATGCATCCATACAAGTTCAAGGTGAAAATTTCAGGTTGTCCAAACGATTGTGTAGCTGGAGCTGCAAGAGCAGATCTTGCAATAATTGGAACATGGAGAGACAACATAAAAATAGATCAGGAGAAGCTAAAGGAGTATCCAGAAGAAGTAATAAAGATGGCTGTGGAGAGATGCCCAACACAGTGCATGAAGTATGAGAACGGAAAGCTTGAAATAAACGACGAAGAGTGCAACAAGTGCATGTATTGCATAAATCTAATGCCAAAGGCTCTTAGAGTTGGTGATGATAGAGGGGCTACAATACTCATAGGTGCGAGAGCAAGAGGTAGAATAGGAAGCTTCCTTGGATGGGTTCTCATACCATTCATGAAGCTTGAGAAGCCATACAAAGAGCTCAAGGATCTCATGAAGAAGCTACTCGACTGGTGGGACGAGGTTGGAAATCCAAAGGAAAGAATTGGAGAAACTATATACAGAATCGGAATGGGCAAGTTCCTAAGAGATGTTGGTATAGAGCCGGTTCCGCAGATGATTTACAGACCAAGAGCAAATCCATTCTGGTATTACTGGCCTGGGGAGGTGGAGTAAATGGTTGAGGAGACTCCATGGGGACTTAGAAATGTTGGTGTTCCTCACTATGAGCAATTTTTGCATCCCGTAATCAAGAAGAATTACGGAAAGTGGGCTTATCACGAGCATGTTAAGCCAGGTGTAATCAAGCACGTAGCCGAGAGCGGTGATGTTCTCTACACGATCAGAGTTGGCTTGCCAAAGTATGTGAGCACACAGACTGTTAGAGAGCTCTGCGATATTGCAGATAAATACAGTCAAGGTTATATAAAATTCACAAGCAGACACAGTGCAACTTTCTTTGCAACAGACGAGGAGACCGTTGACAAGATAATACAGGAAGTTGAGAGCAAAGGATTCCCGGTAGGAGGAACAGATCACAGCTTAAAATCAATAATAAACTGTGTAGGCTGGACACACTGTCATACTGCAGCTACAGATTCACCTTCTATAGCAAAAGCTCTCTATGAAGCTCTCTACGATTACTTCAAGAGCTACGACAAGCTTCCGGAGAGGCTTAAGATTGCTGTATCTGGTTGCTTAAACATGTGCGGTGCAACGCATGCGAGCGATATAGCAATTATAGGTGTGCATAGAAAGGCTCCAAGGGTTATAGACGAGGATGTAAAAGCCTTCTGCAGCGTTCCGGCACTCGTTAAGATATGTCCAAAGTATGCTATAAGACCAAAGAAAGGTGACCCAAGGTCTGTTGAGATAGATGAAGAGAAGTGCATGTATTGCGGTATCTGCTACGGTGAATGTCCAGGATTACCAATACACGATCCAAAGAACGATGGTGTGAGCATCTGGGTAGGTGGCAAAGTCCCAAGCACGAAGAAGGGACCAATGAACTCAAGGCTTGTTATCCCATATCTACCAAACAACCCACCGCACTGGCCAGAGGTTGTTGATGCGGTAAAGAAGATAGTTGACTTCTACGTAAAGTATGCAGAGCCAGATGAGAGGCTCGGAGAAACGATAGAGAGGATAGGCTGGGAGAAGTTCTTCAAGCTTACAGGAATACCGTTTACAGACAAGCACATTGATGACTACGTATTCTCCTACATGGAGTTCAGAAAAGGAGTTACATTCAAGCACACATAATTTTTTTTATTTAATTTTTTTCTTCAGAGATTCTCTACTTATACTAAACTCTTTTTCTAAGAACTCTGATATTTTTTCAAAAATTTCTTTCTTTGAAGCATTTGGAAATATGCATCTGAATACTGCTTCAGTAAACTTAAATAAAACAATGTCATCGCTGTGTCTTTTTAGATGATCAACATCCATAAATACTCTTCTTGAATCTATTATGAAGAAATATGGATTGGGTCCTCTATATTCTTTAAATAATAATCCGAATAAATTTAAATATTCTTCATGAGGTAAAAATATAACTTCTACGACAGCATCTTTTTCTTCTAACGTTTTTTCAATTTTTTCCCTAAATTTATTGAAGAGTTCTTTTATTCTCTTGTCTGGTATTGGATCTTTTATAATTATAGAACTTATGTCAAAAGCCTTAAGCTTGCTTGGTATTTGCATGATCTCATTAAAGAATTCCTTCCAACTTTTAACGTAGTTGCTTGCATATCCTTTATTATTTTTTAGGTCGAGGAGAAAAATTTCGAAAATCTTTAATGAATCATCCGTAAAAGCGTTAAGATAAAATAGAAATTCATTCGCTTTCAGCAGTAAAATCTTCCATACAAATTCTGCTCCCATACCAGTAATTGATTTTATAATTTTTGCAGTATCCTCTTTAAAAAGATTATAATTATACATCGAACAGATAATCCTAAAAATTTTTTCTTTTTGGTCAACTACAAATATTGTATCAATACCAATATTGGGATCAAGATATGCGCTCTCAATACTTTTCTCTTTTTCACTTTTTATCCCTTCATAATACTCATAAAACTTTTCATTAATGTCTTTTTCAAAATATCCAGATAAAATACATATATATGGTGCTATATCTTTTGTATCTCTGTTAAATTTTAAAATATCCATATCAGAACTATCAAACGAAATATATTCCACTGGCGGTTTTTTTCTCAAATATTCATTTATTCCTAAATTAGTAATTTTATACTCTCCTCTTCTTACTTTTTCAACAAAACCCTCTCTTATTAATTCATCTAGATTATATTTTATGGAAGAATCTCCGCACTTAAACTCCCTTCTTAGCACATCTCTTATAGTCTTCCATCTAACACCTTTACCCTTATTTTCATATAAAATTTCCAAGATTTTCATCCGTTTTTCCTTACTTTTATACCCTTTCATTATTTTTCCAATTTCATGCTAACATTATGTAAATATTTTATAATTTATAAATTCTAAAAACTTCAAAATTTTATTAATTTTTGTAGTTGCTAACTACAGATGAAAATTATGGTGGTCTGAATGGTTGTTGATATTGAGAAGCTAAAGATGTGGATAGAAAAGGAAGAAAAAGCTTTGGAGAGAGAAATTCGTGTTTTGGAAATTATAAAAAGCGACAAATATGCAAGAAAACTTGGAAATTTATATGCTAAAGAAAAAGAACTTAAAAAACAGATAAAGGAAACAGAAGAGCATTTAAAAAGCAGATTTCCAGAATACTTTGAGGATATTATCAGTAAAATAAAGAAATTAAAAAAGAATACAAAAAAATATAAAAGATGCAGTGGCAATCCAGATAAAAAGCTTGCAAAAAAGAAAATTAAGGAATTTATTGAAAAATTAGAGTTAAGTTGTGAAGCAGATGTCCAGCATATAAAAAGGAACTTATACGAGATAAACGGAAGAAAGGTAAACATATATTTCGATCGGAAGATAAATAATAGAGAAGAATACTGGTATTCTGTTTCACAAAGTATAATGAAAGAAGCTAAATACGTGATATTTCTTCCAAATTCAACTGATGAGTTTTTCATGTTTAAAACCTCTGAGCTAAAGAAATTGCGATGTTATGATGAGAAATCAAGACCAGAGAATAAAAAAGGTCATAATATGGTAATTAACAAGCAAAAAATGTTATACAAACCGGGGGATATAGATATTAGCGATAAATTTTACAGCTTTAAAGAAGGAATACTTCCACCTTTCTTTTATGACAAATACTGGTGGTGATTATACATGAAAAAGTGGATATTTACATCTAAGAACCTTGAGAATATTGAAAGGGCATTTGAAAGACTTATGTGGGGATTTTGGGACAGGGATGTTTGTAAAAAGCAGAGAAAAAATTGGAGATTGTTTATAAGGAGCTTCAATAATATAGAACCTTTCGATGTAGCAGTTTTTCAGCTAAAAACTGGCGAAATACATGCAATTGGAATTATAGAAAAGACGTTTTATGATGATCAAACACCTATATGGGAAAAAGAAATCAACGAAAACAAAATATACTTCCCTTGGAGGGTGTCATTTATTTCAATGATATTTTCTAAAGAACCATTTATTAAACATTTTATAGATCTACAATATTTTATAGACGGCTATGGATTGGGAGAAATTCCTGAGCACGAATTCAAAAGAATTTTGAACTCCATTAATGATAGTTCTTCTTTTAAAATAAATATAAAATAGGGGGAGTAAATAGTGGAGCTTGAGCTAAAAGTTGCAGAGGCTATGGATGACGATGTGGGTAGAGGAATCGTTAGAATGAATAAAAAATCAAGAGAAGCTCTTGGAGTTAAGGCTGAAGACGTCGTTGAAATAATTGGTAAGCGTGCTACTGTAGCTGTAGTTCAGAATGCAGACGATTATGATGAAGATTTGGATATTGTAAGAATGGACTACATTCTAAGGATAAATGCGAGAGCATTTTTAGGCGAAAAAGTAAAGATTAAAAAAGCTAATGTTCGTGATGCTATTAGAGTTGTTCTCTTTCCTATGGGTGGAGCAAAGCCTTCTTTAGGTTTCGGAGAGTTTATAAAACGCAGATTAATAGGAAGACCTATCGTTGAAGGAGATAGAATTTCTGTAGATGTTCTTGGAACAAAGATGTCGTTTATAGTATCCCAAACACTACCAGGTGGAGCAGTAAAAATCACAAAATCTACAGAGATTTCATTAAAAGATGATGAGCTTCGTGATTATGGATATCAAATGAGACTAAGCGAAAGTATAAGCATTCTTTCCGAGGAAATCAGAAAAACAAGAAAGATGTTTGAAATGTTCTTAATAGAAAGGATATTGAGTGGAGGAGAATACAGAATAAAAAACGAGGAAGTTTTATTTAGATTCATCGAGGAAATGAGAAAAAATATTGAGCAGCTTGAGCACAATGTTAAAATTATTGCAGGCAAAATTGCGGACATCTCCTATGAAATAAACATCTTAAAGCATAAAATAAAAAACTTTGAGAAAAACAAAGATAGCACATAATTTTTACTAAATTTTTCCCAATTTTTTACAGCTAATGCTATATCTTTGAGGAGATGAAATTTTTCTATTTTTGCCAGATGAATAAGAGCAGAAGATTGTTATCCAATGAGCTTCAATATAAGAGTTTTAATATTTATAACGTTAGAAATAGAAATAGTTTATATAGAAATAATCCAGATATCAAAGGAAGAACTGTATCATCTTATTAGAAAAGCTGTTAGGGAAGAGTTTATCGAAATACTTAATGAGGTAGAGCCTACGGAAGATGAAATCGAAGCTTATGCGGATGCTCTAAGAGAAATAAAAGAAAAAAAATTAAAATCTCTGGAAGAATTAAAAAATGAGTTGGAAGGTTCTGTTAACAAGCAAAGCTGAAAAATTTATTAAAAAATCTCATGAAAAAGAAAAAAATTGGAGGAAAATCCTTTTCAGAAGGATACCAAAAAGTTAAGAGGTCTTAAAAACGCTTATAGAGTGAAATTTGGAAATCTGAGAATATGTTATATTGTTAATAAGAAAGAGAAAGAGATCGTTGTGTTTTTAATTGAAAAAAGAGGAAAAGTTTATAAGAGATTGTAATCTTTGAAACCAAAAACTCTGGAGCTTAGACTATGGTCTTCTCCTACATGGAGTCCAAAAAGGAGTTTTTGCTTTTTCGGGATGAGAAGTCATATGTATCAAACTTTTATAGTTTAACTATTCTACTAACACATATACTGGCAAGTCAATTTTAAAAATCCTTTCAAAAAACTTTTATTTAACAATGTTCTATAAATGCATAGCAAGGTAAAGGGTGATGCCTTGAAGCTTGAGGCTGTGCAGAAGAATCGAATAGATGTAAAATTCGAGGAGCTTAGGGCTAAAGGAGAAGGTGCTTTAATAGGCTACTTAACCTTGGGAGATCCGAATATAGAGGATTCAAAGAAGCTTGTCAGAGCGCTTGCTAAGCATGTGGATATTTTAGAACTTGGAATACCGTTCAGCGATCCAATAGCAGATGGCCCAACAATCCAAGGAGCCATAGATAGAGCCCTAAAAGCTGGAATGAACACAGATATAGCATTTGAAATTGTTAAAGAGCTTAAGCTTGATATTCCGCTGATATTCATGACATACTATAACATTGTCTTGCAGTATGGAGAGGAGAGGTTTATAAAAAGGTGCAGAGACGTAGGCATTGACGGTGTGATTATAGTTGATCTCCCTATAGAAGAGGCTCAAAACTTGCTTGATATATGCGCGAGGTATAACGTTCACTTCATATTTCTAATCGCACCGACTACAAGGGAGGATAGGCTTTTTAAGATTCTTTCAAGGGCAAGAGGATTCATATACTTGATATCTCTGCTTGGCGTTACTGGAGCAAGGGAAAAGCTCCAAGAAGAAACTATAGAGAAAACTAAATGGGCTTTGAATTATGTAAAGATACCCTTAGCAGTGGGCTTTGGAATTTCAAAGAAGGAGCATGTAAAAGCCGTTATAAAAGCTGGTGCAAGCGGAGTGGTAGTTGGAAGTGCATTCGTAAAGATTGTTGAGAAAAATCTTGGAAATATTGAAAAAGCAATAAAAGAGATTGAGAACCTTGCAAAGGAGCTTAAGGAAGGAACAAAAGTTAAATGAACCTTGCGTGTTAATTGATATCAAGTGTTAATAATTTTTTTATAGCATTAATTTTTAAATTTTTACACTTCTTCAATCAAAGGTGATGTTTTATGTTCTTCAATGAAAAGATGGAAACGCTGAATAGAAAGGAGCTTGAGGAGATTCAGCTAAAAAGGCTTAAAAAAACACTTAATCATGTTTATAAAAACAATGAGATATTTAGAAGAAAGTTTAAAAATGCAGGTGTTTCTCCAGATGATATAAAGAGTCTCGATGATCTAAAAAAAGTTCCTTTCCTAACAAAGCAGGAGCTTAGAGATGCATATCCATTGAAGCTTGCATGCGTGCCGAAGGAAAAAATTGTAAGGATTCACATGAGCTCTGGAACAACCGGCAAGCAGGTTGTTCAGCCCTATACAGCCAACGATGTTGAGCAGTGGAGCGAGATAATGGCAAGATGCTATGCAGCTGCTGGAGTTACCTTTAAGGATGTTGTTCAGATAACGCCCTCTTTTGGACTCTTTAACGGAGGCTTTGGTTTTCACTTTGGAGCACAGAAGATAGGTGCTTTTATAGTCCCAAGCGGTGCTGGAAACACAAAAAGGCAAATACAGCTAATGAAGGACTTTGGAACAACGTGCTTAGGAGCCGTTGCAAGCTATGCTCTGAGGATACTTGAGGTTGGAGAGGAGATGGGATATGGCTTCGATACTTTGAGAGTAGCAATGCTTGGTGCTGAGAGCTTTTCTGAGAGCATGAGGAAACGTATAGAAGATGGCATGGGAATTGAGGTTTTCGATATATACGGAATGACAGAAACTGGTGGTGTGGGGCTTGGAATTGAATGTGAAGAAAAGAGCGGCATACACATCTGGGAGGACCATTATATAGTTGAAGTTGTCGATCCAGAAACGGGTGAACCCATGCAAGAAGGTGAGGAAGGAGAAGTTGTTGTAACTGCTATAACAAGAGAAGCTTTACCAGCTATTAGATTCAAAACTGGTGATATAGCGAGAATAGAAGGTTACGATTGTGCATGCGGAAGAACCCATGTAAGACTCAGCAGAATAAGAGGCAGAACAGATGATCTTATAATAGTGAAAGGTGTGAAGTTCTATCCAAGCGATGTTGAGGAGGTTCTCATGAACATCCCCGGAGTAGGGAACAATTACCAGATTATCGTAAAGAGCGAAGAAGGAAGAAGAGACCTAATAATAAGGGTTGAGGGGAACGTTGACAGCAATATTGTGGTGGAGAGACTCAAGGAGGAGCTTCTAATAACACCAAAAGTTGAAGTAGTCGACTATATTCCGAGAAGCGAAGGAAAGGCTGTAAGGGTTCTAAGGAAATAGTTTTACAACCTTATTTTGCTCTTTTGCAAGTTTTATATGTGCACCGATTAGCGAAAGGATAACATGAAGACGAAGAGGTCTTAAAATTATGAGATATTTATAAAAGTATTACTTGAGCATAAGAACAAGAGGTTCTATGAAGAGCTTTTTAAAGAGGAAAGCAATGTTTTAGCATACGATTCTACCGGAATTAGAGTGGACAACAGGAGCTCCTACTACGAAGCGGGATTGAAAAAAAGAGAAAGCACTGGCATGTTCATATCATGATACAAGTAACATTTCAGTGATCTCTCAGAGAATCAGTATAAGCACAAGCTCAGATTTCTCAGCTGATGTGAAAAACGAAAAAAACACACAGTCACAGATTCCGGCTTCGATTGCTTGGCAACGAGAGCTTCGCAATTTTCAAACCTATTAAAGTTCAAGTCTAAAAATATCTTATAACCCCCTTGCAAAATGCGAGAGTCAATCACATATATTCTTCCTTTATTTTCCTTTTTAACTTAATATTTATGCATTCATGCGCAAAAATTCTACAGCTTTACTGAGAAATTGAAAAGAA